>SHVO01000061.1 GCA_009694245.1 Rhodospirillaceae bacterium | reverse complement strand
CTAGGCGTCGACGGGCTGTTCACCGACACGCCTGATCTGGCGTTGAAAGCCCTCGGCGAATCCTGTCCAATGTCCGGACCGCCGGTTCGCTAGGACCAGCGCAAAGGAGCGGCGCCATGGACATCGCTGTCGAGACCGTGTGCTACATCATCAATCGCGCCCGCGAGGTGATGGCCGATCTCGATCCCCTCGACAACGAGCCGGGCCGTCCGCGGCCGACGATGTCATGCGGGATGAACTGCCCGAGGAGGATGCGCCGGGGGTCGCCGACAATCCGGCATACGACGACCTCAAGGTCTTTATCGACAGCCTCAACGAAGACGAACAAGCCGACCTCGTGGCGGTGACCTGGAACGGGCCCGGCGCCTATCCCACCGAGGATTGGGACGAGGCCGTGGAGATCGCCCACGAGGAGCATCCCAAGCGCGTTGCGCAGTACCTCCTGAGCCAGCCGTTGTTGGCGGACGAATTGGACGAAGGCCTCAGCGAATTAGGCTTCTCATGTGAGGACGGGGAGTAGTGCGTCGTCGGCGCGCGGAAAGCAGTTACCCGCTCCCGGACCAAGTCCGAGGCGGGTTCCTAAGAATCGGCCTGCCGGCGCGCTGAAAACTATTCAAGAATGAACGTGACTTCCATGGTCGCCCGGTATTCGACCACCTTGCCGCCATCGACCTTGCCTTTGTACGATACCACTTCAAAACCTGTGATTCCGCGCAGGCTTTTGATGGCACGTTTCATGCCTTCCTGTACGGCTTCCTGAAATCCCCTTTTTGACGAAGCAGTAATTTTGGTCACGGTGCGACGGCCATAATATCCCTCCTCTAATGGATTTTGACGCTCAACTTTTTCATGGCGGATGAATCACCCCGCCGGGGCGAACTCTGGCTGACAGCCCGCCTGGGAGCAAATGCTGCGCTCGTCATTCAATTCGGAAAAGATACTTGCGCAGGCCTTAAGACCACGCGGGCCATGAAACCGCGCGGGGTCAGGGGCGCTCGGGCAAAAGCGCGTCCGCGAGTTGGTCGAACGCCGGGTGGCCGGCCAACGGATCGCGCGGAATACAGACAATCGGCGCGTTGACGTAACGCTCAATTCTCTGCGCCGCTTCGTTCAGCCGCACTGCGCTGCCGGCCGACTCGTTGACCACCAGCGCGGCAATGCGCAATCCGCGACGCGCCAAGACATCCGCCGCGCTCAAGGTATGGCTGATGGCCCCGAGATAGCTTCCCGCCACCAGGACCAACGGAGCTTTCACCGCCATCATCCAGTCGAGCGTGGTGTGGTCGGTCGTCAGCGGCACCATGATTCCGCCGACACCCTCGATAAACAGCGTACCCTGTCGGCGGGCAATGGCCTCGGCGGTAAATGCGACCAGCGCGGAAAAGTCGATGATGCGGCCCTCGCGGGTCGCGGCCATATCGGGTGAAAGCCCCGCCTTGAAGCGCCACGGCGCGATGGCAGCGAGATTTTCCTCGGTCAGCCCCCGGCCAAGGGCCGTGAGCAGTAAACCTGGATCACTTGAATCCGCGGCTGCGGCGTCATAGCCGCTGGCGACCGGTTTCAAGGCCTCGACGGTGCGTCCGCGGCGCTTCAGGGCCGCGATCAGCCCCGTGGTCACAAAGGTCTTGCCGAGGTCGGTGCCGGTGGCCGTGACGAAGTACGCGCTCATGTGCGGCTCCCGAGCAAGCGTTCACCGATGATCGCCGCCAAGCGCTCGATCTCGCGATCCGGATGGGCGGCCGTGAATGTCAGGCGAAGGCGGGAGGTGCCGGACGGCACGGTCGGCGGGCGGATTGCGGTGACGAGAAAACCCTCGTCGGCGAGCATGTTTGAGGCCTTCAGTGTTTCGTCGGTATCGCCAAGGATGATCGGCACGATCGGGCTCATCGCTTCCGGCAGATTGAGGCGGGCGGTGAACGCCTTGGCCTTGCGCAAGGGTGTGGCGGCGTATTCAGGATCGCGGACAATGAGATCGATCGCGGCGATCGCGGCGGCGGCCAAGGCCGGCGGCAGGGCAGTCGAGTATATGAACGTACGCGCCCGGGTCTTGATGAGGCCGATCACGACCTCGGAGGCGCAAAGATAACCGCCGTAACCGCCGATGGCCTTGGAGAGCGTCCCCATCTGCAAGGCAACGTCGGCTCTGTGTCCGCCCGCAAAGCTCGAACCGCGCCCGCCGCCAACGACGCCAATACCGTGGGCGTCGTCAGAAAGCAACCAAGCATCGAATTCCCGGCCAAGCGCGGCGAGCTCGTTAAGCGGCGCGAGATCGCCATCCATGGAAAACACGCCGTCGGTGGCGATCATGGCGTGGCGGTGACGCCCGCGGTGCTCTTTGAGCAACTGCGCGGCGTGGTCGGTGTCGTTATGGCGAAAGCTGAGCAATGTGCCGCCGCTCAAGGCCGCGCCCGCCATAATGCAGGAATGGGATAGTTCGTCGACGAGTAGGAGGTCGCCACGCCCCATGAGGGCCGAGATGATTCCCATATTGGCGAGATAGCCCGAGCCAAAAACGCAAGCGGCCTCGGTACCCTTAAGCGCCGCGAGCCGGGTCTCGAGCTGGGCAAAGAGGGGGTGATTGCCGGTGACCAGACGCGAAGCACCCGCGCCGACGCCGTGGGTACGGATCGCGGCGATGGCGGCCTCCTGAACGGCCGGGTGCTGGGTGAGGTTGAGGTAATCGTTGCAGGAAAACGACAGCAGTCTTCGGCCACCACGAATCATCCAGATGCCGTCCTCGCGCGCGGTATCGATGAGCGTGCGGCGCAACCGCTTGGCCTCGAGTCTGGCCAGCTTTTCCGCGGCGAAGGTATTGAGGCTGCTCATGAGCGCCGCTCGTTCAAATACATTCCCCCGAGGCACGCCGCATTCACGCTGACGCCCTGCTTCCACCTTGACGTCATCTGGATGTACCTTTACCCCAACCGACTAATAGGTGCGGTTTCATGAAAGGCATACTTAATATGTTGCCGACCGTCGAGGCCCAGACTGCCCGACCCCAGCGCCCGAACATGGCCCATGCGGTCGGGGCAGTGCGCCATGACTGGACGCGAGGCGAGGTTCGGGCGATGTTCGCCTTGCCTTTTCCTGAGCTGATGTTTCAGGCCCAGACCGTCCACCGCATGAACTTTGACCCGCGGGAAGTCCAGGTCTCGACGCTGCTTTCAATCAAGACCGGCGGCTGCCCCGAAGATTGCGGCTATTGCCCGCAGAGTGCACGCTACGACACCGGCCTTACCGCCTCCAGGCTCATGGAAGTCGCGGACGTACTTGCCGAGGCCCAAGCCGCCAAGGCCGCCGGCGCGACCCGGTTCTGCATGGGCGCGGCCTGGCGCTCACCCAAAGATCATGATGTCGAGGCCGTTTGCGCCATGATCGAAGGTGTCAAGGCGCTGGGGCTCGAGTCCTGTGCGACCTTGGGCATGCTGACGCCCCAACAGGCGATCCGCCTCAAGGGCGCGGGCCTCGACTACTACAACCACAACCTCGACACCTCGGCGGAGTTCTACGGCAAGATCATCACCACGCGCACTTACGCCGACCGCCTTGATACCTTGGCCAACGTGCGCGATGCCGGGATCAATGTATGTTGCGGCGGCATTATCGGCATGGGCGAGGGGCTTGAGGATCGGGCCGGCATGATCACGACGCTTGCGACTCTGCCGGCGCATCCCGAAAGCGTGCCGATCAATCTCCTGGTGCAAGTCAAAGGCACGCCTTTGAATGGAACCCTCCGGCTTGACCCGCTTGATTTTGTACGCACGATTGCCGTGGCGCGCATCACCATGCCGCGTTCGATGGTGCGGCTCTCGGCGGGCCGCGAAGACATGTCCGACGAAGTCCAGGCCTTGTGTTTCCTGGCCGGCGCCAATTCGATCTTCTATGGAGATCGGCTCTTGACCACGCCGAATCCGGGCGAGGATCACGACCGGGCCTTATTCGACCGCCTCGGCCTGGTGACGATGCCCCCGCGCGAAGGCGCGGATTGGCAAGCCGCCGGCGTGAGCGGCAAGCGCGCGTCGGTGACCCCCGCCAGCAATGAGCCCGATTGGTACGAGTCCGGATCCCCGCATATCTGGCTGCCCTATACCCAGATGAAAACCGCGCCGCCGCCGCTGGCGGTGGCGCGCACGCATGGCTCGCGCATTGTACTCGCCGATGGCCGGGAGTTGGTGGACGGCATCGCGTCGTGGTGGACCGCCTGCCATGGTTATAACCATCCCCACATTCGTGCCGCTGTCGCGCGCCAGCTTGAGATCATGCCCCACGTGATGTTGGGCGGCTTGGCGCACGAGGCGGCGCTGACTCTGGCTAGTAGGCTCGCCGGCCTGTTACCGGGCGATCTCTCCCGGGTGTTCTTCTGCGACTCCGGCTCGGTCGCCGTCGAGGTCGCGCTCAAGATGGCGACGCAGTATTGGCTGAACCAGGGCGTGCGCAGTCGGTCAACTTTCGTCGCCTTCAAGGGCGGCTACCACGGCGACACCATTGCCGCCATGGCGGTGAGCGATCCGGACGAAAGCATGCATGCCTTGTTCAAGGGTCTCCTACCGCGGCACCACGTCATTGATCTTCCGCAGGATGACGCCAGCATCGCTGCATTCGATCAATTCCTCGCGGAAAAGGCCGACATTTTGGCGGGGATGGTCGTCGAGCCCTTGGTGCAGGGCGCCGGCGGCATGCTGTTCCACAATGCCGCGGTCTTGCGGTGTTTGCGCGCCGCCGCCGATCGCTATGGGCTCGTCTTGATTTGCGACGAGATCTTCACCGGCTTCGGCCGCACCGGGGCCATGTTCGCCTGTGAAGCCGCCGGTATCGTGCCGGATATCATGACCCTGTCGAAGGCGTTGACCGGGGGCACCATGACCTTGGCGGCGACGGTCGCGCGCGGCAAGATTTTCGACGCCTTCTGGTCGGAAGATCCCGCGCACGCCTTGATGCACGGTCCGACGTATATGGCGAATGCACTCGCTTGTGCCGCCGCCAATGCGTCGCTTGACTTGTTTGAACGGGAGCCGCGGCTCGCGCAGATCGCGGCAATTTCTAAAACCCTGGGCCAAGACCTCGAGGTCTGCCGCGGCTTGCCCGGCGTGAAAGACGTGCGGGTGCAGGGGGCCATCGGCGTGGTTGAAATGAATCACATTGGCGATCTGAACGGCTTGAAGCGGCGTTTTGTTGATGCGGGTGTGTGGGTGCGGCCCTTCAACAATATCATCTATCTGACGCCGGCCTTCACCATTGACGCCGAGGATCTGGCGAAGCTGACGCGCACGATCTTTGAAGTCCTGAAACTTTCCTAGGCCCGGCGCCAGAGGCCGTAGGCAATGTTATAGGTGACGGCGATGCCCGCATCGAAATGGCGCAGCACGCGGCGTAGGGCGCCGGGCCCCAGGGGACGCCTATCGTTTTCCAGCACGTGGGCGCCGATCAATTTCAATTGTTTGACAAACGCATGGCCGTCGATATAACCGCGCAGCAAACGTTCGTCCTCAATCTTTCCAAACCCTCCCTGCGGCAGCATCGCGGCTAAGGCCGCGCGTGCGGGGTAATTGCGCACGGCCGACGGCAGGGTCAGCTAGGTATGCGCCCGGCTCCAGTCGTTGAAGCTGTCGGCGGCGAGTGTCGCGAAAGCCAAGTGTCCGCCCGGTGCTAAAAGCGCTGCGAGACGGGCAAGGGACGACGGCAGATCGTCGAACCATTGAAAGGTCAAGCTGGAACAGATGAGATCGAATCCCGAACCTGCCGCCGCTCTCGGTTCCTCGCCGTCCATCGTCAGGAAGCGGGCGGTTCTGATGTCTCCCAGGGTCTCGCGACAACGCGCCAGCATGGCCTGTGAAATATCGGTCACCACCAATGCGGAAGGGTTTAATGAGCATAGCGCGCGGCTGAGGAAGCCGGTGCCGCAGCCGATTTCGAGAATACGCGGCTGCCCCGGCAACGGCAGACCGGCGATGCGTCCCGCCAGTCGCTCGGCCACCTCCCGTTGAAGCCCGGCACTGTCGTCATAGGTGTCGGCGGCGGAGCTGAAGGCGGCCGCCACGGCGGCTTTGAGGCTGGATCGCTTGTTCACATCGAGCATTCCGTGAAGCGGCGCTATATACGCCTGTTCGTGCCGATGCGTAAGTTAGTATCAGGGTCGATGCCGCGCTTGAGCAAGGCGTGGTAAACTTGTAACGCAGATATTTTGGATGACCGGCTGAGAATTTCCGGACGAAGGAGTTATCTGATGCGCGCTGAACTCACCTTAGGCGTCTATGCCGATATCGGCGTGGAATTGAGCGGCCATGTGGCGACCGTGGAATTGCGCCGTCCGCCGGACAACTATTTCAGCAACGAGATGATCGCCCAAATCGCGCAGGCTCACGAAACGCTGGATAAGATCGACGACTGCCGCGTCATTGTGCTGTGTTCGCAGGGCAAGTCGTTCTGCGCCGGAGCCGATTTGAAAAACCGGCCCGACACCGGCGCGACCGGCGAAGGCGGCGGCACCGCCAAGCATCTTTACCGCGAAGCGATCCGCATTTTTCGCACCCGCAAGCCGGTGGTCGCCGCGGTGCAGGGTGCGGCCATCGGCGGCGGAATGGGGCTGGCCTTATCCGCCGACTTTCGAGTTACCTGCAGCGAGGCGCGTTTCAGCGTCAATTTCAGCCGGCTGGGTTTTCATCCCGGGTTCGGTCTGACTTATACATTGCCGCGTCTTATCGGGCCGCAAAAGGCGGCACTGCTATTCCTCACGGGCCGGCGCATCACCGGGAGGGAGGCCGTGGACATGGGCGTCGCCGATATTCTGGCCGCGCAAACCGAAGTCCGCGCGGCGGCCTTGGCGCTGGCTGCCGAGATTGCCCAATCAGCGCCGCTCGCCGTGATGTCGATCCGTGAAACCATGCGGCGCGGGCTGGCGGACGCCGTTGAAGCCATGACCGAACGCGAATTGTTCGAGCAGGAATGGCTGCGCCGTACCGAGGATTTTCAGGAGGGCGTGAAAGCCTGGGGCGAACGGCGTCCGGGGAATTTCAAATTAAGATGACGCCCGCTCTAGTTACCTAACCTAAACCGCGGACTGAATGAATTTCCGGACGACGGGATAGATCTCGGCCTCCCAGCGGCGCCCGCTGAAAACGCCGTAGTGGCCGACGCCGGCCTGCAAGTGGTGGCGTTTCATGGCCGGCCGTAGGCCCGTGCAAAGGTCATGGGCGGCGACCGTTTGGCCCGGTGCGCAGATGTCGTCACGCCCGCCCTCCACCGTGAGAAGAACGGTGCGTTTGATGGCGCCGGGATTTACATTGCGCCCTTGATATGTGAGCTCGCCCTTGGCCAAAGCCGCGTCCTGAAAAACCTTGGCGACGGTCTCGAGGTAAAACTCCCCTGGCAGGTCAAACACGGCGAAGTATTCGTCGTAAAACGCCTTGAACGTCTCAGATTTTTCGATGTTGCCGTTCACCAAGTGCGTGAAGAGTTCGCGGTGGGCCTGGGCGTGGCGCGCGGCCTTCATGGCCACGAAGGCAGAGATCTGGACGAAACCAGGATAGACCCGGCGCCCGCCGCCTTTATGCCGAGCCGGCACCGCGGAGATCAGATTGCGCTCGAACCACTCGATCGACTTATCGTTGGCGAGAGCGTTGATCTTCGTCGGGTTGACCCGTGTATCCACCGGTCCGGCCATCAGCGTCATGCTGCGCGGTTGGGCGGGGTTTTTGTCCGCGGCCATAACGGCAACGGCCGCCAGCGCATGAACGCAAGGCTGACAAACGGCGATCATGTGGGAGCCCGGGCCCACTGCCTCAAGGAAGTCGATGATGTGCGCGATATACTCATCGAAGCCGAATGGCCCCGCGGCCACGGGGATGTCGCGGGCATTGTGCCAGTCGGTCAGGAAGACATCGTAGTCGGGCAGAAGCGTCTGGACGGTGCCGCGCAAGAGAGTCGCGAAGTGACCCGACAACGGCGCCACGACCAGCACGCGCGGCTGGGAAATTTTGCTCTTCTTTTTGAAGTGCAGCAGCGTCCCGAAGGGCGTGGCGTGGAAGACCTCCTCGGTGACTTGAACTTCCCGGCCGCTAAGCCGGATCTGGCTGATGCCGTAGTGGGGGCGCTCGTGGCTCAAGCCAGCCCGGGCGAGCATTTCCCAGGCCGCGCCGATCGGTGCAAACCCGCCAAGGCCGGGCAATCTGCGCAGCGGGTTGAGCAGTACAATTGCCAACTCCGCCGCTCGGCGGAGCGGCGCCGTCATGTCGGTGTGCCACTGGTAGGCGGAATAAAGCACAGTTACCTCAACAATTTAGCCGTTACCCCGCAAACCCTAGTGCAATTTATGCTGCATTGCGAGATAATCATTTCGCAAGCTCCGGCGACCGCGAGAACGGCCGACCCGGCCACGAAACAGCTTGGGATGACAATCGCATGAGCGTGAAAGACAAAGTCGCCGTGATCACCGGTGCCGCCAGCGGCATCGGCAAAGGCATCGCCGATGCGTTCTTACGCGCGGGCGCAAAGGTTGCAATCGCCGATCTTAATGTGGCGGGCGCCGCAGCCACCGCCAAGGAACTTGATCCCGCGGGCAAACGCGCCGTCGCCGTCGGCATGGACGTGACCGACGAGGCCCAGGTCGATGCCGGAATGTGCAGAGTGGTTGAGACCTTCGGGGGGATCGACGTCTTGGTCTGCAACGCCGGTGTGCAGATTGTGGCGCCGCTCGATAACTTCGACTTCGGTCAATGGAAGAAGCTGCTGGCAATCCATCTGGACGGCGCGTTTCTCACGACCCGCGCGGCCCTGCGCAGCATGTACAAGCAGGGGCGGGGCGGAAGCATTATCTACATGGGCTCGGTGCATTCCAAGGAGGCCTCGGTGCTGAAGGCGCCCTACGTCACCGCCAAGCATGGCCTGATCGGCCTGGCCAAGGTCGTGGCCAAGGAAGGCGCGGTCCATGGCGTAAGGGCCAATGTCGTTTGCCCCGGCTTCGTGCGCACGCCCCTGGTTGAGAAGCAGATTCCGGAGCAAGCCAAGTCCCTCGGAATTTCTGAGGACGACGTCATTAAGAACGTCATGTTGAAGCACACGGTTGACGGCGAATTCACCACCATCGAAGACGTCGCCGCGGCGACCTTGTTTTTCGCATCGTTTGAATCCAACGCGCTCACCGGCCAGTCGCTGGTCGTGAGTCACGGTTGGTTCATGCAATAGATCCAAAATATCGAGCGCGCCAAGCAGCGGCCTACTGCGCAGCTAAGGACGTCAGCAACTGCCGACGGTTCCTGCGCGGGCGTGTAACGCCGGGGAGAGCTAAGCTCGTTCCCCGGCGCTCAATTCGTCAGTTAGACAGCTTCCTTCAGGTCTTTGGCAGCCCGGAAGGCAACCTTCCTGCTGGCCTTGATCTTGATGGCTTCGCCGGTCGCCGGGTTACGGCCCATGCGCGCCGGACGCTTACGAACCTGGAGAATGCCGAAGCCCGTCATGCGGAGCTTGTTGCCCTTCTTGAGGTTTTTGGCGATCAACGCGACGAGGTCCGTTAGGATTTCGGTGGCGACTCTCTTGGATATTGTATGCTTCGCCCCAAGCTCCGCGGCGAGATGCTTCAGGGTGACGACCGGTTGCTTGGTCGGGTCTTTAGTGGCCATTTTCTCAATCCTTTCTCGAAGATGATGGACTCAACTGCGCTTCGGAGAGAATCACAACCGGCTGGCTTATGCAAGCGCCGCAATTCAGAAAACGCGGTTTAGCCCCGAAATTTCAATACTTCTTGCATCAGGCGCTTTTTGGGCGCCGCTCCGGGGTGTAACAAAGGCCCTATTTGCCGGGTGATTCGGGATGTTTCGCATCGCTCCAGTCTGTGGATAAAATAACGTCGCGGCTTAAGACCGATTCACAAACCGTTGAATTGAATCGCGAAATCGCGCGAGGCAATGATCAAGAACCCCTTTGAAATCGGCCATCGGGCTGTAAGCTGACGAGCTTGGCTCCCGCACCCCTGATTCTCCGGCGTGCTGCCCCTATCGGCGAAAATCTTGAAGTAAATCCGCATGACCGGTCCGCTTACCAATCGCCGCATTGCCCTCGCTGAGACGCGCGAGCTTGACCTGCTCGCAGGTATGCTCGAGCGTGAGGGGGCGGAGATCATCCGCAGCCCGCTCATCGCCATCCATGACGCGCCCGATGTAGGGCTGGTCGAAGCCTGGCTGCGCCGCTTGATTGCCGGACACCATGCCGACATCGTGCTCTATACCGGCGAGGGCGTGCGGCGCCTGGTTGGATTTGCCGAGCGCGCCGGGGTGCGCG
>SHVO01000060.1 GCA_009694245.1 Rhodospirillaceae bacterium | reverse complement strand
AGGCTGTTAGCGCGGAAACGTTAAAAAATTCAAACCGTTCCGATTAACAGCACGCGGTTGCCTGGCAACCTCTCCAACCGTCCGGCCAGGTCCAGTTCGAGGAGGACCGTAGCCAAAACGGTGGGTGACACTTGGCACTGCCTCAACAGTTCGTCAACACCGGCCTGCGCCAAGCCAAGCGCCGCCTCAATCTTTCGGCGGGTCTCGGGCGTATTATTCTCCCTAATGATTTCAATATGTTGCAGCGCGGCCGCGGCGGGCGAACAAAAATTCGGTGCCGGTACAATCACTGATGGCAATTCACATAATATATTTTCTGCAGATTGTATTAACGTCGCCCCATCCCGAATCAAGCCGTTCGGCCCCTGGGCACGGGGATCCAGCGGCGAGCCGGGTACGGCGAAAACGTCGCGGCCTTGTTCCGCGGCCAGCCGTGCGGTGATCAGCGAGCCCGACCGCAAGGTGGCTTCGACCACGACCACATCAAGGCTCGCGCCCGAGATAATGCGGTTTCGCCGGGGAAAGAGCGCGGCCTGGGGTTCGGTCCCTGGCGGCATTTCCGAAACAACCGCGCCGCGCTCGGCAATCCGAAGATAAAGGTCGCGGTGCTCCGGAGGATAAACCACGTCAACGCCGGCGGCGAGAACCGCCACCGTATGGCCGGTCGTCAACGCACCCTCATGGGCGGCGCCATCGATGCCGCGCGCCATGCCGGAAATTACTCCATAGCCGGCTTAAGCGAGGCCCGCGGCAACGGTTTTCGCAAACCTGCGGCCATTGACGGTGGCATTGCGGGCACCAACCACTGCGATGAGTGGTGTGCCGCGCGCTTCCTTCCAGGTTGCCCTTCACTGTCAGCAACGGCGGTGCGTCGTCGAGCGCGGCAAGGGCCCGTGGATAGCGCGGGTCGGTAACCGGAAGATATTTGAGCCCGACCTTGGCGGCTGCGGCGAATTCCCGCTCGGCGACAGCCGGCGCCGGTATTTCGGTTTGCTTCTGCCGGCCACTCCACTCGGATTGATGCGCGACGATTTCGCTGGCCGCGCCAAAGCGGTTCAGCAAGTAACGGAAGGTCTTGGCGCCAATACCCGGGGTGCGGGCGAGCCGGATCCAGTCGATCAGCTGGTCGTAGGAAAGTTCAGGGACTGGCGAACCCGCCATGATGCTGCTCTCAAGCCGATGGATCGTCGGGCGTGCCGCCCGATTTCACACCGATGCGCGGTTCCTCGCCCTTCAGCAGGCGGCGCAGATTCGTGGCGTGCCGGACCCAACCCAAGAGGCCCAGTCCAGTGAAGGCAATCGCTTGATCCGTGCGCCCCAATGCCAGCGCATAGATCGGGGCGAGCGCCAATGCCACCAGGGCCGCGAGCGACGAGAGGCGGAAAACCACGGCAATGGCGAACCACGTCAGGCAGGCCATGACGCCGACGACTGGCATGGCTGCGATCATGAGGCCGAGGGTTGTTGCGACGCCCTTGCCGCCCTTGAAGCGCAGCCAGATCGGAAAATTATGACCGAGGACAGCCGCGCCGCCGGCGATCAGCGCCAAAGCCGAGGTGCTGCCGCCTACCAACGCATTGACCACCAAGATCGCCGCCGCGCCCTTACCGCCATCCAATATCAGCGTGCAAAACGCGAGACCCTTGCGCCCCGTGCGCAGGACATTGGTGGCGCCGATATTTCCGGAACCAATGGCGCGGATGTCGCCGGCACCGGCTAGGCGTGTCAAGAAAAGCCCGAACGGAATCGATCCCAGAAAATATCCAGCGACAATGGCCGCGCCGTAGGCCCACAGCGGAAAGCCGGAGATCATCGGGGCTTTGAAAGTGTGCGTTTGACAGCGCTCGCTGTGGCCTCCGGGGCGGCATGCGCCATGGCGTTGAAGACCACGCGCCCGTCGACAACGGTGCGCAGGACTCGACCCTGCACGGGGCGCCCATCGAAGGGCGAGTTCTTGGATTTGGACTTGAACTTATCGGCGATGACCTTCCAACCCTGGTCCGGATCGAAGATCGTGAGGTCGGCTTTGCGGCCCTTAGCCAGACGGCCGGCCTCGAGGCCGAGGAGATCTGCCGGCGCCGAGGTCAGGCGGCGCAGGACCTCGAGAAGGCTCATGTCGTCGTTGTGGTAGAGGTCGAGCGAAACCGCGAGTAGGGTTTCAAGTCCGCTGCCGCCGAAGGCCGCTTGCGGGAAGGGTAGGCGCTTGCTGTCGGAATCCTGTGGCGCATGATCGCTGGCGATGGCGTCGATGACACCGCTCTTCAGACCCTCGACGATCGCCCGGCGATCATTCTCGGCGCGTAACGGCGGCGAAAGCTTGGCGAAGGTGCGGTAATCGGTCACCGCCAGTTCGTTGAGCGCGAAATAAAAAGGTGCGGTGTCGCAGGTTACTCTTAATCCGGCGGCTTTGGCGCGCGCGATGATTTCGACGCTATCGGCGGTCGAAATATGGGCAGCGTGATAACGGCCATCGGTCATTGCCATCAGGCGGATATCACGTTCCAGCATGATGATTTCGGCCTCGCGCGGGATTCCCGCAAGGCCCATGCGTGTGGCTAACTCGCCGGAGTTCATGACGCCCGTGGCCAATGCCGGCTCTTCGGGATGCTGGATGATCATAAGGCCGAATGTGGCGGCGTATTGCAGGGCCCGGCGCATGACCTGGGCATCGGCGACGGCCCTCGTCGCATCTGTAAACGCGAGCGCGCCGGCCTCGGCCAGAAGGCCCATTTCCGCGAGTTCTTTACCCTGCAGGCCTTTGGTGATGGCGCCGTAGCAGTAAACCTTCGTCAGGGCGAGCAAGCGCGCTCGGCGGGCGACGAATTCCAGAGTCGGTTCGTCGTCCATGATCGGGTTGGTATTGGGTAGGCACACCATGGTCGTTACGCCGCCGGCGACAGCGGCTTCGCCGGCGCTCTTCAAGCTTTCCTTGTGCTCCTCGCCGGGTTCGCGCAGTTGCACCCGCGTATCGACGAGGCCAGGCGCCAGGCACATGCCGCCGCAATCCACGACTTCGACATCGGCCGGCGGATTGCCGTCGAAGAGCTTCCGAACGACATCGACGACCTCCTCGCCGCTGGTCAGAACTTCGCCCGGTCCGTCATGGCCGGTGGCCGGGTCCAAGACACGCGCGTTGATGTAGGCGATGCGGCCAGGGGTGGCGACACTCATATGCCGATTCTCCCGAGCGTTCCGTGGCGGCTATTCGCCGTCGCCTTATGAGCTGAGGCATTGTTTGCCAAAACCTCGAGCACGGCCATGCGAACGGCGACGCCCAGTTCGACCTGCTCGCGGATGACGCTGCGCTCGACGTCGTCGGCGACGTCCGAGTCGATTTCCGTGCCGCGGTTCATCGGCCCTGGATGCATGATCAGCGCGTCGGGCTTGGCCTGATCCAGCTTGGCGCGGTCCAGCCCAAAGAAATGGAAGTATTCGCGCACCGATGGGATGAAACTGCCGCGCATGCGTTCGCTTTGGACGCGGAGCATCATCACAATGTCGACATCCTTGAGGCCCGCTGTCATGTCGGTGAAAACTTCGACGCCAAGGCGATCAACACCGCTCGGGATTAGGGTGCGCGGCGCGATGATACGCACGCGGGCACCCATGGTCAGGAGCAGGAGGAAGTTGGAGCGGGCGACGCGGCTGTGCAGCACATCGCCGCATATGGCGACGAGTAGCCCGTTCAGCCTGCCTTTGCGCCGGCGGATCGTGAGCGCGTCCAGCAGCGCTTGCGTGGGGTGTTCATGACTGCCGTCGCCGCCATTGACGACGCTGCAATTGACTTTGTCGGCGAGCAGCTTGACCGCGCCCGAGTCCGGATGGCGTACGGCCAGCACATCGGGATGCATGGCGTTGAGCGTCACCGCCGTGTCGATCAGCGTCTCGCCCTTGACGACCGAGCTGGTTTCCACCTGCATGTTGATGACATTGGCGCCAAGGCGCTTGGCCGCCAGTTCGAACGACGTACGGGTGCGGGTGGAATTCTCGAAGAACAGATTGACGATTGTGCGGCCACGCAGAGCATCGCTGGTTTTCTCAGGCCCGCGGTTAACGTCGACGTAGCGGTCCGAAAGGTCTAGTAAATAGTTTATTTCTGCGGGGGTGAGTCCCTCGATGCCGAGGAGATGGCGGTGCGGGAATGCCGGATCACGCATGAGCGCCGACTATATGCGGCGGATTTGCGCAGGGCAAGCCGGAAGGCGGGGGGTCAACCGGAACCGTTCCGGCCCGATTCGTTTCGGATGCCGTCCAGGGCGCCCTGCAGGATATAGGCGGCGGCGGCCTTATCGACCACTTCCGCCCGGCGCTTGCGGGACATATCAGCCTCGTCGGTGAGCATGCGTTCAACCGCCGCCGTGGACAGCCGCTCGTCCCAAAAGCTGATGGGAATATCTTGGCGTTTGAGCAGCTCGGCAGCGAACGAGCGGGTCGATTGAGCGCGGGCGCCTTCGCTGCCGTCCATCTGCACGGGCAGGCCGATGACCAAGGCGCCGACATTATGTTGGGCGATAATAACGGCCAATTCGTCGGCGTCGTGGCTGAATTTCCGCCGGGTGATCGTCGAAAGGGGCGAGGCCACTATATAAGTGATGTCCGAAAGCGCGAGGCCAATGGTTATTGTGCCCAGGTCCAGGCCCAAAATGGTCTGATTCCGGGCCAATTTCGCTTTGAGTTCGCTAGGCTTGCAGATCGCCATAGTGGGTGATACGGACTTTCCGCCGACGGCCCTGATCGCAATTCGGCGCCCGGGTGCATGGAGAATAATAACGGATGTCGCTGGATGAAGCCACTATTCGCCGCATCGCGACGCTCGCGCGGATCGAGGTGCCCCAGGCCGAGCTCGAAGCCACCGCCGCCAAGCTTTCAGGCATTCTCAATTGGATCGAGCAGCTGAACGAAGTCAACACCGACAACGTTGCTCCCATGAGTGGCGGTACAGTGAGCGGTGGCACGGACCTGACTCTGCCCTGGCGCACCGACGTGGTCACCGACGGCGACCAGCAGGAAATGGTCCTGGCCAACGCCCCCGAGGCCCACGCCGGCTTTTTCGCCGTGCCGAAAGTGGTGGAGTAGGGGCGTCATGACCGACCTGACATCGTTCACCATCGCCGCGGCGCGTGACCGGCTGGCGAAAAACGAATTCACCGCCCTTGAGCTGACCGACGCCCATCTCAAAGCCATGGAGAAGGCCAAGGGTCTGAACGCCTTTATCACGACGACCGCCGAGGTTGCGCGCACACGAGCAAAAGCATCCGATGCTCGCCTGCAGACCGGGACCGCCGGCGCGCTGGAAGGCATACCGATCGGCATCAAGGATCTGTTTTGCACCGAAGGCGTGCAGACGACGGCGGGCTCGCACATCCTCGAAGGATTTAAGCCGCCCTACGAAAGCACAGTCAGTCAGAAATTGCGCGACGCCGGCGCGGTCATGCTCGGCAAGCTGAACATGGATGAATTCGCCATGGGCTCGTCCAACGGCACGAGCTACTTCGGGCCCGTGAAAAATCCGTGGAAGGCAAGAAGCCGCCCACCTGACTCTGAAGCGGGCGATTTGGTGCCGGGCGGCTCCTCGGGCGGATCCGCGGCGGCCGTTGCCGCGCACCTGGTCCTCGGCGCCACCGGCACCGACACGGGTGGTTCGATCCGCCAGCCCGCCTCCTTTTGCGGCATTGTCGGCGTCAAGCCGACGTATGGGCGGTGCTCACGCTGGGGCATTGTTGCCTTCGCCAGTTCCTTGGACCAGGCCGGGCCCATGACCCGCACCGTGCGCGATGCCGCCATCATGTTGAAAGCCATGTGCGGCCACGATCCGAAGGACTCGACGTCGGCGCCGTTGGCGGTACCGGATTTCGAAGCCGCCCTTGGCAAGGGCGTCAAAGGCCTGCGTATCGGCATCCCCAAGGAATATCGTCCGGACGGCCTCAATGCCGACGTCGCTTTGCTCTGGGACGCGGGTGTTCAGTGGCTGAAGGACGCCGGCGCGACGCCGGTCGAGATCAGCCTGCCCCATACCAAATCCGCGCTCCCCACTTATTATATTGTGGCGCCGGCGGAGGCCTCTTCCAACCTCGCGCGCTATGACGGTCTGCGCTTCGGCCAGCGTGACCGTACGATGGGGAATTCGCTCGACGAGATGTATGCCAAGACCCGTGCCGCCGGATTCGGCGCCGAGGTCAAGCGCCGCATCTTGATCGGCACCTATGTGCTGTCCGCGGGCTACTACGATGCCTATTACGTCAAGGCCCAAAAAGTCCGCGCCCTGATCGCCAAGGATTTCACCGACGCTTTTTCAAAAGTCGATGCCATCCTGACACCGACCGCGCCGACGGCGGCTTTTGGCCTTCACGGCAAACAAGACGATCCCATCGCCATGTACCTGAACGACGTCTTCACGGTACCGGCCTCACTTGCCGGGATTCCTGGAGCCTCGGTTCCGGCGGGACTCAACAACGACGGCCTGCCGCTCGGATTGCAGGTGTTGACCAAGCGCTGGGACGAGGAAACCATGTTTCGCGTCTGCCAAGTGCTGGAGGATGCCGCGCGCTTTCCCACCTTGAAAGTCGCGCCATGAGCTACGTCATCAAAGGCGATACCGCCGACTGGGAGGTGGTGATCGGGCTGGAAGTTCATGCCCAGGTGATCGCCAAAGCCAAGCTGTTCTCGGGCGCATCTGCGGATTTTGGCGCCGGCCCCAACACGCAAGTATCGTTCATCGACGCCGGCATGCCGGGCATGCTGCCGGTCATCAATGGGTATTGTGTGGAGCAGGCCGTGCGTACCGGCTTGGGTCTCAAGGCCAAGATCAACCAGCGCAGTGTTTTCGCGCGCAAGAACTATTTCTATGCAGATATGCCGCAGGGTTATCAGATCAGCCAGTGCGACATGCCGATCGTCGGCGAGGGCACGGTCTATCTCGATATGCCCGACGGCATGACGCGCGCCATCGGCATCGAGCGGCTGCACTTGGAGCAGGATGCGGGCAAGTCCATCCACGACATGCATGTCACTAAATCCATGATCGATCTTAATCGTTCCGGCGTGGCGCTCATGGAAATCGTCTCAAAGCCGGACTTGCGTTCGCCGGAAGAAGCTGGGCTCTATCTCAAGAAGCTGCGCTCAATCCTGCGTTACCTCCGCACCTGTGACGGCAACATGGAAGAGGGCTCCATGCGCTGCGACGCCAATGTCTCGGTGCGCCCGGTGGGCTCGAACGAACTGCGGACGCGCTGCGAAATCAAAAACCTGAACTCCGTGCGCTTTGTCGCCCAAGCCATCGAGCACGAGGCCAAGCGTCACGTGGATGTTTACGAGAGCGGCGGCAAGATCGAGCAGGAGACCCGCCTCTACGACGCCAACAAAGGCGAAACGCGGCCGATGCGGTCGAAGGAATTCGCCCACGATTACCGCTACTTCCCCGATCCCGATCTGTTGCCGCTCGAATTCGACGACGCCTTCGTGGCCAAGATCAAAGCCACGCTGCCCGAGTTGCCCGACGACAAGAAGGCGCGGTTCATCGCCAACTATGGCTTGAGCGCTTACGACGCCGGCGTGTTGGTGGCCGATCAGGACAGCGCCGTTTATTTCGAGGCCGTGGCTAAGGGTCGGGACGCGAAGGTCGCCAATAATTGGGTCAGCTCGAACGTCTTCGCGGTCCTTAATGCGCGCAACGTTCCGATCACCGAGTGCCCGGTCAGCGCCCAGCACCTCGGCCGATTACTTGATTTGATCTCGGACAACACGCTTTCGACGCGCATGGCCAAGGACGTGTTCGAGCTCATGATCGAGACCGGCAAGGACCCCGGGAGCATCGTTGAAGAACGCGGCTTGAAGCAGATTACCGATACCGGCGCCATCGAGGCGGCCGTCGATGCGATCATCGCCCAGAATGCCGATAAGGTTGCGCAGTACCGCGCCGGCAAGGTGCAGATTATGGGTTGGTTCGTGGGCCAGGTCATGAAGGCGACACAAGGCAACGCCAGTCCGGCGTTATGCTCGGACCTTCTCACCAAGAAGCTCGCGCCGTGAAGGTTGCCCCGGGCCCCGAAAGTGAAAAACACAATGCGAGTGCCTCGGCGCGGCGGCGATTGGTCAGCTCGGGCACGGCCATGGTCCTTGGCCTGGGGCTCGTCTTCGGCGTCGGCTGGTTTCTCTATAGGCCCTACATCCCGCCGGGATGGCTGCGTGACTTCGGGGCCGATATCGCCTTGCGCGCGGCGGCTGACCCCGACCCGCCGCCGCCCACGGACACCCGCCAGGTCACGCCGCGCGGCCTCGCCGACTCACCTTATATATGTGTGGCGAAAGTCGTCCACGAGCCGTGGGATCGCTTGGTCGTCGTAGCCGCCGGTCAGGAGGTTCGCGCCCATCCAATTTTGTCCGGCGCGCGCTGGCCTTCGGCCGGTCTTGAGAACCTTGCCGCCCAGATGGCGCGTGACGACCGCTATCAGTTACTGGTGTTGTTGAAGGACAACGCGGTGCTCGATGCCCAATTGTTTTACACGTTTTGGGGAATACTTGAAGGCATTGCGCGGCCCGAGGGCTACACGCGGGAAGAGGCGATCTTCACCGCGGCCAGTAAAGGCGGAATCTACGTGGTGACCCAGGCCGCGGATGTTCCGGCGGATGCCTGCCGGTAACCATGAGGGTGCGGTGAGCGGGGCGGGCGCTCCGGCACGGGTTGAAAGAAGGCCCGCGGCCCGGCTGAATACTACGCTGCGATGGGTCAGCGGTCAGGCGTGTCCAAACGCGCGCGGAAGCTGCTATTTCAGAAGTGACACCCACCCCCACCTAAAGTAACTAAAGTGCTGCTTAGCGGGGCCTTTGGCCATCTTAAACCATACCAGCGCAACTAAGACAACGATGCCAGCTATGGCGGCGGGTCCTGCGTCAGTGCCGAAAAGCAGAAAGACCAACCCGCCGCCGACACCAATGACGACGACACCCATGACCACCCAATAACCGGCCACCAATATGATCGGTAAAAACATGAGTATCAAAACCGCGAGAATGATTCCGCCAGTAACGGTCCACGACAGGTCTTCAAAGAGGGTCTTGTTCGTTGGGGCTATGGCGAGCCGGCCATTCTCCAGCGCGATGAAACTGAACTCCTTGGACTGCTCCGGGACGCGAATGAGGTGAACGATGATCGAGCTCTATACATTTGGCACGCCCAACGGATTCAAAGTTTCGATCATGCTGGAGGAGCTGAGCCTTCCCTACACGGTGCACATCGTCAACATCACCAAAGACGAGCAGTTCAAGCCGGAATTCCTCAAGATCAGTCCCAACAACAAGATCCCGGCCATTGTCGACAGCGAAGGCCCCGACGGTATGCCACTGGCGGTGTTTGAGTCCGGCGCGATCCTGGTTTACCTCGCCCAAAAGACCAAAAGCCCGCTGCTGCCGGCTGACCCGCGCGGCTTCACCACCGTCATGGAATGGCTGTTCTTCCAGATGGCCAGCGTCGGCCCGATGTTCGGGCAGATGAACCACT
This sequence comes from Rhodospirillaceae bacterium, assembly GCA_009694245.1. Taxonomy (GTDB): domain Bacteria; phylum Pseudomonadota; class Alphaproteobacteria; order Rhodospirillales; family Rhodospirillaceae; genus SHVO01. The sequence goes on along the minus strand of SHVO01000060.1, from coordinate 803 downwards.
TCGGCCGCTTCGCGCCGGAAAAAATTCCCTACGGCATTGCGCGTTATACTAATGAAAGCAAACGGATCTTGGGTGTGATGGACAGGCAGCTTGGCGGAAACGCCTATCTCGCGGGCGAGCACTATTCGATCGCCGACATTGCCTGCTACGCCTGGGTGCGCTCCGCCGAGACTTATCTGGGAAGCCTGGAGACCTGGCCCAACGTCAAGCGCTGGGCCGATGTCGTCGGTGCGCGCCCGGCGGTCGCGAAGGGCATACAGGTGCCGCCGCGGCCCTAGAGCATCGTGCCGAAAAGTGGGAACCGGTTTTCGGCACGATGCTCTTGGTTGACAACCCGGGAGGGAGCCGCCATCTTCCGGCCCTTCCGCGGATCCGGGCTCGTTTCGGCATGCTCGCTAGGCATGGCCACGGCCCTCGTCCAGGCACTGGAGGGGTGGCCGAGTGGCTTAAGGCGCTGGTTTGCTAAACCAGTGTATTGGGTAACCGATACCGAGGGTTCGAATCCCTCCCCCTCCGCCAGTCCTTCATGGCTGGCATTCTCCGGTGTTGAGTTTTTTGTCTAATAAGCCCGTATTTTGGGCCTTATCTGAGCCAGGATAATTCTCCGGTCACGCCCATTTGGCCTTTCTTAGGGGATGCCAATGGCGTTTCAGCGCCATTTTCTCCGGGGCAAATTTACCGGTGTCGACTTTGCCAGCTGGCAGCAGGCTAGGATTGGCTAAGTCAGGCTAAACGGCCGATAAATTGGGACTGATCGCGCCACAGAGTGGGCAACACGCCCGCGCGAAGCCCGTCCAATATAG
>SHVO01000059.1 GCA_009694245.1 Rhodospirillaceae bacterium | reverse complement strand
AACTGCAGCCGCTCGCGGCCTTCAAGGACAAGATCAACGTCTTCTCCGGCTTCAAAGTGTTCCTGGACGGCAAAGCCAACGGCGTGCACTTCTCCGGCTGCCAAGGCACCCTGACGGGCAGTGTTCCGGCCGGCGGACCCGGCAACCAAGTGGGCATCTCGCCCAGCATCGATACCCTGATCGCGGAAGTGATCGGCACGCGCACCCGCTTCCGCTCGCTGGAAGCCGCCTGCGCCGGCAACGCCATTCACAGCCAGAGCCGGCGTACGGGAAGCGTGGTCAATCCGGCCGAGGTTTCTCCGGCGGCGATGTACACCCGGATCTTCGGGCCCGAGTTCACGGACCCCAACGCCGCCACCTTCGCCCCTGATCCGGCGGTGATGGTCCGCCAAAGCGCCTTGTCGGTGGTGGGCAACGAACGCCAATCCTTCACGCGCCGCCTGGGGGCCAGCGACAAAGCCCGCCTCGACGAGTATTTCACGTCACTGCGTGAGCTCGAAAAGCAGGTCGACATGCAGCTCCAAAAGCCGGCGCCGCTCGAAGCCTGCAAGGTGCCGGCCGCGACCGATCTGGCGGTCATCGGCACCGAAGTCGCGACGGTGCGCGAGAACAACCGCGTGTTCTCCAAGCTGCTCGCCCACGCGCTGGCCTGCGGCCAGACCAATGTCATCAATATTGCTTTCGCCGATGCCACGTCGTCGCTCCGCAAGGTCGGCGGTACCCATACCCATCACGAGAGCACGCACGAAGAACCCATCGATCCGGTGGCGGGCTATCAGCTGCAGGTCGCTTGGTATTACGACCAGATCATGAGCAGCTACGCCGAGACCATGGCGATCTTGGATGGCATCAAGGAAGGCGATCGGACGTTGCTCGACCGCACCGTGCTCATGGCGACCACCGATATCAGCTACGCCAAGCTGCACGGCCTTGAAAACCTTCCGGTGATCACCGTCGGCGGAGCCAATGGCCGCCTCAAGACCGGCTTGCACATCTCCGCCAAGGGCGATCCCACGGCGCGCGTCGGATTGACCTTGCAGCAGGCTCTGGGCGTGCCGGTTAGCACGTGGGGAACCGAGTCTAACCAGACTTCCAAGACCATCACCGAAGTCATCGCATAAGGAAGCCACCGATGCGTCTGTCAGTCCTTGCCGCCTCGGCCATCGCCGGCATTTTGTCCGGCACGGCTTACGCCGCCATCGAGATTTCGCCGCTGGCGGCCCCTCCGGGCATTACCTTTCAAGCCGCCCGTCCCGCGGCTCCCGCGGGTGGCGGTGGCGGCGGTAACATGGGTGGGCCGGCGGCAATTCCGGTGTTCGCCGACGCCAAGGGCATGACCCTTTACACTTTCGACAAAGACAGTGGCAGTAAGTCGGTCTGCAATGGCGAATGCGCGGCGGCGTGGCCACCCTTGGCGGCGCCGAACGATGCCAAGGCGACCGAAGACTGGAGCATTGTCACCCGCGACGATAAATCGAGACAGTGGGCCTATAAGGGCAAGCCGCTTTACACCTTCGTCAAAGACGAGAAGATCGGCGAAGCCAAAGGCAACGGCATGATGGACGTCTGGCACATGGTGGTGTTCCAGCCGGCCAATGGCGTCCCGCTCGCGCCCGGGATCGGCGTGCGCGAGATGATCAACGCCCAAGGCCAGGTGTTCGTCGACGAGCGCAATGCGCCCCTCTATGTGTTCGACGGCGATACCGCCGGCAAACCCACCTGCGTCAACGATCCCTGCACACTGCATTGGACACCGGTGCTGGCGCCGCAACTGGGGCGGCCCGTGGGCAACTTCTCGGTCGTGGCGCGCGGCGACGGCATGTCGCAGTGGGCTTATAAGGGCAAGCCGCTCTATTCCTTCGACGGCGACCTGGAGCCGGGCGATGCCAAGGGGGGCGGCTTCGACAAGCGCTGGCATGTGGCGATGTTGACGCGCTATTTCCTGCCGGCGGAAGTGTCGCTGCGCAACAATCACTTCAACGGCCGAAATCTGGCCACCGCCGACGGCATGACGCTCTATATCCGCCAACGCGCCATCGGCACCCAGCAAGGACACTCCTTGCGGCTTGGCACCCGCGGCAACCCCACCAGCGGCCGTATCCTTGGCACCTCCAGTTGCGATGCCGAATGCACCAAGACCTGGAAACCGTTGAAAGCTCCCACCAACGCCGTCGCTTCGGCCTATTGGGAGGTGATCACCCGCGAGGACGGCACCCGCCAATGGGTCTATCGCGGTTTTCCGGTTTATACATATATTGGCGATAAGAAGCCCGGCGACATGGTCGGCAACGACACCTATGAACTGATGCACGGCGAAGACCAATTCAAGGCCGCCGAGGCCGCGTTCCGCGGTGCCGGTGCCATGGTGTGGCAGGCGGCGGTTCCCTAGACCAGGTATAGAGCGGCGATGCGTTCGAAACTGTTTCTCATTCCGGCGGCCGTGGTCGCGACCGCCGCGGCCCCTGCGTTCGCCCGGATCTATATGGAGATCCCGGCCGCGCAGCAGTTGATGTTTCCGGGTGCCACCTTCAGCGAAAAGTTCGTCACGCTCGACCAGGAACAGTTCAACGCCATCATCAAGGATTCCGACGTCAACGTTTACTCGCGCAATATCAAGGCGTGGAAAGTATCGACCGGCGGCTGGTTTATCATCGACCAGGTGCGCGGCAAGGATGACTGGATCAGCTATGCCATCGGCGTCGATGGCAAGGGCGTGGTGCGCCATATCGAAGTGCTTGAGTGCCTCGAGAATTGGGACGGCATTACCCTGCCGGCGTGGCGGGCGCAATTTTACGGCAAGAAACACGGCGCGCGGTTCGACGATATTCAGATCATCTCGGGCGCGACGTTGTCGTCCGGGCAAATGACCGCCGGGGTGAAGCGGATTCTCTCAACCCTCGCGATCGTCCTCGAAGAGTCCGGCAACGGCTGAGCGGAGCGGGTGGTCGCCTACTTGTGCGGCACTTCAAGCGTCGTTTGCGAAAAAATATGACCGGTGTTGTCGCGCTTTAGGATCGTGAAGAAGGCCGTGTCCATGTTTTTTCCATCCTTACCGGTGCCGATCATTCGCCCGGCCATGACGATGCCGTTGTCGGCCACGAACTCCTCGCGCTCCTCGATGCGGAAGTCCGGCATATTGTTCCGGAACCTGACGATTTCTTTGTCGAGACCGTCCTGGATCACCTGGTGCGCAACCATTTTTCCGTTCACGCTGATCTGGTCCAAGAACATCTGGCTGACGACTTTCGAGCCCGCGAACGGGTTCGGGTCTTTGTAAGAGGCGCGGATCCGCGCGGCGATGGTGGCATTGTCGGCTTGATAAAGCGGCTTGTCCGCAGCCTGGAGGACGGCGGCCGATAAAATGACGAGAATAACTCCCAATAGAACGCGCATTTCATTCTCCCCTTGTTTCAGTGCGTGGCCGCGCGGCGGCCGGCGCGGCGGCCAAAGTAAGTCGACTCGCCGATACAGGTGCCGCTGGCATAGCCCATACTGTCCTGGGCAATATTGGAGGCGCAAGCGCCGGCCGCATAGAGGCCGGCGATGGGCCGCCCACTCATGCCCAAGACCTCTCCGTCCTTCGTTGTTTTCAGGCCGCCCAGGGTGAATCCGGTGTAGGCCGCCTTGCCCAAGCTGCAATCAAGCGCTGCGTAAGGCGCTTCCATCAGCGGCTGGAGGTACTCCTTAATTTTATGAAACGCTGGATCGTTGCCCGTGGCGGCATGGGCGTTGTAATCGGCCATGGTCTTTTGCAGCGCGCCCGCCGGCATTTTCAACGCTGCTTCCATGGCGGCGACGTCTTCCCAGGCATCGACCAACGGCTGACCGCCGAATTCCGGGCGCGCAAAAACCGCGTTATCGCAGATCAGGTAGGCGACGCCCTCCGGCTGACGCAGGCAGGCGGTGCACGAGCGGCTGTGATAGGTGTCCTCGTTGATGAAGCGCTGGCCGAACTTGTTGACGAGAATGCCTTTGAGGAGGTTCGCCGGCGGATACAGCGGCGCCGTCGCGAAGGCGCCGATATAGCCGGTGGCGGCGCCGGCGCTTAGACCAAGTTCGATCCCGGAACCGTCGGCATAGGGTGCCCCGAGAATGTAAATCGCCTCGCTGTCCAGCTCGGGACAGAGCTTTTTGACCATGGCCTTATTGGCGCCAAACCCGCCGGTGGCGACAATCGCGCCGCGCCGGCAAGTGGCAACCGATTCCTTGCCGAATTGTTTGTAGCGCACGCCCACGACCCGGCCGTTCTCGGTGAGTAGCTCCAACACCCGCGCATCGTATTCAAGGCGCACGCCCGCCGCCCTGGCGCGGTCAATCAGCGTATTGACGAGGTGAGAACCGCCTTCGCCCGATTTAGTCACGCCGCCGGGGAGGGTGACCTTGTGGCCGCGGGCCGCGGGCCTGGCTGCGGTGGAAAAGGGCCAAGCTTTTTCATTGCCAGTCCACGCCAAGCCTTCTTCGGTGTCGTGCTCAAAATGTTTTTCGGCGTAGAAGCCGTTATTGAAAATAATACCCTGACGTTCGATCCAGTCGAAATGGGCCGGGCTGTCGTCGGCATAGACCCGGGCCTTTTCCGGGTCCGGGACGGGCATTGAAGCCATCAGAAACTTGAACATCTCCTCCGGCGTGTCGTCGAAACCGTTGAGCTTTTGCACCCGGGTGCCGCCGCCGAGATAGATATGTCCCGCCGCGTAAACCGTCGAGCCGCCTCCGGCCGACGCCCGCTCCAGCACCAGAACATCGGCACCCGCGGCCCGCGCTTCGATCGCGGCGCTCGCCCCGGCCGCGCCGAGACCGACGACGATGACGTCATAACTCGACTGCGTTCCGGGCATTTTTGGACCTGCGCGCCAATTCGGCTGATATTAAACCTGGGTTCACGAATCCCATACCTGAGGGAGCAGAGACGTCGCGTAAAAACGCTTACTGCCGTTAGTGGAAGTTGGCTTGGCCGCCGTCCAGCGGAATGGTGGCCCCGGTGAGATAGCCCATCTCCGGACCACACAATGCGACAATCGCATTGCCAATGTCGCGCTCGCACTCTCCGATGCGGCCCAAGGGAATGGTTTTGAAAAACTCCGCCGATTCCGCGGGCCGGTTGGCGATCCACCACTTCAGCGCCGGCGAGTCCGCATGGGGCGCGATGGTCAGTACGCGGATGCCATCGGGGCCCCATTCCGCAGCGCCCGCGCGCGTGAGCGAGCGTATGGCTTGCTTAACCGCGGCGTAGGTCCCGTATCCCGACATATCCCAACGCTGCGCGGCCGATGTCGCCAAATTGAACATGACGCCGCCGCCGCGCTTTACCATGTACGGATGCACCATTTTCATCAGGCGGAAACTCGCAAGCGGTCCCGACTCGAAGCCGCCGAGAAAGGCCTCGTCGGCAACGTCCATAAGCCTGCCAAGGGGTACTTCCTGAGCATTGTTGACCAGGATGTCGATGCCGCCGAAGTCAGCCGCGGTCTTTTCGACCGTGCGCGCAAGATCGCCAACGGCGCGGACATTGCAGGCAATGGAGACGGATTTCCCGCCAAAGGCTTTTATTTGTGCGCAGGTTTCAACCAGCTTTGACTCGGTTCGTCCGGTCACCGCCACCGCTGCGCCCGCGCGTGCCAGCGCCAGAGCGATCCCTTGACCAACGCCCTGGCCGGCTCCGGTCACTAATGCCACCTTACCGCTTAGATTAGTCATCGTGTGCCCTCCTACTTCTCGCAATGCGTTCCAATCCTTCTTACGCATCGCCCTTCTTACGCATCGCGTTGACAAATTGCCACAGCGAACGTCTTGGTAGGGCGCCTTAGCCTCTATTCTCGTTATGACCTAGTGTGTCGCCGCGTGGCGGCCGGCGCGACGGCCGAAATAGGTCGACTCGCCGATGCACGTGCCGCTGGCATAGCCCATGCCGTCTTGCGCGATATTGGAGGCGCAGGCGCCGGCGGCGTAGAGGCCGGCGATGGGCTTGCCGCGTTTGTCGATGACCTCGCCGTCCTTGGACGTCTTCAGGCCACCCAGCGTAAAGCCGTTGTAAGTGGCCTTGCCGACGGTGCAGTCGAGCGCCGCGTAAGGCGCTTCCGTCAGGGGCTGAACGTACTCCTTAACTTTATGGAATTCCGGGTCGTCGCCCTTGGCGGCATGGGCGTTGTAGTCGGCCATGGTCTTTTGTAAGGCGCCGGTGGGAATTTTCAACGCGGCTTCCATCTCGGACACGGTCTCCCAGCCGTCGATGAGGGGCTGGCTGCCGAACTCGGGCCGCTCGAAAATCGCATTGTCGCAAATTAAATACGCAATGCCGTCGGGTTGACGCAGGCAGGCGGTGCAGGAGCGGCCGTGATAAGTGTCCTCGTTGATGAAGCGCTTGCCGTGCTTGTTGACCAAAATTCCCTTGAGCAGGCTGGCAGGCGGATAAAACGGCGCGGTAAGCAACGAGCCGATGTATCCGGTATCGGCGCCGACACTTAAGCCCAGGTCGATGCCGGCCCCGTCGGCGTAAGGCGCGCCGACGATGTAGAAGGACTCGTGTGCCATCTCCCGGCAAAGCTTCGCGACCATCTCCTTATTGGCGCCGAAGCCGCCGGTGGCGATGATGGCCCCGCGCCGGCAATAGACCGAGGTCTCCTTGTCGAATTGCTTATAGCGTACGCCAACCACGCGCCCCTTTTCCGTGAGCAGTTCCAGAACGCGGGCGTCGAATTCCGTCCGTGCCCCGGCGGCCTTGGCTTGTTCGATCAGAGTATTGGCCAACTGGAAGCCGCCTTCGCCCAACTTTCCCTGGCCGCCCGGGCGCGTGACTTTATGGCCGCGCGGCGCCGGTTTGGCCTTTTCGTAGAACGGCCAGGCCTTCTCGTTGCCGGTCCAGGTCAGGCCGTCTTCGGTCGAATGCTCGAAATGCTTCTTGGCGTAGAAGCCGTTGTTGAAAGTAATGCCGTGGGCCTCGATCCAGTCGAAATGGGCCGGGCTATCGTCGGCATAGGCACGGATCTTGTCCGCGTCCGGCACCGGCGTCGCGGCCATCAGAAACTTGAACATTTCCTCAGGCGTGTCGTTGAAACCATTGACCTTTTGCACGCGGGTGCCACCGCCGAGGTAGATGTACCCCCCGGAATAGGCCGTGGACCCACCCCCCGCCGAGGCCCGTTCCAGCACCAGGACATCGGCCCCAGCCGCCCGCGCCTCGATGGCGGCACAGGCTCCGGCGGCCCCGAGTCCCACGATAATCACGTCACAACCTGGGCGCGCACTCGGCATGGCGGGCGATTCCTTCCGATTTTCCTGTTGCGGCGTCGACCCCTTCGGGCCACAAGAATTCGCAGTAGTTCCTAGAACCAAAAAACGTAAAATGATAGTTTGGCGGGATTGCGAAAGCCAATGCGGAATTTGCCATCGTTTTTTTGCGCTGGTGCCTTTTTATGGCACCTCGGGAGGGCGTGAACATGAGGAAGATTCTAAGCGGCAGTGTGGCGCTGGCGTGCCTCTTTGCCATCGGTAGTTCGGGCGAGGCGGCCCCTGGAAAGCGCACCATCGGGTTTGTCGCGTGGGATTTCATTTACGCCTCCTACGGCGGCGGCCGCGAAAGCTGTCCGGACGGCTTCAACCGCGGCGCCGACGAGTTGTACCTCGCTGATCAAAAGCCTGAGGAACGGGAACGGCTTAGCAAAGGCGACGGCGCCCGCGAACTCGGACGTCTGGTCGGCGTGCGCGGCGAGTTGAACGCTTGCAAAAATCCCACCGAATTCAAGAACTATGGACTGAAGACCTACCAGGGAGCCGTCCATAACGGCTTGAATCTCGACGGAGCCGATACGACGACGTCCGCCAACGCGCCGCCCAATGCCTGCGCGCATCCTAATTTCGTTAGCCCAACCGGCGAAAAAGGCATCGACAATCAAATGGGCCGCGCCGTCGGCTGTATTCGCGGCTACGCCCCTGGACTTGATTTCGACAAAACCACGGCCGGTACGCTGTCCGACGGCTCCTATTCGGTGCTGATCGAAGTGCGCGGCGTTGACGACTTACGCAACGACCCCGAAGTCGAGGTCGGCATCTATTCGGGTACGGGCGGTGTCGCCACCGACCCCACCGGCAAGCTGCTTCCCTACCAGAGCGTCTCGATCCATGACGATGTGCACTATCATAATGAGACCAAGGGCAAGATCGTCGACGGCGTCCTGACCACCGACCCGGTTCACATGCACTTGCGCATCGACCAGCAGGTCATCCACAGCGAGTATGATTTCAAAGATGCACGGTTGCGGATGGAGTTGGCGCCGGACGGCAGCGTGCTAAAAGGAATTCTTGGCGGCTACTTCGATATCGCACGCCGCTGGGAACATTTCGTCCATGCCGGCGTGATCACGTCGCGGCTGGTGGCTTACAACTGCCCCGGGGTCTTCGCGGCTATTCAGGCCATGGCTGATGGCTACCCCGATCCGAAAACCGGGAAATGCACCGCCATCTCCACCGCCATGCGGGTGCAGGCGATTCCGGCCTTTGTCATCCACCCGAACGGCTCGAAGGTGGCGGAAAAACCCGCCGCCACGACCGCGAGCAGGTAATCAGACCGATGATGGTTTCTGATCGAGCCACACCAATTGCTTGGATGCTCGCCGGCGCGCTGCTCGCCGGTTGCGCCAGCGGCGATACGCCCGCCGATCCCCCAGGCGCGTCGCCGGTTATGCGCCGTCTCACCCAGGAACAATATCGTCAATCCATCGCCGATATTTTCGGCGCCGACATAAAGATAGCGGGACGCTTCGAGCCTGATCTGCGCACGGACGGTCTACTCGCGCTCGGTACCACTGAAGTGTCCGTCACACCGGCGGGCTTCGAGCAGTACAACACCATGGCGCGTACAATCGCGGCGCAAGTCGTCGACGAAAAGCATCGGGACGCCCTGGTCATTTGCAAACCGGCCGCCATTAAAGCGCCGGACGACGCCTGCGCCGGCGCGGTCCTGGCGCGCACCGGCCGCAGTTTGTTTCGCCGCCCGCTGACCAAGGATGAGTTGGCAAAAACGGTGTCCATGGCGGCCGCCGCCGCGAGGACCTTCGGTAATTTCTATTCTGGCCTGGAGTTCGCCCTGGCGGGCTTGTTGGTCGCGCCCGAGTTCCTGTTTAGGGTTGAAGTGGCCAAGGGCGGCGAGCTGGATGCTTTTTCCAAGGCGAGCCGGCTCAGTTATTTGCTCTGGAATACCACGCCCGATGAACCCCTGCTCGCCGCCGCGGAAAAAGGCGAGCTGAACAGTGAGAAGGGCCTCGTGCGCCAAGTGGACCGATTGATGGCCTCGCCGCGATTGGCGGCGGGCACACACGCTTTTTTTGCCGACATGCTCGGCTTCGACCGCTTCGAGGAATTGGCCAAGGATGCCATTATCTACCCGGCTTATAGTCTTAAGGTCGCCATCGATGCGCGCGAACAGACCTTGCGCACCGTTACCGACCACCTGATTGTCAGAGGCGGCGATTACCGCGATCTCTTCACCACCAAGCGCACCTTCATGACCCGTGCGCTGGGGACGGTTTACCGGGTGCCGGTGGCGGCGGCGGCCGGGTGGGAGCCTTTTGAATTTCCAGCCGACGATCCGCGGGCCGGATTATTGTCGCAGATAAGCTTCGTGGCCATTCACTCCCATCCGGGGCGAAGCTCGCCCACCTTACGCGGCAAGGCCGTGCGCGAACTGCTGCTGTGCCAGGAAGTACCGGCACCACCGGGTAATGTGAATTTCAATGTCGTGCAGGACACCAGCAACCCCAAATTCCGCACCGCCCGCGACCGGCTGACCGCCCATAGCTCCGAGCCCATGTGCGCCGGCTGCCACAAGATCACCGATCCGATCGGCCTGGGGCTCGAAAATTTTGACGGCTTGGGGCAATATCGTACCGCCGAAAATGGCGCGCCGATCAACGCCGGCGGCGAGTTAAACGGATTTGTCTTCAAGGACGCCGCCAGTCTCGGTAAGGCGCTGCACGACGACCCAGCGGCTACCAGCTGCCTGGCGAGTAACGTCTATAAGTACGCGGCCGGACATAAATTGCGGGCGGCGGACATGCCCTGGGTGGAGGCGCTGAAGCGCGACTTTGCCGCCGGCGGGTACCGCATGCCGGACTTGCTGCGGCGCGTCGCCACGAACGCGGCGTCTTACAAGGTATCGATGCCATCGGCGCAAACTAAAGTCGCTTTGCTGGAAGGGAGTAAGCCATGATCGCGTCCTTTAATCGGAGACACATCCTTCGCGGGATGGTGGGTGGTGCGGCGGTTTCCGTGGCTCTGCCGTATCTCGACTGCTTCCTCAATACCAACGGCACCGCGGTGGCCGCCACGGGCGCGCCCTTGCCGGTACGGTTCGGTACGTGGTTCT
>SHVO01000058.1 GCA_009694245.1 Rhodospirillaceae bacterium | reverse complement strand
GTGATGAGCACCGTCGCGGCCGAGGCAGGAGCGGGAGCGAAGCCGCCGGCGAAAACGGCCAGAGCGGCTAAGACAAGAATGTTTTTCATGACGGCTCCCTTTAGAAAGCGATGTTTTCGCCGGTGTAGTTGAAGACTTTACCGCTATTTTGCGCGGTCAGAGCGTCGATCACTTTGATCATGCCGCTGACACTTTCAGCCGGGCTAATCGGCTTGGGCATCTGGATGGGCAGGGCATTGCCGAGCTCTTTTTCCATATCGGTGTCAACCAAGCCGGGAGCCACCGAGGCGAAGATGATGCCTGACCCCTTGGTGTCGGCCTTGAGGCTTTGCATGGCCATGTTCGCCGCCGCTTTGCTCATACGATAGAACAAGATCGCACCGATGTAAGGCGACTGGGAGATCGAGCCGGCTTGGCTGGTGATGGAGACGACCTTCTTTTGCTCGCTCGCCTTGATGTTTTCGAAAAACGCCTCGGTTACCGCGATCGGGCCGTAGGCATTCGTGTCCATGATCTGGCGGAATAAATCGCGATTAAAGTGCCCCATGAGATGCTGCTTAGTATCGCCCAGCATCGCGGCGTTATTGATCAACAAGTCGATCGGCTTGCCCTTGAGCTTGGCGGCGAGCGCTTGAATGCCGGCGAGATCGGTGACGTCGAGTTTTTCGATCGCGATGTTCTTATGTGCCTTGGCCAGGGCTTGCAGTTCTGCGGCGTCGGTGTGACGCGCGGTGGCGATCACGGTCCAACCCTTCTCGGCGTATTCCTTGGCGAATTCGAGGCCGATGCCCTTGTTGGACCCGGTGATGAGCACCGTGGCGGCATTGGCGGCACTGGCGACAATCAATCCCAGGCCGATGGCGGTAATCGTAAGCAGCTTTTTCATGTCTCTCTCCCTAAACGCAAGATCTCTTAAATCCCCAGCTCACCAGTCGATGACCTTGCCATCGAAATCGATGGGCTTTTTTGAATTCTCCAGGGTGAAGGCGTCAATGTTTTTCATCATGCCGGCAACCGAATCGGATGCGGGCGTCATCCTACCCTTAAAGCCGAATTCATTGCGCAGCATGTCGGTGTCGGCGGCGCCCGGCGCCACCAAGCCGAAGATCACGCCCTGCTTGCGCAGATCGATACCCATGCCGCGCATCACGTTGTTTAGCGCCGCCTTACTGGCGCGATAGAAATAAATCCCGCCCAAGCGTTCCCACGGGCCGGTCATGGAGCCGGCGACGGAGGTAATGGCGATGACCTTCTTTTGCTCCGAGGCGATGATATTGTCCTTGAAGGCCATGGTCACGGCCATGACGCCGTAGACATTGGTATCCATCACTTGTTGGAAAAGCTTGTGGTCGATCGACCCCATGGCTTGGGATGACGGCGGGCCCATGGCGCCGGCATTATTGATGAGAATGTCGATGGGCTTGCTCTTGTATTTGGCCGCGAGGGCGTCGATCTGCGCCTGATCGGTAACGTCGAGCGACTCAACGGCGATATTCTTATTCTTGGCGGCCAGCTCCCGCAGTTCCTTGGCGTCTTGGGGATGGCGGGTTGTGGCGATGACCGTGTCGCCGCGCGCGGCATATTGGCGCACGAACTCGTAACCCAGGCCACGATTGGAACCCGTCACCAGGACCGTGGCGGCCCAGGAAGGAACCGACGCCGTGAGCAATCCGTAGGCGCAAGTCGCGGCGAGAACAAAGGCGCGGGTCACGCATCCCCCTCTTGAAAAACACTCTGGCAGGCCGGGAGATTGCCCTAAATCCCGAGCCCGAACAAATGGCATCTGGAGGGCTTTATAATGATGTTGCGCGGTCGCGCGATTGGGGACGCCGCGTTCTAATCGGGCCCGCGGGCGATGGTGGAAGGCGGCAAGTCGAGAAAGACGTGCCGTGCTTCGGTCGCGAGGTTTACCCGGGTTTCCTCGGGGCCGTGGGCAGGGTGAAAGCGCGCGGCATTGACGCTGCTGCTGCGCCCGGCGCGCTTATGGGTCTCGTCGAAATCGACGATGGTATAAACATGGCCGTGACCGGAGAAACGCCGGCGTAGCGAATCCATTTGCATTTCGAGGGCTTGGGGAACCGGATCCTTGGTTGCCTTGCGCCAGCTATCGAAGTAGTCGAGCGCCTCGGGAAAACGGCCCAACTCGACCAAGCTCTCCATCATCTCGAGATGCAGGCCGTACACGACTTTGCCGTTATCGAGGAACTGGGCCAACATGAGCGCCCGGCGCGCCCAGCTCAACGTGGCGTCATTGCGTTCGCGCATACGATTGTAACGGGCCTGGAACGCAAAATAGCGCGCAATGTCAGTCACACTCATTTTGCCGTCCTCGAAACGCCGCTCGAGTTCGTCCAAATTTTCACCGGCGGTCTTAAGATCAGAGGCGTCGAGGGCGTCGCGGACGCGGCGAAGGGGCAGAAGATTGGCGGCGTTGACACCGCGCACGCGCCCGCCGCGCTCGACCGGGACGGTGGCATTGCGCGTGGTCTCGTAAGCGTCGTTATAAAACGCGATGCCGACGTCGTAGGCCGGGTCCGCCACCGGTGTGCCGTCCTGGAGCCGTGGCTTGAATTTCCATCCGCCGACGACACCGAGAACGGCACGATCGAATTCGCCTTTGGGATAGGACTCGATGAGTTGTACATCGGAGACATCGCCGGACGCGGTGATGGTCAGACGCACGTGCACCCACCCTTCCTTCCCGACTTCGGCGGCGGTCGTGGGGATGATCGGATTGACCCGCAGGATGGTCGGCGGCGTTTTGTCGTCGTGGCCGAGGATGACAATGTTCTCCTCGGCCCGCGCGACGGCGATGCAGGACCAGGCGGCCCAAAAGATAAGAATGCAGCGCAACATCTTCCCCTCCCGGGTGGCGGCGGCGAGGACGGAATTTTAGCATGGAATCGCGGGCCGGGCGCGAAAGCCAAAAGGGCAGACAACAAAGCGGAATCTGATTATGGTGCGGCCCGGGAGGATCGCCCCCATGGCCACAGTCCAGCGCGCTGACGGCGCCTCAACCTCTGCAAGTTTCACGACCCGGCCGCTGCATCCGTCGCTCGGCGCCGAAGTGATCGGGCTGGATGTGTCGCAGCCCTTGGCGCCATCCACCCTGGCCGCCCTCAAGGACGTGTGGCGCGCGCGGCATATTCTACTTTTTCGCGGGCAAACGCTGTCTGACGCCCAGCAAATCGCCTTTAGCAAGAATTTCGGCACCTTGGATGTGCATATCGAGGACGACAAGACCTCGACCCGCCAGCGCGAAATCTTGCGCGTGGCCAACGTCGACGACGAGGGCAATACGATGGATCCCTCGGACCCCCGGTACCGCTACTACAGCATCCTCACCTCGGTGTGGCACACTGACGGCTCTTATCGCGTCGTCCCAAGCTTCGCTTCGAATTTGTATGCACTCGAAGTGCCGGCCGAAGGCGGCAACACCTGTTTCGCCGACTGCGTGGCCGCTTACACGGCCCTCCCCGCCGCGACCAAGGCACGCATCGCCGGCAAGCACATGGTGCACTCCTACGCCAATACCCGTTACTTTGCCCGCGAACTCCCGCCCCTCTCGCCCGATCAACTGGCCGCGCTTCCGCCGGCAACCCATCCGATCGTGCGCACCCACGCCGACGGCAGAAAGAGCCTCTATATCTCCGCCAACGTGGCGCGCAACGTCGGCGGGATGCCCGTGGAGGAAGGCGAGGCCTTACTCCGCGAACTCTTGGCCTTCGTCGAGCAACCGCAATTCGTCTATTGCCACCAATGGAAGGTGGGCGACTTGCTGATGTGGGATAACCGCGGCACGCTTCACCGCGTCACGCCGTGGGACGCCGGGAAGTACCGGCGCCACCTGCGGCGCACGGAAATCAAAGGGACAGAGATACCGGTGTGACCGAAAGTAAAAGCGGTGGCGGTCGCCGCTAGACAGCTTATAGCAATATTACTATATTCACCCATGCCCCGGAAATTGCTTGAATGGGTCGGTCGAAGCCTGGCGGATCTGAAGGCATTTCCTGCGTCGGTGCGTCGGTGCGCCGGGACATCGGGTATGCCCTTTATTTCGCACAGCTGGGCGATAAGCACCCAGCGGCAAAACCGCTGAAGGGGTTTGGCGGCGCGGGCGTGTTGGAAATCGTAGAGGACCACGACGGCAATACGTATCGCGCGATCTACACCCTTCGGTTAGGAGAAGTGGTTTACGTGCTGCACGTGTTTCAGAAGAAGGCGAAGAGAGGAAGTGCCACGCCAAAGCACCACCTCGACATGATTCGCGAGCGGCTACGGCACGCGGAGCAGATGCACAAGATGAGGATCAATCAATGATTCGGAAGAAAAAGACAGACAATGTGTTCGCGGTCCTAGGGCTGCGTGATCCGGATGATTTGCTGGCACGCGCCGAACTTACGCGACAAATCTATAATGCCCTCAAGGCGCGCGGCCTGTCGCAGGAGAAGGCCGGTGAATTGCTGGGGCTGAAACAGCCGGATGTTTCTTTGCTGATGCGCGGGCGATACTCGCGGTTTTCCACGGATCGATTGCTTCATCTGCTGACTCGCCTGGGGCGGAATATCGAGATCGTTGTGCATAATCCGCGGTCGGTGAAGGCGCGTGGCCGTCTGACGGTCGTGGCAGCCTAGAGTCTTTAATCAACCGCACCCGCCGGAGAGCATCAAACGAGGGCCGCCTGGCTCTTGACTTCATTTAGATGATTAGCTAAATGTCTATATATGACATTGGTATTCAAAGCCCTGGCCGATCCAACACGACGGCGCATTCTGCAGCTGCTGCGCAAGCGGCCGATGGCTGCGGGCGAGATCGCCGAGCACTTTCCGGTTTCTAAGCCGACTTTATCGGCGCACTTCGCGGTGTTGCGCGAGGCGGACCTGGTGGACCCTGAGCGCCAGGGCAAGAACGTGATCTACCGGCTCAAGGTAACCGCGCTCGAAGACGCACTGCTGGCGTTCGCCGAGACCGTTGGCATCGGCGTGCCGGGCACGCGCTTGAAGCCCCCGCATCTAAAAATGTCGGCCGCAGGGAGGATAAAATGATGGATCACAAAACGATTGCCAGCGCTGCGGCGCTGATTATTGGGATGTTGGCAGCGGCGATCTGGGCTGCCCTGCAAGCCACGCAGACGCCGCTGATCGTCATCGGCACATTCGTGACGCCGATTCATTACGGCATGGTGCGCCCGTTCATGCCGCCGCTTGCGGCCATTGGCATGTGGGCGATATCGGCTTATGCCCTTCGCAAAAGGTGGCCGGGCACGACCGATCCCACCGTGCGAAAATTCTATGACCTAGCCTTGCTGGGAACCTGTCTCGTGGGGGCTGTCGTTGAGGCTCTCATTATCGTGACCGGAGCGGATTTCGAGATCGGAAACGGGCGGCGGATCGGCGCAGCGTTGGTCGGCGTGCTCCTACTGGCCATCGGCAATTTGAACGGCAAGCTTCCCTCACCTTTCAAAGGCAAACCCGAGGCTTTCAGCTGGGATCAATACAGCCGCTTCAACGGCTGGGTTGCCATCGGTTTCGGACTCGCAATGATTGCCGGCGCCTTCACCGTTCCGGCCCGAGCCATGACGGCCTTCATCACCGTGCTATGGTTAACAAGCATGGCCCTGATGCTGACTAAAAAGTATCTGCTGAAGCGCGATAAGCAGCGCGAGATGAGCGGGCAGACCTAACCGCGCCCTACGAACGGCATCTTGGTGGCCATGACCGTGAGAAACAGCACGTTCGCATCCGCCGGCAGGCCCGCCATATAGAGAACGGCGTCGGAGACGTTTTTCAAATCCATGGTCGGCTCGACCATGGTCGTACCGTTGGCTTGCGCCATGCCGGTGACGGTTTGCGCCATCATTTCGGTGCGCGTATTGCCGATGTCGATTTGGCCGCAAGCGATGTCGTATTTGCGCCCATCGAGCGCCAGGGTCTTGGTGAGGCCCGTGATCGCGTGCTTGGTCGAGGTGTAGAGCGCCGAATTGGGACGCGGCGTGGTCGCCGAGATCGAGCCGTTATTGATAATGCGGCCCCCTTGCGGATCTTGCGCCTTCATGACCCGGAACGCTTCCCGCGCGCAGTAAAAACAGCCGGAAAGATTGGTGCGGATGACAGCGTCGATGTCGTCGTCGCCGAGATCCTCGAAGGCTTTCTTGGGTCCGAACATACCGGCATTGTTGAACAGCAAATCGACGCGACCGAATTTTTGTTTGGCGCTGGCGAATAGCGCCGTGACCTGGGCGGGGATCGTGACGTCGGTTGGGACGACGAGGGCTTGGGCATGGCCGGCGGCGGCTTCGTCCAAGGTTTCCTTGCGCCGGCCGGCGAAGACAACACTCCAGCCCGCGCCGGTCAGAGCCCGCGCCGCGGCTCGGCCGACGCCCGATCCGGCACCGGTTATGACCGCGACCTTATTCACCACGGCATCACGCTCCCGTCGTAGTTCAATGGCTTGTCCGTGTTTTCCTGGGTCAGGCCGGCGATCACCTTGATCATGCTGGTGACGCTGTCGGCGGGCTTAAGGTCCTTCGCCGCCCGGTCGGCGCCGACCAGATCACGCCGCATGCCGGTATCGGCCGCGCCGGGCGAAAGGATGCCGACAATAACGCCCTTGTCGCGCAAATCGTTGGCGAGGCCCTTCATGCTCATGTTCAGAGCAACCTTGGAGGCCCGGTAGAAATAGATATTACCGCCCGCCCCCTTGCCGCTGATGATGCCGGCACCCGAGGAGATGGCGACAATCTTCTTCATGCGGCTGGCCATCACGTGCTCGCGGAAAGCCTGTGCCACCGCGAGGTTGCCATAGACATTGGCGCCCATGACGTCCTTGAAATTCTCGTAGGAAAAACCGCCCAGAGTCTGGCCGGGCAAATCACCCAATACACCGGCGTTGCAAATCACCAAGTCGATGGGTTTGCCCTTATATTTATTGGCCAGGAGATTGATCCCCGGCTCGTCCATGAGGTCGAGGACTTCCAAGGTGACGTTTTTATGCGCCACCGCCAAATCCTTCAGCTCCTTGGCGCCGTCGAGCTTGCGCGCGGTGGCGATGACGGTCCAACCGGCTTCGGCATATTGGCGCGCGAACTCGTACCCCAAGCCTCGGTTTGAGCCGGTGACCAGGACGGTAGCAGCGTGGGCGGACGAGGCGGCGAAAATGACAAGCAGAAGGGCGAGCAGTGAGTTGCGCATGCAAGGCTCCTAAAACGGATACGTCTTACCGTCGGAATTGATGAGTTTATTGTTGCTGGTTTGATCGAGCGTCTCGATGATCTTGATAATTTTTTCCACCGACTGCGCTGGGATCATGACACCCGGATCCTTGTAGCCATAATCGGTGCCGTACTGGGCGTACATCTCCGTATCCACCGAGCCGGGACCGATGATGCCGACGATGACGCCCTTGTCCTTCAAATCCGCCGCCACCGCGCGCATGCCCATGTGCATGGCGGCCTTGCTGGCGCGGTACCAATAGGGATTGTTCTTGGCGGCACCGGCCACGGTGACCGAACCGGCGATACTCGTCAGCGAGACGATTTTCTTCTGTTGGCTGGCGACGACGTTGTCCTTGAAGGCCTCGGTCACCGAGAGGGTGCCAAACACATTGGTGCCGAACACCGCGTCGAAGCTCTTGCGATCAAAGGTACCCAACGTTTGACCAGGAGCGTCACCCAAAAGGCCGGCGTTATTGATGAGTAGGTCGATGGGCTTGCCCTTGTACTTGGCGGCCAGAGCCTTGATGCCCGGCAGATCCAGGAGATCGAGCTTTTCGACCGTGACGCTCTTATTTTTGGCGGCCAGCGCATTGAGATCCTTCGCCTCCGCCGGGTTGCGGGTGGTGGCGATGACCGTCCAGCCCGCCGCGGCGTATTGGCGCGCGAATTCCAGACCGATCCCGCGGTTCGAGCCGGTGACAAGGACGGTGGCGGCGTGGGCATGAGCGGACATCAGTCCCACCATCAAGATGGCGGCAAGCAGACGTTTCATTGCGGCGACTCCCTTGAAGACGCCGGGAGTTTAGCGCGCGATAGGGAAAAGTGGGTACCGGTTTTCCCGGCTATCGCGCGCTATTCATTTGAATCAGAGCACGATCGGATCAGGTTGATTCAACCTGATCCGATCGTGCTCTAGCCGGCCCGCGGAGCCAGTGAAACCATAGAAGCTGTTACACGATTACGCCATTTTCACCGCATAAACCGGCGGCAAATGGGCCGAGAGCAAGGTCCAGTCGTCGTCGCCATTGTCGGACGTCCACACCGCGCCGGTGGTCGAGCCCATGGCCAGGCATTCGCCGGTTTCGTCCACGGCCAGGCCGTGACGATAGATCAGATCGAAAGCGTTTCCTTGCGGAAGGCCGCGGCGAAGGGTGGTGAAGGTCTTGGCGCCGTCGCGCGTGCGATTCACAACTACGTTGCCGTCGACCGGATAGCGTTGCTCGTCTTTTTTGGCGGGCACGAACCAGGCGGTGTTGGGGTCCTTGGGATGCACGGCCACCGGGAAGCCAAAGTGCGAGACCGGTGCATTGGTAACCTCAACCCAGCTCTTGAGATTGTCGGTGGAGCGAAAGATGCCGTTGTGGTGCTGAATCCAATAATTGTCCGGCGATGTCGGACTTTGCACCATCAAATGAACGTCCTGGGTCACGGGATCCTGAGCCTGGTCGGGGGGCGTGTATTCATTGCGCAAGCCATGGCCGGCGACGCTCCAGGTCTTGCCGCCGTCTTCCGTCAGGGTAACGCCACCGCATGACACACCGATCGCCACACGCTTGGCACTGCGCGGATCGACGCAGATCGAGTGCAAGGCGGTGTTGACTGTTCCGCCGCCGAACCAGTTCGCGCGCTCGGGCATGTTCCAAAGATTCTCGTTCAGGGTCCAGCTTTCGCCGAGGTCGGAGGAATAAAATAGCCCCGCCGGCGCGCACCCGGCCCACAGAGCTTTCGGGTTCTTGGGATCGGCCCAGGCCAGCGACCACACATCCGCAACCGCCGGAGCTTTTTCATCCTTGTCACCGCCCTCGACTTTGGGGAAGGCCGGCGGAGAGACCTCGGTCCAGGTGGCGCCGCCATCGGTCGAGCGGTGGAGCTTGACGCCGAAGTGGCCGAGATTGAGCGCGGCGAAGACCGTATTGTTGTCGGCGGAGGTCAGGCTGATGGAAACCGGCGAGCCAAGAAAGACGCTGGACTTATGCACCCAGCCTTTTCCGTTACGGGCGTAGATCATGAGGCCTTTGCGCGTAGAGAGGTAAAGGTGGTCAGCCATAAGTCATCCTCCCGATAGAGCTTGCATCACATAGAGCTCACTGGCGGGTGTGAGCGGATAATCGAGCACGTCCTTGCGCACATGGATTCCGTCCACGAACACCGCGATGTGCAGCCGCACCCTGCCCTGATCGTCGAGCACATAGCCGCGCAAGGCGGGATGGCGCGTAAACACCTGTTTCAGTGCTTCGGCCACGGTCACGCCATCAGCTTCGACGGCGCCGCCGGGCGCGACATGACGAAGGTGCGAGGTGAAATGGACGTGCGCCATCGGGCCCAGGATCAATTGCGCGGCAAACGATAGTCGGCATGATGCAAGTGGCCGCGGGATCGGGCAATATGGCTCAGGAGAAATTTACGTGGCCATCACAAACGCCATCAAGATCGCACAAAGCCTGGCCGCCATTGACCAAGCCGGCGCCGCCACGCCCGCCGGCAAGGCGGAATTGGTGGAGCTGGCGCGCCGGGGCCTGACCGGGCCCGAGATGCTCGCGCGACTCGATGCCGCCGTGGCCGGGACCTTGCAGCGCACGACTGAAGATCTGGAACTGCTGCTGGCCCACGCGGAAATGTCCTGGAGCGCCGACCAACGTAATCCCACCGCGACACGAACCCGGGACTCGGCCAGGCGCCTGGTGGAAATGGTGCCTGATCTGGCGGATGGGTACCGTCTGCTGGGCTTTGCCCATCTGACCCGGCGGGAATACCGCGAAGCCTTTCTCGCGCTTTCGGCGGTGAAGACCATTGCCCTGCCCGCTGACGCGGGCACTCAGACAGATGCGCGCCTTCCGCGCGTCCGTGTGAACTACGACAACTTCCGCGCCCTCGCCCGCAGCTTGATGAGCGGGTCCCAGCGCTGCACCTTCGAGCTTGGCGGCCATCGGTATAGCTTCGATCTCAGCACGCACAACGCCGCCGCGGTGGAGGCCAGCGCTTTCCATGCGGTCGGCATGCTGACCGAATGGGAGGAATTGCAATTTCTCGGCGCGATTTTGAGCCCGGAACGCACCCGACGCATTGTCGAAGTCGGCGTACTTATGGGCAATCACACCGCCTATTTTCTGAAGACCCTCCGGCCGGCGCACATCACGTTGATCGACGGCGACCCCGCCAATATTCCTTTTATCGAGCACACGGTGTTCTACAACCTGCCGGAACCGCGGCCCCAGGTGGACGTGCAATGCGCCTTCATCGCCGGCAGCAGCGGTGAGGCGACCTTCGCCGGTGCTAGGATGCCACGGCGGATCTTGGGCGAGCTGGTACGGGGCGGGGTCGACTTCATCAAGATCGATGTCGACGGCGGCGAGGTGAATCTGCTCAAGGGCGCGGCGGAGGTTATCGAGGGCTCCCGCCCCGTCGTGATGATCGAGACCACGCCAAACACCCATGAGCCGGTGGTCGGCTGGTTCGCGGCCCGCAAATACGGGGTCAAGCGCGTGTTCGATCACGGCGCCTATCGCAACGTGGTGCTGTTGCCCGCATGAGCGAGGATCTGAAAAACGCGTTCAAGCGCGGGGTCTACTTTCATGCGGTTGGGGGCGCCCTCACCCACAATGCCGGCTGCCTGATCGAGGGCGTGATCGCGCTTGGCATTCCGGTAAAAGTCTGCGGACCGCGCATCACGTCGCGCCCGGTCTCGATGCCCTTGGCCGGTATCGACATGACGGCCTACGTGGCGCCGCTGCAATCGGGCATGGCCGCCTATATCGTCGATGTCACCCACACCAATGCCTTTGCGCCCTTGAGCAGTATCGGCGACGGCATGGTGGCCTATCTCAATCAAGGCGACGTCGCCACGTTCAGCAAGATCCCCGACGACCAATTATTGTTCGCCGCGCATGAAAGCACCTTCCTGAACAAGGGTGGGGCGCGGGTTCCCGTGGCCTTTGGTTTGAGCAAGGGGCTGATCGCGGCCACGGACAACCGCCCGGCCTTTGCCGCACGCGAGGCCAAGGCGCTCAGGA
>SHVO01000057.1 GCA_009694245.1 Rhodospirillaceae bacterium | reverse complement strand
TGATGCGCCGGGTTGCCGAGCGCATCGCGGCGGGCTGGTGATTAAGCCCGTTTTACACTTCTGATTTTGGCGTATTCCTGATCGAGGATGCCTTAGATCAGCGTGCTCCACCATCGGCCGCGCGAAAAATGTACGTCGCGAAAAAGACCTTCGCGGGCGAGCCCGAGTTTTTGCATGATACGAATGGGGCCTTTGTTGTCCGGAGTGCATTGACCGGCGTGGGGCTAGAGCAAGCAGCGCGAATTCGGAAACGCTCCGCTTGCTCTAGCTTTTTGTTGTCGCATCGTTTTTGCCGAATACCGGTTCACGCTTTTCGGCACGATGCTCTAGCGCGCAAGGTATTTCATGACGAAGGCTTCGATCTCGACTTCCGACAGGCCTTTGGTCTTCAGTTCGGCGCGAATCGCCCGAACGTCGACATTGGCGTAGTTGTGTACGCTGGCCGGGCGGCTGGCGGTCGTGTCGACAATGCGAAAATCGAATTCGCGCGCGGGGCTTTTGAAGACTTCGTAATAGAGGACTTGGTCAATTTCGTTATTGGGCGTGAACGTCAGGATGCGGGGCTTCAATTGGTAGAGCTCGGCCGCCGTCACCTCGGCCGCGGCGGCAATGATCAGTTCATCGCCTACCTGGCAGGTCCGCGCCGCCGCACCGTTGAGAACGCAGCAGCGCGAGCCGGGAGCACCGTAGATGATGTAGGTGCTGAGCCGGGCCCCGGAATTCTTGTTCCAGATATCGACGAATTCAGTCGGGTAAAGTCCAGCGGCGGCCGCGTGGTCAGGATCGAGAGTAATCGAGCCGTGATAGTGTAGGTCGGCGCCGGTAACCCTGATCCCATGAAGCTTTGCCCGGATTACTTTGACCACACTGTTATCCTTCAATATCCGCGCGGGGTGGCGCGCTGATTCAATCCTTAGACCTGCTTGTGCAGTGCAGCAGGCCGGGCCTGGGGCCACCATACTCATTCCGAAACCAAAATAAAGCCGGTTCGGACAGGCGCATAGCTGCTTTGCAAGCCTGGCTTGCGAGCCTAGCTTGCGAGCTTTGCCGCCCAGCCGTAAAGTGCCCCAGAAGGGGGGAACATAAGATGAACATTTCCAGGGCTGGCGATTCGCCGCGTCTAGACCGGCATGCGCGCAAGACCGCTGCGGCGCGCCCGGCGCCCGCGGCCGTCACCACGGCGGTGACCCGAGGTGTGGCGCGCTGGCTAGATGACATGGGCTTCGCCAGCTTGACAGAGTTCAAGCTTGGCAACGGCCGACGCGCCGACGTCGTCGGGCTCAATGCCGCGGGCACAATACTGATGGTCGAGGTCAAGAGTACGCCCGAGGATTTTCGCGGCGACGCTAAATGGCTGGACTACGTGCCCTATTGCGACGGATTTACTTTCGCCGTGCCGCCCCAGTTCCCCTCGCAGAAACTGTCCTTCTTTCGGCGGTTCAACGCCGCGTTCGGCGAATTTCATGCCGAGCGCGGGCACAAATACATGCCCTCGGCAATTGATCAATATCTCCGGAAGGACCGGCTAGCGCAAGACCGGCGGAGCATCGGGAAAAATCTCGCCGGTAAACTCAAAACTCGGAAAGGTCTTGCCGTTATGGCTGCACGCAGCTAATGCAAAAACCATGACGGCCCCATAAGCCGCAAGTACAGTGCACTTCATCGTGATTTTCCTCGCCATTTCGCCCCTTAGCCTTTGACCCCGGATTTCGCGCCGGCATTCTCACTCGGATTAGCGCCGGACTTCGCCGCTTTCATGGCGGCGATGGTCGCGCTGGTCGAATGAGCCGCCACCAGACCCGCCAAGACGACCCGACCGCCGTAGCTTTCCACAACTTCGGCGCCGACGATCTGCTCCTTGGTGTAGTCGGCACCCTTGACCAGCACATCGGGCCTCAAAGCCTCGATCAGGGCTAGCGGCGTATCTTCGCTGAAAATGACCACGAGGTCGACCGGTGACAGCGAGGCCATTACGGCAGCCCGTGCCGCCTCGTTCTGCACGGGCCGGCCGTCGCCTTTAAGGCGCTTTACCGATAGATCGCTGTTCAGGCCGACAATGAGACGGTCGCAGGCCGCGCTGGCCTGGTTGAGAAGCGAAACGTGGCCGGGATGAATTAAGTCGAAACAACCATTAGTGAAACCGATCTTCAACCCCTGCCGACGCCATTCCATGACGCGGGCGAGGGCACCGGAGCGGTCCTTCAGTTTCTGGTCGGCGCTGACAAGTCCACTCTGGCGAAGGACGGCAGCGATATCCTGGGGCGTGACCACGGCCGTGCCGTGGCGGCCGACGACGACTCCCGCCGCCACATTGGCCAGCCGTGCCGCTTGCGCCAGTGTGCCGCCGCTGGCCAGAGCCAGGGTCAGGGTCGCAACGACCGTATCACCCGCGCCGGTGACATCGGCTACTTCGCGGGTTTCGGCCAGCAGGTGATAGGTGTCAGCGCCCGATACGAGCGTCATGCCTTCGCCGGAGCGTGTCACGAGAACCGCGTCAACCCCGACCTGCCGGCGCAAGGCGGTGGCAGCCGCGGCAATGCGATCATTGCCGTCAACGGATAGACCGGTGGCTTCGGCCAGTTCGGTACGATTGGGCGTGATGACATTGGCGCCGGCGTAACGGTCATAGTTCGCGCCCTTGGGGTCGACGATCACCGGCTTGCCGGCCTTGCGGGCCATGGCGATAACGGTGGCGGTCAAGGTACCCGTTAGGACGCCCTTGCCGTAATCGGACAAGATAATGGCGTCGGCATCGGCGATTTGCGACGCCACGGCCCGCTCAAGATCGGCCAAGTCGTCGGCAGAGACCGTGACCACGGATTCACGGTCGGCGCGTAGCAGGTGGTGCCCATCGAGGCTGAAGAAGCGGCTCTTGATCGTGGTCTCGCGTTGGCGCGATACGCGCAGGTACGGCTCGACGTATTCCAAGCGAGCCAGCATGTTGCCAACTTCACGGCCGGCACGGTCGTCGCCCACGGCTGTGACAAAGGCGCAGCGCGCGCCAAGGGCGGCCAAATTGCGCGCGACATTGCCCGCACCGCCGAGTTCACTGCTTTCGCGGGTGATGCGAACGATTGGCACAGGGGCCTCCGGCGAAATCCGTTTAACTTCGCCGTAGATAGACCGGTCGACCATGACGTCGCCGACGCACAACACGCGCCGCCCGGCAAAGCCTCCCAGCAGCGCGGTCAACGCCGCCAGGTCGTCCGGGGACAATTCGTCGTGGGCTTTAGCGATCATTGGGGCGCGATGTACATGGCTACGGCGGTGAGGTCCATAGTTGTGACGTGGACAAGGCGCGGCGCTTAGCTCTCATGTCCTTAACAGGGCACGGAAGTAATCGACGGTGCGCGCAAGGCCGTCGTTGAGCGCGGTTTTGGGTTGCCATTTCAAGGTCTCCTGGGCCTGGGTAATGTCGGGTTTCCGGCGGGTCGGATCATCCTGGGGCAGCGGCTTATAGACGACCTTCGACGATGATTTGGCCAGGCCGATTATTTTCTCGGCCAATTCCAAAATCGTGCTCTCCACCGGATTGCCCAGGTTGATGGGTCCGGTGACGGCGTCCGGGGCCGCCATTAAGCGCAGCAGTCCATCGACCAAATCGTCGACATAACAGAACGAACGGGTCTGATCGCCCTTGCCGTAGACCGTAATGTCCTGACCTTGCAGGGCCTGGACGATGAAATTGGAAACCACGCGCCCGTCGTTGGGCAGCATGCGCGGCCCATAAGTGTTGAAGATGCGCGCGACACGGATGCGCGTCCGATGCTGGCGGAAATAATCGAAGAACAGTGTTTCGGCGCAGCGCTTGCCTTCGTCGTAACAGGCGCGTGGGCCGATTGGATTGACGTTTCCCCAGTAGCTTTCTACTTGCGGATGGACAGCAGGATCGCCGTAAACCTCGCTGGTGGAGGCCTGGAGAATTTTGGCGCGCGTGCGTTTGGCCAGACCGAGCATGTTGATGGCGCCGTGAACGCTCGTCTTGGTGGTCTGGACGGGATCGAACTGGTAGTGCACCGGAGACGCCGGGCACGCGAGATTGTAGATTTCGTCAGTTTCGACGTAGAGCGGGAATGTGACGTCGTGCCGCATCAGTTCAAAGCCGGCATTGGTAAGTAGCGGCGCCACATTTTGGCGCCGGCCGGTGAAAAAATTGTCGACGCACAGAACTTCGTTTCGTTCGGCCAGGAGGCGTTCGCATAGATGTGATCCGATGAATCCGGCGCCCCCGGTAACAATAATTCGTTTCACTGAAATCCCCCGCCGTGCGCTGCCATGGCCGATGATAGAGTAGGCGCCTTTGCCGCTAGAGCACTCCCCGGAACCTGGGAACCGGCCTACCCGCCGGGGCGTGCTTAGAATATTGAATGAGGGACCTTCCTTTCGGTGGCGGTGACTTCACCCACGCTCGGAAGGGCTCTCGTGCCTGGGAAACCGAAGTTTATAGCCGCGACGCCTACTTCCCCGGCTGCCAGATTCAAAGTATTTATTAATCTTTTCCAAATAGTTACCAAGAGTCATGTTCCGCTGTGAAAAATACCGTCTTGGTGAACAGCTTGGTCGGGACGTACAACGGGCCACCCGGCCTCCGTCTTGTGCGGTTGCCCTACGTTGGCGGGCTGGGTTAAAGCGCGTAATGGTTGTATAGCGCAGTAATGCAGAATCACGGCGCCAAAGGCTATCAGGAAACCCCTCTGGTCGACACGCTCGACCGGATGCGCCGCAACCCGGAAGGGCGCAAGGTTGTCCACATGCATCTGTCGCAGCTTCTGCCGGCGAATCGCACGGCCGTGCGCATCAAAATTGTCACGCGGATGTTCCGGACTTAGGAAAGTGGGCGCCAGGCGCAGATTTTCAGCTAGTTAATGCCGGCCTTCGCCGGCGCGAAAACCGGCTCCCACTTTTCGGCACGATGCGCTAGCAGGGTCCGACATCGCCATATTTCTGGCGCAGTTCGTGGTCAGATTCGCGGGGTTTCGCATAAAGCCGATATCCGGGTCTGCCGGAAATGTTTTGGACTCGCGCGGGCAACGGCGGTTCGAGGGCCGTTTTGAGGACAAGGCCGCAATTCGATCAAAGTGAATCGGGATTGCGGTCTAGATTATTGATTTGGACGCATTATCTGCGGCGAGCCGGTACCCACTTCGCCGGATAATGCTCTAGGGAGGAGACGGAACGATGACATCGTCCATAACACGGCGGCTGGTTGCGCGCGGCCTGCTTCTCGCGCCCGCGGCGATTGCTTTTTCCAACCCGGCGCGGGCTGATGACGTGATATCTGCGCGTCAGATATTGGACGAGGCCGCCATCACTGTGGAACGTGTAAGGACGGAGATGAAGCCTTCGCCGGACATGGATAACCTCCTGCGGCGCGCAAAAGGCGTCCTTGTGATCCCGTCCTATTACAAGGCCGGCTTTATTATCGGCGGCGCCTATGGCGACGGCGTATTAGTGACTCGCCTTCCCGACGGCGGCTTCGGAGACCCGGCCTTCTATCGCATGACATCGGGTTCCATTGGCCTGCAGATTGGCATGGATTCGGCGGCCGTCGTTCTCATGATTCTGACCGAGAAGGGCCTCAGCGCCGTCTTGAACGACGAATTCAAACTTGGCGCCAATGTTGGCATGACGATCGGTTCGATTGGAGTGGGGGCCGAGGCAGCTACGACCACCAACGTCGGCAAGGACATTGTCGCCTATTCGAAGAATGCCGGCTTGTTTGTCGGCGGCAGCTTTGAGGGCTCGGTGATCAAGCCGCGCAAGGATTGGAACGCGGCCGTCTACGGCGTCGGCAATGACAACCCCGCGGCCATCGTTCAGCGCAACCAGTTGCACACGGCGGCTACCTTGAAGGACGTGCTGGCTAAGGACCTCGATCCGGCCCC
Source organism: Rhodospirillaceae bacterium (assembly GCA_009694245.1). Taxonomy (GTDB): domain Bacteria; phylum Pseudomonadota; class Alphaproteobacteria; order Rhodospirillales; family Rhodospirillaceae; genus SHVO01. Next base: position 5,455 of record SHVO01000057.1, on the reverse strand, counting down.
AGCCACAGCGCAACCGAACTAGATTTTTAGAACTGCACCGCCTCGAAGGTGATTGGCGCCGGCTGAACCATTGTCGAGCCGTCGCGGGTCACCTGCATGATCGCGAATCCCCGCTGCGATAATCCATTAGGCAAGAATCGGAAGATGCCATCGACGCCGGCAAACCCGGTATTGGCGGCGATCGATTCCGCCGAGAAGGCACCCGGACCCGCGCTGCGCGCGAGAACCGCGGCGAGCGCCAGGGCATCGTAGCCGTGGGTAGCAATGGCCGGCGCGGCCTGGCCGTAGAATTCGCGGTAACGCGTGAAAAATTGTCGCGTGGTATCGGGTGGCGGCGCGGGGTAGACGCCGCCAATCATCACCGGCTCGCGGCCTAAGCCGGGCGTATTCCATAACAGGGTTCCAAGCAATTGCACCCGGCCTGGGTCGATGTCGAAAAACGGCAGCAAGGTTGCCGCTTGAGTTAGCCGGCTACCCTGGTCGGGCAACAGAATTGTATCGAACTCTACCTCGCCGATGGTCTCGAGGCGTTCGAGGCGCTTCAGGGCAAGTTGAGAGATCTCGTCATCCTTGCCGACAAGTTCAGACCTTTGCAAATCAAGCGCGTCCTTGCGCCGATCGAAGGCCGCCAAACGCCGCACCACATCATGCAAGTCCTTGCCGTCGGGCTGGAAGAAGGAGATTTGGTTCAACTGTCCGCCCCGCGTCGGCACGATTTCCTTGAGGGCTTCGACCACCGACTGCCCGTAGGCCGTATCCGGCGCCAGCACGGCAAAGCGTTTCAAATTCCGCGCATTGGCGTAGGCGACGATTTGACGCACCTGTTCTTGCACCAAGAAACCGATGACAAAAACGTGCGAGTCGGCGACGGCCGGGTCGGTGGAAAACGCTATGACGTTAACGCCCGCGGCCGCTGCCTTGGGCGCGATGGCGCGGGCCTCGGCCGAGAATACCGGACCGAGCAGCAGCTGGGCGCCGTGGGACAGCGCGGTGTCGGCGGCTTCCATGGCGGCTTCGGGCGTGCCCTTGGTGTCGTAGGCCTGAAGAACGATGCGTTCGTCGCCGACATCGAATAAAGCCATCTGAGCCGCATTCAGCAAGGCCTGGCCAACGGGCGCCGACGGACCGGTTAGCGGCACCAGCAAACCGACCCGCACCAGGCCGGCAGCATCGGGGGTGGGGCGGGCCAGGACGCCGGGCTGTCCAGGCGGAACGCTTTCCGGAGTGGGGCCTTTCAGAGAAAGTCCGGGAATAAGTTGATTGGCTGCCAGCACCGGCCCGCGCGCCGACGGTGCTGCTTCGAGGGTCGAGGTCGGCTGAGTGGAGGTCGGCTTGATCGCGGCTTGCGGTTGTTGGGGAGAGCTCTTGGATGGTAAGTCTGGCTGGGCGGCACAGGCCGCGAGCGCCAATAACCCGAGCATGGCAAGCCATCGCCGGGCCACAGGTCGATTCCATGACACCATCCAATTTCGGGCATTTGGCAAAGCGGGCGGCAAAACGGGTGGCAAAGCGGGGCGCAACGACGTCCTCCACGACAGTGCAACCAAACACCGACGAAAAGCCGGCGCGGCCGGGACAACCTAGCGGCGCCAATCTGACAAGTAAATCAGGCGCGAATAAGTCGGCCGCGGAAAAATCTTCGCTGCCGCCAGGGCTATACGTTGTGGCGACACCCATCGGCAATCTTGGCGATATCAGCCAGCGGGCGATAGACACTCTACGGTGCGTCGACGTCGTGGCCTGTGAAGACACGCGTGTGACCGGGGTCTTGTTGCAGCGCTTCGCCATCGCCACGCCCATGACGCCCTACCACGACCACAACGCCGACCGCGTGCGCCCGGCGATCATGGCGCGCATGAAAGCCGGTGAAGCGGTCGCCTTGGTGAGCGACGCCGGTACACCGCTGATTTCCGACCCGGGTTATAAATTGGTCCGCGATTGCGCCGAGGCGGGAATTCCGGCGATTCCCTTGCCTGGCCCTTCGGCGCTCCTGGCAGCGCTGGCCGTGGCCGCGCTGCCCACGGACCGCGTGCTTTTCAACGGCTTCCTTCCGCCCAAGTCGGGCGCGCGGCGGGAGGCCTTGATGGCGATCAAATCCCTGCGCGCGACGCTGGTATTTTACGAGTCACCACGGCGGTTGGCGGAATGCCTTGCCGACATGTCCGCGGTCTTGGGTGATCGAGAGGCTGCCATGTGCCGCGAGCTTACCAAGCTCCATGAGGAAGTGCGGCGCGGAACCTTAGCGACGCTTGCCGCCGCCTACGCCTCGGAGCAAACACCCAAAGGCGAAGTGGTGCTTGTCGTGGCGGGGGCCGCCGGAGAACAGGCCGCGGCCGATGACGCCGCAATCGATCGCCTGCTGCGCGAAGCCTTCGCGACCATGAGCCTGCGCGACGCCGCGGCAACCGTGGCTCTGGCCTTGAACCAGCCCCGGCGGGAGGTTTATGCCCGCGCCCTGGCGCTGGCAAAAGAATGAGTTCTGCCCATGTCACCGCCGAACGCCGCGGCCGATTGGCGGAGACGTTGTGCGTGATCGCGCTTAACCTCACGGGTTGGCGCATCGTCGCCCGGCGCCTCAGATCCAAGCGTGGAACCGGCCTGGGCGAGATCGATATCATTGCGCGGCGCGGACAGACCGTGGCCTTCATCGAGGTCAAGGCACGGACGGATGTGGCTGCGGCAATCGAATCGGTTACGGCTTCACAGCGCGCCCGGATCGCCAGGAGCGCCGAGGTCTATCTTCACCAGCGCCCGAATCTGGCGGATTGCCATGCGCGATTCGACGTCATGGTCCTGGGCGGGGGCCTGTTACCGCGCCGTATCGTTGACGCGTGGCGGCCGTAGAGCATTTACCGACGCTCGAAGAAGTTAATGAACGTTGGAAAGGCTGGGCGGATGGCGTACATATTTATGCCTGCGACCCGACCAAACGCACCGCATGACCGGATAGGACAACGTGGCATCTGCTGACACCATCAAGACGGCGCTGGCACGGATCGCCACCCAAGCGGACGACGCCATCGACGTGGCCGAAGCCGCGCTGCTGCTCGCATCCTTTGATCACCCGGCCTCGGATCTGCAAATTTACCGCGAGCACTTGAAGGACATTGCCGCGGCCGTCCACTGCAGTGCCGTTGCAGCGGGTGTGGATGTCGAAAATGCGGCCCCTGAGGAAATGGCCCGAGCGCTGACTAAGGTATTGGTGGACGACTTAAGGTATGCCGGCGACGAAGTCACCTATGATGACCTGGACAACGCCAATCTCATGCGCGTCATAGAACGCCGCCGAGGGTTGCCGGTGGCGCTGGGCATTCTTTATATCTTTGCCGCGCAAGCTCAGGGTTGGGGCGCCGCCGGTTTGAATTTCCCAGGGCATTTTTTGATCCGCCTTGAAAGCCGCAATGGCCGGCGAGTCATCATTGACCCCTTTCACGCCGGCCGCTTCTTGGAAACCCAGGCCTTACGCGAGTTGCTGAAGGTCGTGCGCCAAGATGCCTCGGCGGAGCTTGAAGCCCTGCACTACAAACCCGTCACAAACCGCGAGGTTTTGATTCGGTTGCAGAACAATGTGAAGACCCGCCGCGTGGAGCTGAACGAAGTCGCCGGGGCCCTAGAGGTGCTCGCGAGCATGCAGACCTTAGATCCAGCCAATGCCGGATTGTGGCGCGAGGCTGGAGTAATGCACATGCGCCTTGGCCATATCAAACACGCGGTTGAAGCGTTTGAAGGATTTGTCGCCCGCGCCCCCGAGGGCCCGGACCGGCGCAAGATTGGCCAGGTGGTGCAAGAACTGCGCGAACGCATTCACTAGTGGAGCGGATTTGACATTCGCAAGGCAGTCGCACGAACCGGAATGCGAATATTAGAATCGGACCACTAGATCGCAATCCGATCAAATTGAAGCGCGCCTTATGACTTTGGACAGCGTAGAGAGCCCTCCATGACTTTGCAGGTTGCTATCCAAATGGACCCGATCGAGTCCATCAACATCAATGCTGACTCGACATTCGTGCTGGCGCTGGAAGCTCAGAAACGCGGGTATTCGCTGTTTCACTACCTGCCGCGCAAACTGACGTTTCGAGAAGGCCGAGTAACGGCGCGGGCGCGCGAACTTAAGGTCCGCCGCGAGCTGGGCAATCATTTTGAGCTGGGGCCGGAACAGGAATTGGACCTGATGAGCGTGGATGTCGTGCTGATGCGCCAGGATCCACCCTTCGACATGGCCTATATCACTGCGACCCATATCCTTGAGCACATTCATCCGAAGACCCTGGTGGTGAATGATCCAGTGCATGTGCGCAATGCCCCGGAAAAGCTGTTCGTGACGCATTTCGAGGGCGTCATGCCGCCGACGCTGATCACCGCCGATGTCGAGGAGATCCGGGCTTTCCGCCGACGCCACAGCGATATCATCATAAAACCACTTTATGGCAACGGCGGCGCCGGCGTCTTCCACATCCGCCCCGGCGACGAGAACTTTGGCGCGCTCCTGGAAATGTTCACGACCACCTGGCGCGAGCCTGTGATCGTGCAGCGCTATGTGCCCGAGGTGCGTGTGGGCGACAAGCGCATCATTCTGGTTGACGGCAAAGCCGTGGGCGCCATCAATCGCGTGCCGGCCGCCGGCGAAGCGCGCTCCAACATGCATGTGGGCGGCCGGCCGGAGAAGACGGTACTGACCAAGCGCGACCGCGAAATTTGCGAGATCATCGGCCCGGCGCTCGCCGAGCGCGGCCTGATCTTCACAGGAATCGACGTCATCGGCGACTACCTGACCGAGATCAACGTGACCTCGCCGACCGGCCTTCAGGAAATTAACCGCTTCGACGGGGTCAGCCTGGAGGCCAATCTGTGGGATGCCATCGAGCGACGGCTTCCGGGAAAGTAAGCGCCCGCCGTATGAACCCCAAACCAGCAAGACACAGCGCCTAATGGTCGCGCAGATCAACACCGTTGCTTTTGCCGGAATCGAGGTCTTGCCCATCGAAGCGCAAGTCGCGATCTCGGGCGGCCTGCCGACCTTCACCATCGTCGGACTGCCAGACAAAGCCGTCGGCGAATCCCGCGAGCGAGTGCGCGCGGCCCTGCATGCCATTGGCCTGGCGTTGCCCGCGCGCCGGATCACCGTCAATCTGGCGCCAGCTGACGTGCAAAAGGTAGGCAGTCACTTCGATCTACCGATCGCTCTGGGGTTGCTCGTGGCCATGGACGTGATTCCCATGGAAGAGATCGCGCAATACAACGCCTTGGGGGAGCTGGGACTGGTCGGCTCGATCGCCGCGGTTGCCGGTGTGTTACCGGCGGCGATCGCGGCCAATGCGGCCGGCCGCGGCTTGATCTGCCCGGGCACACAAGGCGGCGAAGCGGCCTGGGCGGGCGGGGCCGACGTCCTCGCTCCGCGCTCACTGCTTGAGTTGATCAATCACTTCAAAGGCGTGAGTGTTCTCTCCCCGCC
>SHVO01000056.1 GCA_009694245.1 Rhodospirillaceae bacterium | reverse complement strand
AAGACATGCGGGCGGATGGCGGTGCGGTCGTAGACCGGTAGGAGCGCCGTCGCCAGCGCGTTTTCGCCTTTGCCGATGTTGAAATGGTTGTGCCAGAAATCCGTCATGAATTCCCGAAGCTGATATCTGCTGTGGGTGTTGCGGATCCAGGTGGCCGCCGCGAGTTCCTGGCGGATGCGTGTTCGCTCGCCGAATGCGATCGATTGGCCGGCTTTGGTGGCGATATTCCAAAGCACCGGCGTCTCGGCATTGAGGTAATTGAGCGGCCGGTCTTCATTGACGGCGGCCCATGTGCCTTGGCTCATGCCTGGGACTGTCGCCGGGTACTCGATGTGCAGAATCTGCGCCTTGAGATGGGCATCGAGCGTGGGATCGTCGCCGGGGGGCGCGGCAAGTTGATCGTTGACCCATGCCGTCCAGCCGGACGCAAGCACGCTCGCGACGTCCAGATCGCGGGCTCCGAAGGTCACGCGATTCAGCGCGACGCGAAGCGAATCAGGCTTAGAGGGAAGCATTCTTGTCCCTCTTCAGATTTAATGCGGGGACCGAAGTGATCCGAACGCCGTACATTAAGGCTATCTCTCATAGCGAGGGTATATAATCTCGTCCGTAGATCCCTACTCACCGTAGGGCATCATAACTTAACCCATTGATATAAAATATTATTTCTCATAACTCCATTTATCCACCGGCGCCTTCAATGCCCGGTATCCTTGATTAACGCTTGTCGTCGGCCAGGGTTGCGCGGCGGTGGCGGGCTTCGAGTCCAGAGTGATTGGGATCCATAGTAACTAGGACGGGCGGGGGGAGCACATCCCTGCGCGACCTCCCCTTAGCGGGAGCCGGGCGATGCCGGATTGGGAGCGCCGCTTTGCGCGAATCCGCGCGTCCGGCGCGCCGCCTGCGGTGCCGCTTGGATTCCGGTGGAGACTATTGTATCTCCCCCACAACCCTTGCGGTGACCCCGCTGAGTAATCTCCCCGCGTCCGCTCCAAATCTAGAGAAGGAAACACAGTCGCCATGCCAGTTCGTGTTGCACTCAATGGATTCGGCCGGATCGGCCGCATGGTTTTCCGCGCCATGGTGGAAGCCAAACGCTCGGACGTCAAATTTGTCGCGATCAACGACTTAGGGCCGGCCGATTCCAACGCCCATCTCTTGAAGTGGGACTCCGTCCACGGCCCGCTGCCGGCCGAGGTCTCGGTCTCCGGCGACGTCATGACGGTCGACGGCAAAGCTGTGAAGGTCTTCAAGGAGCGCGACCCCGCCAAGCTGCCTTGGAAGGATCTGGGTATTGATATCGTCGCCGAATGCACCGGCATCTTCACCGACAAAGCTCAGGCACAAATTCACCTCGGCGCGGGCGCGAAGCGGGTGTTGGTTTCAGCGCCCTCGGGCGGCGCCGACCTCACCGTGGTTTACGGCGTCAACCACGACAAGCTGACGAAGGATCACCTGGTGGTGAGCAATGCTTCGTGCACCACCAACTGCCTCGCGCCGGTGGCTTATGTCTTGCACAGTCTCTGGGGCATCGAGCAGGGATATATGACGACCATCCACGCTTATACCGGCGACCAAGCCACGGTCGACACCCTGCACAAGGACCTGCGCCGCGCCCGCGCCGCCGCCATTAGTATGATCCCGACCTCAACCGGAGCCGCGAAAGCCGTCGGTGAAGTGTTGCCGGAGTTGAAGGGTAGGCTGGATGGTTCGGCCATTCGCGTCCCCACGCCCAATGTATCTGTGGTGGATCTGAAATGCGTGCTGAGCAAGCCCGCGACCGAGGAGGCCATCAACCAGGCGATGGTCGATGCGGCTTCGGGCAAGACTTTTAACGCCACGCTCAAGGGCGTTCTCGAAGTGAACAAGCTTCCGCTGGTCTCCATCGACTTCAACCACAACCCGGCGTCGAGCACTTTTGACGCCACCCAGACCAAGGTTATGCCGGGCAATTTCGTGCGCGTGCTATCCTGGTACGACAACGAGTGGGGTTTCTCGAACCGTATGCTCGATACCCTCGTGGCGATGGGCAAGCTCCTCTAGGTCGATACCGCCGCATGTCTTCGTTCAAGACTCTGGGCCAGGCCGAAGTCACGGGCAAACGCGTGTTGGTACGGGCCGATTTGAACGTGCCGGTGAAGAACGGCCGCGTGACCGACGCGACCCGCATCGACCGCCTTGTGCCGACTATCTCCGATCTTCTGAGGCGCGGCGCCAAGGTCGTGGTGCTTTCGCACTTTGATCGGCCGAAGGGAAGGCGCGTGCCCGAGATGTCCCTGCGGCCAATCGTGCCGGCGCTGGTGAAGGCTTTGGGCCATCCCGTGGCGTTTGCCGATGACTGCATCGGAGCGTCGGCCCTTACGGTCGTGAACGCACTGCAGGCGGGCGAGGTCGCCCTTCTGGAAAACCTGCGCTATCACGATGGCGAGGAAGCCAACGACCCGCAATTCGTGCGCGCGCTGGCTGCATTGGGCGACATCTACGTCAACGACGCGTTCTCTGCCGCCCACCGCGCCCACGCTTCCACGGAAGGCCTGGCGCGGATGCTGCCGGCTTACGCTGGGCGGCAGATGCAGGCGGAATTGGAGGCATTGACGGCGGCTTTGGAGCAGCCCAAAAAGCCAGTGATGGCGATTGTCGGCGGCTCGAAGATTTCCACCAAGCTTGATGTGCTCGACAATTTGGTGGCGAAAGTTGACGTGTTGGTGATCGGCGGCGGCATGGCCAATACCTTCCTCAACGCGCAAGGGATCGCCGTCGGGACATCGCTGTGCGAGCGCGATCTGGCCGATGTCGCGCGCGGTATTCTCGACAGCGCGCGGCGCAATAACTGCGAGATATTTCTCCCGACCGACGTCGTGATTGCCGATGGCTTGAAGGAAGGCGCAGTCACGGCGGTTTGTGCCGTCAGCGCCGTTCCCGCCGACAAGATGATCCTCGACGTCGGTCCGGTAACGGTCCTGGCGCTGAAGAGCAGGCTTACAGCTTGCAGGACTTTGTTGTGGAACGGACCGTTGGGCGCCTTCGAGGTCAAACCCTTCGACGCGGCGACGATCGCCATTGGCCTTCACGCCGCCGCGCAAACAGGGGCCGGGGCACTGGTCTCGGTGGCAGGGGGTGGCGATACCGCCGCGGCCCTGAACGCTGCGGGTGTCGCTGGCGGCCTAACCTACGTCTCGACGGCCGGTGGCGCGTTTCTCGAATGGATGGAGGGAAAGGTATTGCCGGGCGTGGCCGCCCTCGGCGGCTAACGCCGGCGCGCTATGGGACGACCGCCGACGGCCGCTCGTGCAGCCCGGCGACGATGCGTTCGAAATCCGGCTCATTTTCCGGGGTGATGAGACCCTGGCGAATGGCGAAATCAATGATAACCAGATTAACGTTGAACTTAAAACGTCGCGTGGTTCGCACGATCTTCAAGGCCTTAGCGAGCGGCATGAGGTCATAGCGAGAGACCTCTTCGCTCGGGCGGGGAATCGTCGTTGCGGGCATGGCGAGATCGTAACAAAACAAAGTATCGGCGCGCAGCCCTTGCGGGCTTTCGAAGCCGTAATGGATGACACTGGCGGACCGCGCGGTGCGGGCAAGGCGCGGCGCGAGGTGGGCCTCCTCGGCGCACTCCTTGACGAGATTTTCCATGACGCCGAGATCGGCAGTCAGCCCGCCGGCCACCATGTTGTCGAGTTTCCCAGGTTCAACTTGCAAGCCCTTCGCACGTGTGGCGATCCAAAGCCGTGGCCCGGTGTTGTCCCGGCTGCCGGGCTTTCTCAGAACGACGCCGTTCACATGCACGCCGTAGGCGCGCAAGCCGAATCCCGGGTTGAGTGCGCGATCGATGCGAAAGGCCGGCCGCTCGCTCCATCGGTTTTTTACCGCATACAGCTCGCCGCGCGGATGCGGAAAGTGCCCGGTGGCGGCAAGTTCAGCCGCTATCTCGGCGATGGCGCGTGAACGTTGAGCGGGCGTATCCAGGAGGGATCTGAAGGTTACAGCGCCCCGCGCGCGGCGAAATACGCTGGGATGAGCCAGCACGACGGCGGCGCGCTCGTGGGTTAACCAACCGTATTGCACACCTGCGACGGTGAAGGGGACGAACCGGCGCATATCGCGCTTGTTGCAATATTCAACTTTGTGAAGAATGTTCATGAACCGAAACTCATCGACTGTATTAGGTCACGACATCGTCCATGGACGACATGTCTCGCCTAACCTAGACTCGGGCGCGCTGGATCGCATACCCGCCGCGTCGGTAAGGGGAGGCTGTTGTGAACGAATTTCTAGCCCAGTTGCGTGAGCGCCTGCCATTCATTATTGGGGTTGCCGCGACGACCTTGTGGCTTCTGGCGGCAGCGGCTTACGTCCAGGTTCATGGCGGCTTCATCGGGTTGTTGGCGCTGGCGCCGCCCGACCTCGCCGTGCTGCTGGCGGCGATAGGCTCGCCGCTGGCGGCGTTCTGGCTGATCATGGCCGTGCTGGAGCAGCGCCGCGCCATGAGCCTGTTCTCACGCCGCATTGCCGAGCTCGCCGCCCAACACGCCCGTGCGCAAGTCCTGGAAACGCAGCGCCTGGCCTTAAACGATATGGCTTCAAGTTCTGCCCTGCTTGCGGAACGGTTGGGCGTTATGAATCGTGACGCCGCGGCCGCCGCCTGGGCGCATTATGGCGCCGGTCACGTCAATGTGTTCGTGCATTCATTCCTGAAATTTGCCGCCTCCCACCCCGATATCGCCACGCGCATGGCTGAAGCTGTCGCGCGCGACGCCGTGGCTGGTGGAGCGCTCGAAGCCTTTGTCCGGCGCTACGAGGGCCTTATCGCAGCCGGGTCTGGCGGCGACAAATTCGCTGCCGAAATCTTAGGCGACGGCGCGTTGGGGCGCGCTTATCGGCTGTTCAAGAGCGCCGATGAGCAGGCGGCGACTTTGCGCGCGGCGGCGGCGTCCTCCAGCGAGCAGACCGCGCCCCGCGAAAGCGCGGCGCCGTCGGTGTAGCGCATCATGGCCGGGTGGGGCGAGCGATTGCGGGGACTTCTCGGCGGCAAGGCGAAGCCGGCGCAGCAGAAACGCCCGACAGCCAAAACAAATCCGGCGAAAACAAGCCCCGGGAAGACCTATAACGCGCCCTCCAACCGAGCCGAGACTTTGGCCGCGGCCATGGCCATCCACCGCCGCGAACGTACCCAGGCACTGGAAGTCCTCGAACGCACCCTCAAGGACCTCACGTCCAAACCACCCAAACCCAGCGATCTTGCCGGCATGGCTCGCCTGTTTTCGCTGCGCCGGGCAGTGCTGAGCATCAAGGGTCATATGGCCCACGACATCAAACGCTACAAAGTTCTGGCCGGGATTAAGGGCCTGATCGAAGGTGGCCGACCGGCAGCCAAGGCAGAAGCTGAGGGCTCGCCGGCGAAGCCGGGCCGGCCGGTGCCGCCGTCACGAGGATCAAAGCATTGAGAAGATTAGTATTTTAGGTATCGTCAAGCGTCGCGCCCGGGGGCTTTGGCCCTTGACCCTGGCCAGGGCAGCGGGTAAAACGCCGGCCTTCCTCCGGGGCTTCAGTGGTCCACGCCACGCCCTTCGATCACGAAAGGACTTTGCCATGGCGCGCCGTTGTGCAGCCACCGGTCGCGGTGTTCAATCCGGCAATAACGTCAGTCACGCCAACAACAAGACCCGGCGGCGGTTTCTGCCGAGCCTGCATCAGGTGACGCTGGTCTCGGACGTGCTGCGCCAGCGTGTGCGGCTGCGCGTCACCAGCAACGGTTTGCGCACAATCGAAAAGCGCGGCGGCATTGATGCCTTCCTGCTCAATACGCCCAATACCAAGCTCCAGCCGAAAGCCCTGGTGATCAAGCGTCGTCTCTTAAAAGCGCAAGCGAAGGCCGCAGCCTAACCGGCGGCGCGGATATCGCGAAAACAGAAGCCCGCCGAATCGGCGGGCTTTTTGTCTTTCAAGCCGGAGATGTGCCCAGCGTCAGACCCGCCGCTTGCGCGGGCGAGGGATGGGCGACCGGAGAAATGCGGCCTTCGCTGGCCAGTCGCCGCTCGCCTTCGCCTCAAGACGGAAGTTCTGGGCTGTCTTGCTGCCAAGAGCCGAGCGCGGCTTCATCGCACCAACGTCTGAGTTTCGGCATGGCCGCGCGGTGTGCGCCCGATAGCATGAAGGCACGGGCAGCGGCAGCGTCGCGCCACAACGTCATGGTCCAATAGGCACCCCGATGCCGTCGTAGAGTCGAGGCCAAACAGCCGTCGGCGCGTTTAGCCTGGAGGCTCGCGAATAGGGCGCGGAAATTGAACGGAATTTCGTAGCGCCACCGGCGCAAGCGAATGCGTGTAATCGTAACGCGGGGCATCGGCCGTGGCCGCCGGGTTCAGGTTGCAATAACGCCCACTGGCCTACATCACCAAGGGCGCGACGCGCCTTCCGCGCGTATCGCGGGCATCTTCGTCAAACAGTCCTGTGAGCTGACTCATGACCGCTCCTCCCAGCTCGTCGGCATCCATCAGCGTTACCGCGCGGCGATAGTAGCGCGTCACGTCATGACCAATGCCAATCGCCAGCAACTGGACCTCGGAATTCCCTTCGATGTAGGAAATAACGTCGCGCAAATGTTGTTCGAGGTAGTTGCCGGGGTTAACCGACAGCGTTGAATCATCAACCGGCGCGCCGTCCGAGATCACCATCAGAATGCGCCGCTGCTCACCGCGAGCCGCAAGGCGGTTATGGGCCCAAGCCAGAGCCTCGCCGTCGATATTTTCCTTGAGGACGCCTTCGCGCAGCATCAGCCCCAAATTCCGCCGCGCACGCCGCCAGGGAACATCCGCGTCCTTGTAGACGATGTGGCGCAGATCATTGAGCCGACCTGGAGCCGCCGGCTTGCCGCTGTCGGTCCATAATTTACGCGATTGACCACCTTTCCACTGGCTGGTGGTGAATCCCAGTATTTCAACCTTCACGCCACAGCGTTCCAGAGTGCGCGCCAGTAGATCCGCGGTCACGGCGGCGACCGTGATGGGCCTTCCACGCATGGAGCCGGAATTGTCGATCAGGAGTGAGACGACGGTGTCGCGAAACTCGGTTTCCTTCTCACGCTTGAACGATAGCGAGTGCGTCGGATTGGTTACAACACGCGCGAGGCGACCGGCATCAAGCAACCCTTCCTCGAGGTCGAACTCCCAGCTGCGTTGCTGCTGCGCCATGAGTTTGCGCTGTAGTCGATTGGCAAGTCGCGATACGACGCCTTGAAGGTGGTCGAGCTGGCGGTCGAGCTGAAGCCTGAGGCGCGTAAGTTCCTCGGCATCACAAAGATTGGCGGCATCCTCCACTTGGTCGAAGCGCGTCGTGAAGGCCTTATAGCGTCGGCCGCGGTTCCCCTGATTGTGACCGGGGCGGGGCCGCGCCTGCATGGCTGCGTTATCGGATTCAGCTTCGGAGGCGAACGCGGGTTGGCTGTCGAGGGCGCTGTCCTGGTCCTCGGTCCCGTCGGACTTTGAATCCTGGGGACTGGTGGATGAATCACCCGAGTCTTGTCCCTGCTCTGGGCTGTCGTTTTCGGCGTCGGTGCGCTGCTTGGCGTTGTCCTGTGCGGCCGCCTCCTCGCCGTCGTCCCCGGAGTCTTCCTCGCGGTCCCGTTCTCGGACATTGTCCTTTTCGAACCCCATGGTCTCGATCAGTTTACGGAGAATATCAGCACTGCGTTTTTGGTCGGCAACGTTGGCGGCGAGATCATCCAGACCCCTGTCCAGCTTCGTGCCGAACTCGCTCCGCAAGACTTCCCGGACGTGTTTGCCGGTCTCGCCCAACGCCAGGGCATTGCAACGGCCGTGGACCAGGATCTTCAGGGCCTCGGCCCTGTCGAGTTGGGCGAATGACTGCGCCGCGTGATAGCCCTCGGCCGCCAGGCGCAGTTCCATGGCGTTGCCGAGGTTTCGACTGACGCCGAGGAATTGCCGCGCCCCGACCACTTCCACACGTGCCTGTTCCATCGCGTTGTAGGCGCCGATAGCATCCGTCCCGAGGGGCATGCGGCGTGCGTGCACGTTCGGGTCATGGTATTTGAGGCGTACAGCCGCGGCGTCGGCCGCGCCGCGCACCCGCGCCACATTCTCGCTGGTCAGTTTCTGCGGAGGCAGCGGCAGGCGCACTTCCCCGGTCGATACCGAGCCCAGCTTTTGGTTGGCGGCAACCGGCGTGAAGACCACCGTAATCTCCGGCCTACCAGCAATCGCTTTGACCGCCGCCGCCGTCGCGTTCTTGAAGACCTCGCTTCGCGAGGAACCCTTTTCAGCCTGACTCTGATAATTCGATTTCAAGGGCTTCAGGACCGTTCTCTGGCGCGCCGCGATTGCAAGAATGCGCCGTTGTGTTGGTCAGCCTGCACCTAAGCGACGGCTTCGATGGCCGCGCCCGAGATTTCCTGGCCGAAACTGCGTTGATAATACTCGGCGACGATTGGGCGCTCGGTCTCGTCGCACTTGTTCAGGAATGTGACGCGGAAGGAGTAGCCAAGGTCGTTGAAGATCAGGTTGTTCTCGGCCCATGTGATGACGGTGCGCGGCGACATGACGGTGGAGATGTCGCCGGACGTAAAGCCGGCGCGGGTCAGATCGGCGACATTGACCATGGCCGCGATCATCTTGCGCCCCCCCGCCGTATCGTAGGATTTCATCTTCGCTAGCACGATACCGATCTCGGCATCGTGTTTCAGATAGTTGAGTGTCGCGACGATGCTCCATCGATCCATCTGGCCTTGATTGATTTGCTGGGTGCCGTGATAGAGACCCGTGGTGTCGCCTAGGCCGACGGTATTGGTTGTGGCAAAAAGCCTGAAGGCCGGGTGTGGCTGTATGACCTTATTTTGATCGAGCAAGGTCAATCGGCCATCGACTTCTAGCACGCGTTGGATCACGAACATCACGTCGGGTCGTCCCGCGTCGTACTCGTCGAACACCAGCGCCACCGGATTCTGCAGCGCCCAAGGAAGCAAGCCTTCCCGGAATTCTGTAATCTGCACGCCGTCGCGAATCACGATGGCGTCCTTGCCGATCAGGTCGATACGGCTAATGTGGCTGTCGAGGTTGATGCGCAGGCAAGGCCAGTTGAGCCGTGCGGCCGCTTGTTCGATATGCGTCGATTTGCCGGTACCGTGGTAACCCTGGATCAGGACACGGCGGTTGTGGGTAAAGCCTGCGAGGATCGCCAGCGTCGTCTCGGGGTCGAAACGGTAGGCGTCATCAATCTCGGGCACGTGTTCGCCACGATGCGAGAAAGCCGGAACCTTCATGTCGCTGGCGAAACCAAAAAGTTCGCGCACGGACACTTGCCGGTCGGGAACTGCTACGCCAACGCCTAACCTCATGCCCTCGCCTCGCCCACTCAATTCTGCGTTTCGTTCTAGAAGAGACCCGTTTTGCCGCATCTTCTCAAGGCAAACCTGTAAAATTCTTTTCCGAATAAGGGCTCGATTTCGATACCGGGAGCGTGTCCCGCTGGCCCGCGGAAACCACGCATCTTGGATCGATACCGGCCTTTCGCCGGCGGTAACCCGGGATCGGGCTAGCCGGGCCCCGCTCCGGGGGCGGTCCTTATGGCACGCCACTATAGGCCGAGCAATTGGTCAGGAATATCTATATTTAGCAACGGGATATAAGTTCTAGGGCGCAAGGCCGGCGCGTAGCGTGTGGTAGGCGTCGTTAATCACCTTCATGCGCGTCTCGGCCTCGGCGGACCCGCCATTGGCATCCGGGTGATGCCTTTTGACCAGCGCCTTGTAACGCCTCCGCAGCGAATCCAGCGTAATTGGCGCGGTCAGACCAAGGGTTTGAATGGTCTTGTTGCGGGCGTTGGCCGGCGGGGCCTTGGGATTGCTGGCCCTGGACCGTTCCTCGTTTTCAGCCTTTCGCGCCGGATCGAACGCCGTGCCCTCTGTGAAGCCGAAGGGGTCATCAACGTGCACGCGTCCAGATCGGATATGGGCGTGGATATTTGCGCTCGTACCTCCACCAATATTCGCACCGAGTTCGCCGAGCTTCCATGTCGGGCGGTCCCAGGTGGTGGCGCGGCGAATCTCTTGCTCCATTTCCTCAGGCGAAAGACCGGCATGAAAGTTCCATCGGGCGTTATAGATCCGCACGTGTTCCAGGCAGAACATCTGGTAATCGCCGAGCGTGCGATCCTTGGGCGCGCGATACCCCCCATTTTTTGCGCAGCCGCCCCACGCGCAGCGGTTCGCGCCCGAGTTCTGAATTCCGGGCTCGGAGGTTTCCACGCTTACCGAAGGGCGTTGGCGGTTTGACCTAACCATGCGCCGACAAATATGTGGCGCCGGCGGCGCGGCCGCAATCTTGTTTATTCGCGCCAAGTATGCATGTTGAGGGTCGTCATCGACGCGCGGGAAAGGAACCCTTCATGGGCATTTACGGCGACCGGATTCGAGCCAAAGTCACCGCGGCGTTTCAACCGACACGGATGGAGATCGGCGACGAGTCGTCGCTTCACCACGGTCACACCGGAGCAAACCCGGACGGCGGGGGTGAGACCCATTTCAACGTTGCAATTGAATCGGCGGCCTTTGCCGGCAAGTCGCGGGTGGAACGCCAACGCCTTGTGCACGCGGTCCTAGCGGTCGAGCTTAAAGAACGCGTACACGCGCTGTCGTTAAAGCTCTCGGCCCCCGGCGAAAACTAAGGGCGCGGCCTTACTGCATTCCGCCGTAGCTTTCGCCGTAGATGAAGGCGTTGCGGTCCTTCAAGTCCTGCTCAAGCTCGGTGTTATAGACGGCGTACAGGTCGCGCACCGAGACCATACCGACGACGCGCGTGCCCTCGACCACCGGAAGATGGCGGTAGTTGCGTTTGCGCATCATGCTGATGGCGTCGGAGGCGGTATCCTCGGGCGATAGTGTGTCAGGATTGATCGTCATGATATCAGTGGCGGTCGCGGTATCGGGATCAATGCCGGCGGCAAGTACCCGCACGGTCATATCGCGTTCGGTGATGATACCCACCAGGGCCTCACCCTCCATCACCAGGACCGCGGCGATTTTTTTGTCGCGCATCATTTTGGCGGCCGCCCGCACATTTTCGCGCGGCGAAATCTTGTGCAGCGTTTGTCCGCTGATGACGTCGGGCACAATTTTTCGGATCATGGCGTACTCCCTTCAGGGGTCGACATTTACGGACCATATCCCGGCGGAAGGCTGGCAAGAGCCTCGAGTCCAGCCCTGGGCAGGGATCCTTTAAGACCCCTTTTCAGCAAAGAGTGTGGGCCCGACCCCAGGGGAGGTCAAGCTCAGCTGCGGCCTCAAGCCGCGGTCGTGGTCGCGGTTTGCGCCGGTTTGGGTGGAGTAACCCGCAACAAAGTCAACTGGTTACGGGTTCGCCGGACAACCT
>SHVO01000055.1 GCA_009694245.1 Rhodospirillaceae bacterium | reverse complement strand
TGCTTCTTGGTGAGCATGGGGGCCGCTCCTCCCGTGGAAAACGCCAAATAGAACAAAACCAGAAACTTTTAATGTTCTACTTTAGTTCCCATTGCCGGTCAAGGCGTTCACGGGCATGGAACCCGACCGGTAAGGAATAGGGCGCCAGGAGGCGGAAATCTTCCGCCCGAGAAAGCGACACGGGCAGGGCGCCAGACGCGAAAACAGAGACGCTCCGGCCGGCTCTAGCCGCCCGAGTGAATCAACTCCAACGGGATAGTACCCGAACCCGTAGTCGTGTCCCGGGTAGTGGTGTAGGAGACCGCTGACCGGACTGCCGGAGCGACCACCAGGAGTCTGGCGAACCCGGAAAAAGGCTAGGATTACGCAAGCGAAAATGGAGACTTGGATTCGCGATCATGCATTTTGAACTGGTGATGATCGGCGCGAACAACGGCACCAAGACCGAAAATCTGATCATGGAATCGGCCGCAGGGGGCCGGTGCTTCTGATCGAGCCGGCTCCGTTTCTCTGCGCGCAGTTGAAGAAAAAATTTGACGGCGTCGATTCCGTCGCCGTTATGAACTGTTGCGTCACGCCGTCCGACGGTGTGGTCGATTTCTACGCGCCGAAAGTTGGAGCGAATAAGGATGTACCTTGGGTCGATCTGATCGGCTCGGTCAAGGAACGGCACGCGCTCGATCACAACCCCCAATTGGGTCCCTATATCGAAAAGATAAAAGTCAGCTCATTGAGCTTCGATAGCCTTCTGCGAGCGGCTGAAATCAGCAGCATCAATCTGCTTTTCACTGATACCGAAGGCCTCGACGCGGAAATCCTACTGACCTTCCCGTTCTCGCGGCTGAAGCCCAGGCAAATCCTTTTCGATCATATGCATGCGGGCGGCACGCATCATATCGGAAAGAAATTCGCTGCGTTGATCCTGACCCTAGACGACGCCGGTTACAATATCAGGGTCAAGGATTTCGAAAATTGCATGGCCACACTGAGGCCCCGATAGCGCCGCTCGGGCGTTCGGCCGGCCATTTCGCGTCGACCATGATCTTGAACCCACCGAAGATCATACGCTTGCCGTCAAAGGGCATGGTTTTGGGGTCCATCATCTTGGCCAGGCGCGGGTCCTTCATGACTTTGGCGTGAACGGCGTCGCGGTGTTTGCGCGACTTGTAGACAATATATGAGAAGACGACGATCTCATCTTTCTTGAGTTTGACGCTGCGCGGGAAGGATGTGCGCTTGCCGACCTTCACGTCGTCGGCGACGCATTCCTTGTAATCAAGCGCGCCGTGATCGCGCCAGACTTTGCCGCCCAAGACCGCCATGCGGCGATAGGCCTGCAGCTTTTTTTCGGCACCGGAATGATGAATCCATCGACGTAAGGCATGCCTACCTGCCTGGAACTAATATAGCCTTGAGGGCGTAGGCGGCCAACCGCGCTTTCGCTGTCGCCGAAAGGCAAATCAGTTCAGTGCGATAACGGACACGATCTCGCCGGCTTTGGCGGCCGAGGCATGGGGTTCGCGGACGATGAGTGCGTCGGCGCGCGCCAGAGTTGCAATCATGGCGCTATCCTGGGCCTGGAAGGGCGTGGCAACAGGTAAGCCGCGCGGTTTTCCATCGTGGTGATGGCGAAGCGTCGCGCGGATATGATCGGTCCGGGCGTCATTGGCCTTGAGATCCGAGCCCAGGCAGGCGGCCGCTTGGGCCGGGGCGTCTCCGGCAAGACCTTGCAAGCGGGCGAGGGCGGGGCCGAGGAACAAGATCGCGCAGACCATGGCGGAAACCGGATTTCCCGGCATGCCAAGGATCGGCAATCCGTGCAAACGACCAAACAGCAAGGGCTTGCCCGGGCGCATCGCGATCTTGTGAAAGGCCGCCTTGAAATCGGCACCGCTCAACGCTTCCTTGACAATGTCGTGGTCGCCTACCGACACGCCGCCGGTCGTCACTAGGAGATCGAGGAAGCGCGACTGCTCGACCAGACGAAGCAGCGCCTTGGGATCATCCGTGACGACGCCAAGGTGTAGGGGCTCCCCGCCGTGGGCTGATATAAACGCGCAGAGCCCGGGACCGTTGGCCGAAACGATTTGGCCGTCAGCGACGGGATCGCCCGGCATGACGATCTCATCGCCGGTCGAGAGCACGCCGACGCGTGGACGGCACGCGACGGTGACGCTGGGCAGGTTCATGGCGGCGAGCAGGCCGATGTCGCGGGCCGTCAAGCGCCGGGGCGCGGCGAGCACGGCCTCGCCCTTCCGAAAATCCTGGCCACACCTGCGAATATGGCGGCCGCGCTGTGGCGCTTGGTTAATGCTCACACGGGCTTCATCCGCCGCCGTGTCTTCCTGGATGACGATGCCATCGGCGCCCTCCGGCACATAAGCCCCGGTGAAAATGCGCACCGTGTCCCCAGCGCTCAATGACTCGCGCCAAGGATGGCCGGCGGCTGATTCGCCGATCACCCGCAGTTTGCAGGGCACCTTGGAAATGTCGTCACAGCGAACCGCGTAACCATCCATGGCCGAGACATCGGCCGGCGGGTGGGATACTTGAGCGAGGGCGTCGGCGCGTAACGTTCTGCCCAGCGCCTCGACCAGCACCACGGTTTCGGCGGCGACCGGTTCGAGGTCTTCGACGATCAGCCTCAGGGCCTCGGTAACCGGAAGCAATGTGCTCATATCTCACTTCTGTTCAAAGGTGCCCGACTTGCCGCCGGATTTTTTCACCAGCCGGATGTCGGAGATGCGCATGGCGCGGTCGGCGGATTTGCACATATCGTAAACCGTGAGCGCTGCCGCGGCGACCGCCGTCAGCGCTTCCATCTCCACACCGGTTTGGCCCGTGATCCTGCAGGTGGCGGTGATGCGCACACATTTCGCCTTAACATCGCAAGCCAGATCGACCGCAACGGAAGAAAGGGCGATAGGATGGCACAGCGGAATCAGGTCGGACGTGCGCTTGGCGGCGGTGATGCCCGCGAGCTGGGCGACCGCCAACACGTCGCCCTTCTTGACCTTTCGCGCCTTGATCAGGCGCAGGGTCGCGGCTTGCATGAACACGGTGCCCTTGGCCACGGCCTCGCGTGACGTTGTAGCCTTGGCGGAGACATCCACCATGACGGCATTGCCCCGGGCGTCGAAGTGGGTCAGCGACGGTTTTTTCAATTTCTTTGCTTTGAGCGGGCTCTTCTTACGCATGAGCAGCCTGCGGCGCCAGCAGGGCGCGTGTGGCGGCTTCCACGTCGGTCTTGCGCATCAGCGATTCGCCGATCAGAAACCGCATCGCGCCGCAGCGGGCCATGCGCGCCAAATCCGCCGCTGTCCTCAATCCGCTCTCGGCCACAAGCACACGGTCTTTCGGCAGCAGTGTCGCCAGACGCTCGGTGGTGGCGAGATCGGTAGCGAGGGTCTTGAGATTGCGGTTATTGACACCGATCAGCGGTGATTTCAGTTTAAGGGCGCGATCGAGTTCGGCTTCGTCGTGCACTTCGATCAGTACGTCGAGGCGCCAAAACCGCGCGCAGGATTCCAATTCCGCCGCCAGCACATCATCCAGGGCCGCCATGATCAGCAGAATGCAATCGGCACCGATGGCGCGCGCCTCGGCGACTTGGTATGTCTCCAGCATGAAATCCTTGCGGATGACCGGTAGGCCCACGGCGGCACGGGCATCTTGAAGGTCGGTGTCGCGGCCCTGGAAGTGATCTTCCTCTGTCAGAACGCTGAGGCAGGCTGCCCCGCCTTTTTCATAAGCGCGCGCGAGGGCGGCAGGGTCAAAATCGGCACGTATCAGCCCGGCCGAGGGCGACGCCTTCTTGATTTCGCCGATCAGAGCGTAATGACCACAGGCGGCCTTGGCTGACAAAGCCGCGGCAAAGCTCCGGGGCGGCGGCGCGGCGGCCTTCGCGTGTTGTTCGAGGTCTGGTAACGGCAGGCGCTGTTTCCGCTTGGCGACGGCCGCGCGTTTCGCTGCGCAAATCTTAGCGAGGATATCACTCATGGGGCCCCGATTCCGCCGCCATCGCTGGACTTGCCCCGGCGATCCAGGGTTTGCGAACGCGGGAGGCTGAAAACTGAGCCGGTTTTTCGGCTTGGATTTGTCTCCGTAACCCTGGGTCCCAAGAACAGGTCTTGGGACGACGGTTGGGTGAATTTGATTGGTTCATGCGGCACTCACGGCGGTATTGGGCGATTGTGGGAAATCGCGGCCAGCGCCGCCAGGGTTTTCGCAGCCTTGCCGCTCATGATCGCATCGAGGGCCAGAGCGGCGCCGTCCTTCAAGTTGGGGGCTTTATCGGCGATCACGAGCGCGGCGGCGGCATTGAGCACGACGATATCGCGGTAAGGTCCGCCGCGTCCGTGCAGCAGCGTGCGCAGGGCCGCGGCATTGGTGGCGACATCGCCGCCGATCAAATCTTCGGGCTTCGCGCGTTTGATTCCAGCGTCCTCGGGGACAATTTCAAAGGTCCGGAAGGTATCGCCATGGAGCTCCGCGACAAAAGTGGTGCCGGTGGTCGTGATTTCATCGAGGCCGTCGCTGCCATGCACGACCCAGGCGCGTTCGGAGCCTAGCCGCGCCAAAGCTTCGGCAAGGTGTACGATCCACTTGTGGGCGAACACGCCCAGCAATTGGCGCTTGGCTCCCGCCGGGTTCGACAAGGGACCAAGGAGATTGAAGATCGTGCGTTGGCCGAGTTCTTGACGTACCGGCGCTACATGTTTCATGGCGCTGTGGTGGCGTTGGGCAAAGAGGAAGCCGATATGTGCTTCGCGGAGTTCTCGCGCGATAGTCTCGGGTGCGGCATCGAGGTTCACGCCCAATGCCGCCAAGACATCGGCCGTGCCCGATTTGGACGACATGGCGCGATTACCGTGTTTAGCGACGATAACGCCACAGGCCGCCGCCACCAACGCCGCACCGGTGGAGATATTGTAGGTGCCGGCACCATCGCCGCCGGTGCCGCAGGTATCGATGGCGCCGGCGGGCGCTTCAATCCTCAACGCCCTGGCGCGCATCACCCGGGCGGCGCCGGTGATCTCGCTGACGGTTTCGCCGCGCACCCGCAAGGCCATGAGGAAGGCACCGATCTGTGCCGGTGTCGCCGCTCCCGACATCAGAATCTCGAAGGCGGCTTCGGCTTCCGGTTCGCTCAAACTCGCGCCGTCGGCGACCTTGGCGAGCGTGGGCTTGAGGTCGGTCATGAGGCCGATGCGATGTTGGGGCTTACGCCGGCGTTGAAAACCGGTTCCGGGAGGGCGTCGAGGCCGGTCGCGACCAGGAAGTTGCGCAAGATACGGTGGCCGTATTGCGAGGCGATGCTCTCCGGGTGAAATATCACGCTGGTGATGGCATGGCTGCGGTGGGCGAGGCCCATGATCAATCCGTCGTCGGTCTCGGCGGTGATCTCCAGCTCGGCGGGCAGGCTCGCGCGCTCCACCACCAGCGAATGATAGCGCGTCGCTAAAAATGGGCTGGGTACGCCGGCGAACATGGCATGGCCGGTGTGCCTGATGCTGCTGACCTTGCCGTGCATGGGCTTGGGCCCGCGAACGACCTTGCCGCCGAAGGCTTGGCCGATCGACTGCATGCCCAGGCAAACGCCAAAAATCGGGATTTTCCCGGCGGCGGCGCGGATCAGAGCCAGACATATGCCGGCCCGGTCGGGGTCGCAGGGGCCGGGCGACACTATGACCCCGGCAGGCTTTAAGCGCAGAACTTCGTCGACCGTGATTTTGTCGTTGCGATGCACGGCGACATCGGCGCCCAGTTCGCCGAAATAGTGCCATAGATTGTAGGTGAAGCTGTCGTAGTTATCGATCAGCAGGTAGATTGGCAATTTGGCCATAGTGAACGCCTTCACAAGTGATTGGTAAAGATGCCCCCCAGGGTCCCCAGCGTCAAGGCGACGCCGGGCCATAACCCTCTTCATTGATGGACGCTTAACGGGCTTTGGTTTAGGTAACGGCAATGTTTGATCGACAGACCCAATAAGGCGATGCCCGGCAATCAAAACATCGGCCAAGGCGGCGGCAAAAGGGCGTGGTACGGTGTGCGCTCGATTTTTTGGGTTGCCGGCGCAGTCGCGCTTCTGGGCTTTGGCGTGATCTTCGGTATCGGCCTTGATCTCGCGACCCGGCCTAAGCGTGAGCTCGCAGCCCTTTTGCAGCCGCCCGCGCCGGTGCGGCCCTCGCCAGGGCGCGTCCAGCCAAGGATCGGAATTCAGCCCGAAACCGGAGCCACGCCGAGCATATTGGAAAAGCCGTCTGCCGTTCCGGAAGTGATCGCGCCTAGGCCCCGCGCCGAGCCGGCGTTGGCAAGGAATGCCGTGACATCGCCGGCCTCGGCCGCGCAGGCGGTCATCGCCATCGTGATCGATGACATGGGGTTGGATCGTACGCGCTCACTCAAAGTGATCGACCTAAAGGGCCCGCTTACGCTTTCACTTATGACTTATGCCGATGACTTGCAGGGACTTGTGGCCCGTGCGCGCGCCGGCGGCCACGAGATCATGGCGCACCTGCCCATGGAGCCGATCGACCCCAAGGAGAACCCCGGCCCCGGCGCACTTAGGGCAAACATGGATGCGCCCTCGATCCGGCGCGTTCTCGCTGCCGATCTCGACGGCTGGAGCGGCTATGTCGGCGTCAACAATCACATGGGCAGCCGGTTCACCAAGAATCGCGAGCACATGGGGATTGTGATGGAGGAGTTGAAGGCGCGCGGATTGTTATGGCTGGATTCGAAAACGATCGGCGATAGCGCCGGTCCAGCCGCGGCCAAGGCAGCCGGCGTTCCGTTCCTGGAACGCGACGTATTTCTGGATAACGCCGAGACCGTCGAAGCGGTCACCGCGCAGCTCGAGCAGCTTGCGGCGACGGCCAAGGCGAAGGGCAGCGCCATTGCCATCGGCCATCCCCATGACTCGACATTCGCGGCCCTACAGGCGTGGTTGCCCGGGCTCGCCGCCCGCGGCATCGCGCTCGCGCCGGTGACGGAAATTCTCAAGCGCCGGACGGCGGGCCAAAGTTGGGCGCCGGGCTGAGCTGCCACACCGCCGGTTTATCGATCGAGCGCGTGCCTCAGGCGCCCGAGCGTCGATTTTCAGTGCCGAAAACCGCCGAAACGCTCAATTTCCGCCGGCGAACAGCTTAATCGCTTCCTCTGCCGCGCGGATCAGGGCGCGCGCTTTATTGTTGCTCTCCTGGAATTCGCTCTCAGGATCGCTGTCGGCGACGACGCCACCGCCCGCTTGAACGATGACCTCGCCGTTCTTCACCAATGCCGTCCGCAAGGCGATGCAAGTATCCATATCGCCATTGGCCGAGAGGTAGCCGATGGCGCCGCCGTAGAAACCGCGGCGTTCCGGTTCCAACTCATCGATAATTTCCATGGCGCGGATCTTGGGTGCGCCGGAGACTGTGCCGGCCGGGAAACCGGCCATCAGCGCATCCATGGCGTCGTGTTCGGGCGAGATCTCGCCCTCGACATTGGAGACAATGTGCATGACATGACTGTAGTATTCGATGATGTTCCGCTCGGTGACCCGCACGCTTCCAGGTCTGCAAACCCGACCGACGTCGTTGCGTCCCAGATCAAGCAGCATCAAATGCTCGGCCAGCTCCTTCGGATCGGACAAGAGGTCCTCGGCCAGCGCAGCATCCTCGGCCTTGGTCTTGCCGCGCGGGCGCGTGCCTGCGATCGGGCGGATGGTCACGCGCCCGTCGCGCAGACGCACCAGGATCTCGGGGCTGGAGCCAACGATTGCGAAATCCTCAAGGTTGAGGTGGAATAGAAACGGTGATGGATTGAGGCGCCGCAAAGCCCGGTAGAGGGCGAACGGCGACAACGTGAACGGTAGGCGGAAGCGCTGGGAGGGCACCACCTGGAAGATGTCGCCGGCCAGGATGTACTCTTTCGCCTTGGCGACCATCTTATGATAGCCGTCGCGGCCGACATTCGAGACCGCTTCATCGAAGCGCGGCGCGGTAGCCGGCGCCTGGGGCGGCACCGGCTTTTCAAGTGCGGCGATCACGGAATAGATGCGTTGCGCGGCCTGGTCGTAGGCGGCGTCGGATGTCAGTTGTATGGACGGATAAACCGGCGCAACGATCGACATCATGTCTTTCACAGTGTCGAAGATCACCGTGATCGTTGGTCGCATGAACATGCCGTCGGGAATGCCCAAGGTGTCGGGATTGGCATCGGGGATGTTTTCCACAAGGCGGATCGTGTCGTAACCCATATAACCGATGAGCCCAGCGGCCATCGGCGGCAGATGCGCGGGCAGCACCATGCGCGATGCGGCCAAAAGGGCGCGTAACGACGTTAGAGTTGATTTATCGTCGGCCTGGTATTTTAGGGGTGGAACGCCAACATTGCGGCAAATCTCGGCGCGCTGGCCCTTGCAGCGCCAGACGATATCGGGCTGCAAGGCGATGAACGAATAACGCTCGCGCACGGCGCCGCCCTGGATGGATTCCAGAAGGGCCGTGAAGGGCCGGTCCTGGCCAAGCTTCAGCATCACCGAGACTGGTGTGTAAAGATCGGCAGGCAGTTCCGCCCACAAGGCTTGGGCCATGCCGGCTCGGTGGGCGTCGGCAAAATCGCGCCGGTCGGGAAACACGTCCATGAGGGAACTCTTACACCGCGCCGCGTAGGCTTACGGATTTTGGAATCGCCAAACTATAAGCAGGTTTGATCAGCGGGCGACCATGGCATCGACGGTTTTTTGATCGACCTCGACGGGGAATCTCTGGGCGAAGGCGCGAGTCAGCTGATCCATCAAGTTGTTACCGATGTCGTTGCGGAGCGAATTCTCAAGTTCTTCCCGCGCGCGCAACAAATCACCGGCGGCCTTCGGAAGCTCGCCGGCCTTGAGCCGCGCTATGAGAATGCCGGTAGCGACCGGGGCGACAAAAACGTCGCCAATCTTGGCGGCGAACAGCTTATCCAGGGCTTGGGGACTGACGCGGGTTGAATCGATGACGTGCTGGCGGTCTAAGCCTTCGCCGAAACGGGTCACCGGGCCGAGCGGCGCATAAGACGCAGCCTTTACCTTGGCGCCTAACGTCGAGAGCTGCGTGGAGGGCCCGATGTCCGCCGCGAGTTTGTCGGCGATAGCTTGCGCCTGAGAGGTGCGTTCACCAGCCTCCCAAAGGGCCGCGACCCGTGGACGGACGTCGATCAGTGCCTTGGGCGCCGGTGGTGTTACCGCGTCTACATGAATGGCGTAGTAACCATCGCGGGTCGGCAAATCCATCAGCTTGCTGTCTTTTCCGACCGGGGTCGTGAATGCCGTGGGCAAGAAGTTTATGGGATCGACTCTATCGGTCACGGGCAGGCCGTTGCTGGAATTCCCGTCTTGGTCAATCGACTCGATCTTTCGGAGTCGGGCTCCAACGGTCTTGGCGACCTCGGCTGGGGACGCGCCGCTGGCCAGGGCGTCCTCCATATGGGTGGAGGCGTCATAGACCGCGTCCGCGCCTTTGTCCGCGGCAATGGTCTTACGAATCTCCCCCTTGACGTCCTCGAAAACCCTGACCGCTTCGGGTTTGATCGACTTGACCTGGACCAAGTGCCATCCGAGCGGGCTCTCGATCGGCTGTGTAATTTCACTGGCAGCCGCCGTGAAGGCTACGCTGAGGGTTTTTCCGAGCGCCGAGTCCGGCGTCAGTTCGCCCATATCGACCGCCGCTCCCGCCTTTGCCTTGGCCGCAAGAGTTTCAATTGTGTCGCCGGGCGCGGCGAGCGCCCGCGCCGCCTGGGCCTTTTCTTGGCTTTCGAAGGCCAGTTGCACCAGATGCCGGGTCTCCGGGGATTTATAACGTGACCCGTTCTCGTCGTAGAAGGTCTTGACCTCGGCATCGTCGATGCTGTCGGGCTTAACCAGATCGGCGCCGCTCAAGATCAGCACGGAAAGGCTGCGGTATTCGGGCGAGGTAAAAGCTGCGACATTTTTTTCATAGACCGCCTTGAGTTCGTCGTCGCTGGGGACCTTCTGCAGGGCGATGCTCGCGGCCGGGATCAGCAGCGTATCGGCCACGCGGGTTTCGTAGCGGTGGCTAAAGAGGTTGCTGACGAGATAATCCGGCACGCCGGCATTGGCGCCGACCGGTTGTATCAGGGCGGCATTGCGCAGGTCGGTCTGGGCAAATTCTATATATTCGGCTTCGGAAAGCTGATTGGCCGTCAGAACTTGCTCGAACTGCATCTGGCTAAAGGTTCCGTCCCGCTTGAAGGACGCATCCTTCATGATCGTGTCGCGAATTTGGTCGCGCGAAATCGTAATTCCAATGTCCTTGGCGGCGGCTTCGATGACCGTGGATCTGGTGAGGTCCTGCATCATCGTCGACATCACGGTGCGTTTGATAATGTCCTCAGGGATCGCACGGCCGGCAAGAGATGTCCGGAAGCTGTTGAGTTCGGCCGTGAAACGGCGCTGAGCTTGCGAGGCCTTAAGTTCAACCTTGCCGGCTTTCAGGAGGATGCCTGGAGCCAGCGCGCTCGTGCCCAAAAAATCGCCAACGCCCCAGATGCCGAAGCTCAGGGCCAGTAAGCCCAGGAAAGCCTTGAGGAAAATGCTGTCTTTTCGCGATCTAAAGAATTCAAGCATGGCGGTTCACTCAATCTTTGTTGAGAGTGCGGACCCTGGACCTCTGGGGCACCTGCGAGGCGGCATCATAGGGACGGCGTCATAGCCCGGCAAGCGCCGCACGGGAAGCCATATATAGGGTGGAATATCGGGCGGGCGAGCTGGTTTCCGGCCTTTTCCCCTGGATTGCGAGCGCCTTAAAAGCACGCTAGCAAAGGACGGTCCCGCTGGGGAGATTTTTGGGGTGGCGCGATGAAGCACTTGATTGCTGGCAACTGGAAGATGAATGGCGATCGGGCCTTGGCCAAGTCCTTGGCTGCGGGCCTCGCGGCTAAGGCCGGCGCCAAGCCGAACGCCGATATCGTCCTGTGTCCGCCGGCGCCGCTCCTGCAGGCGGTTGCCGCCGCCGTCAGCGGCAGTGCCCTGGCAATCGGAGCCCAGGATTGCCATGCCGATGAAAAAGGCGCTCACACGGGTGATGTCAGCGCATGGCTGCTCAAGGACATTGGCTGCAGTTTTGTGATTGTCGGCCACTCGGAGCGTCGTGCCGATCATGGAGAAACCGATGCCGTCGTCAAAGCCAAGGCGGCGGCGGCGCTCCAAGCTGGACTGACTCCGATCGTATGTGTGGGCGAGACCGAGGCCGAGCGTGAACGGGGCGAGACCGCTCGCGTGATCGCGCGGCAATTGACGGGATCGATACCTGACTTGGGTTCCGCCCTCAACCTCGTGGTCGCTTACGAGCCGGTGTGGGCTATCGGCACCGGCAAGACCGGGACGACGGCGGATATCGCCGCCGTCCATGCCCAAATCCGCGAGGTCTTCGCGGCGGCGGGTGGGGCCGCGAGGTCGGCGCAGGCCGGGACTTTGCGCATTCTCTATGGCGGTTCAGTCAAAGGGTCCAACGCCGCTTCAATCCTTGCGACACCCGGG
>SHVO01000054.1 GCA_009694245.1 Rhodospirillaceae bacterium | reverse complement strand
TTGCGCTTGGGCGAATTGCACTTCGAGGTTTTTTTGCTCGGTGACGTCGATAAAGTGCGCCACCGCGCCTTCGATTTCATTCGAACCGTCCTCGGCCTTGAGGCCCTGCGCCGACAGTGGCCCGACGAACACCGAAGTCTGCGCCACGGTGGGCCCGCCGACGCGGGCATCGAAATGTGCGCCGTCACTCTCGCCGGTAAGTACCTTGTCGAGTTCGCTCGTGAACGTCTTGCGATCCTCGGCCACGAGCCGATCGACCAGGCCCGAACCCAGCAAGGCCGAGCGCGAGACATCGACGAGTTTCTCGAACGCGCGATTACAGTCGACCACGATTCCGTCGGGATCGGCGATGGCGATGGCCATGGGGGCGGCATCGAACAGCGCCCGGAACCGCTCGTAGGCAATCCTTCCCGGGGCAGCGTCGGTGTCGCGCCGCACGCCGTCGCGGATGACCAGCGTGCGGGTGCGCGTTACGCCGACATCGTCGTAGGTGGATTGAAGCACCAAGGCCGGCACGGTCTCGCCGCTTTGGGCACGAAACAGCACCTCGCCTTGCCATTCGCCGTCGGGCTGGGGGCGATTGGTGCCGGCGATCACATCCTCCAGTCTGCGCCCGATCAGCTCCTCGAAATCGTAGCCGAGCCACGACGCAAAGCGGTGATTGGCGAAACGAAAGGTGCCGTCGACGTCGACGGAATAGGCGCCGGTCGGCAGCAGATAGAGAAAATCTGAAAGATCCTGCCGCTCGTGGTTGAGGATGTCGTTGATGGTGCGCCGGGCGGTGATATCGACGGCACTCCAAAACATATGCCCAGGCGCCATCGCCAACGGGCGGACCGAGACTTCGTACCACTCCGTATCGCCGCTGGCGTTCACCAGCGGCACTTCGGCGCTGGCCGCCAGCATCGTGGCCGCGGCTTGGCGCAGGCGGGTCACTACGTCCTCGCCATCGAAATCGAGCGCGGCATGGGCCTGCAGATGCGCCAGCGGCGCGATCGTACCCAGCCATTCCCGCGCGGCGGTATTGAGGCATACGACGGCCCCGGACGCATCGGTGACGATGGCGGGCGACTCAGACGTATCGACCAGAGCCCCCAGAACCGCCGTGGCCGGCGCGCCCAGCAACCGGGCACGGGCACGGCTCACCAAGACAGCCGCCCCGATGACCGCCACGATGATGCAGGCGATCGCGAGGGCCGAGCCGGGCACGGCCCAGGGGGCGATACCGAGAATGAGGCCGGCGGCGACAGCGGCGGCGGCAAGCCAAAGCGCCGCCGTCAGAAGGGTATTAGCTGGCACGCTTGCCTTTCAGTCGCATAAAGAAGCCGATCACTTCCGCGACCGCCTCATAGTGCTCTTGGGGAATCTCTTGATCAATATCAACCGCGGCATAAAGCGCGCGCCAGTGGCGGGTTCTCCACAATCGGCACTTCGTAAATTTCGGCCACCTGACGCATGCGCTTGGCGAGGAAGTCGACGCCTTTGCCCACCAGGACGGGCGCGGCCATCGATTCCATATCGTAACTGAGCGCAATAGCATAGTGGGTCGGGTTGGTGATCGCGACGCTGGCGCGAGATACCGCCGCCATCATGCGTTGGCGATGACGTTCCAGGCGTAGATTGCGGATCCGGGACTTAACCTTCGGATCGCCTTCCTGTTCCTTGTGCTCTTCCTTGACTTCCTGCTTGGTCATCTTGAGCTTTTCCCGATGCGACCAGCGCTGGCAGACATAATCGGCGGCCGCCAGCGCCACCATCACCAGGAATAAGACGACCACCAGCAGCCGGTGGATCTCCCGCCAGGTCGTGCGTATGTCCTGGTCGATCATCTTGTCGGGGTGACTCATCGTTGGAACCACCAGGAGAGCCACCAGCAGACCGACAACGATCATCTTGACGACGCCCTTGCCGGCTTCGACGAGGGGGGACGTTGAAAAGAGGCGCTTGAACCCCGACACCGGGCTGAGGTTGCTGAGATTGAATTCCAATTTCTTCGGCGTGTAGACAGGCCCGACTTGGCCGATGGTCCCGGCGAAGGCAAAAATCACGAAGACAAAGACCGGGAACGCCAGCAATACGCCGACCCGGCAGATCGTCGAAATGAAGAGCTGGCGGACAGAGCCGATATCGACGGCCACGGACCCGGGCCGGGCGAGAAATCCGCGCATATATGAGCTCAGCTCGCCCGCCACCCATGGGCTGATGATGCCGACCACGATTAAGCCGGCCAGCAGCATCGAGGCGCTCTTGACCTCCTGGGACACCGGAATATTGCCTTCGCCCATGGCCTTGCTCAGGCGCTTGGCTGTCGGCTCTTCCGTTTTTGAGTCTTTGTCCTCGGCCATAGTCCTGCTCGGCGGCTAGCGGACGGGGCCGACGGTCCCCGTCGGCGAAAGCAGGCCGTGGAGATTGTTGTCGAAGAAGTGCAGAAACACGAGAATGATGGTGGGCAGCGAGACCATCAGGATCGCAAGCCCGAGGGCGATTTTGCCCGGCAGCACGACAAAGAACACGTTGAGCTGGGGCGACTGCCGCGCCATGACGCCGGACGTCACCTGGAATACCATTTCGAACACCAGGAAAGGCGCCGCGAGCCGGATGCCCATATAGAACGACTGATCGAGCAACTTGGAGGCAACCAACAATATGTCCCGGGTGAATAAGGGCGCCGAAGGCACGAGTAGATTGTAGCTGTCGACGATTGCCATGATCATGAACTGATGGGTACCGGTGATGAAGATCATCACCACCGCGACCAGATTGCGCATCCCGATGATGATGGCGCTCTGCTCCTCGGTCACCGGATCGTCGGTAAGGGCGTTGGTCAGGCCGGTGGCGCTGCTGATGAGCTGTCTGGCCAATTCGATGGCCGCCATCACAATCTGAATCAGCGCCCCCAAAAACGCGCCAACAAGCACCTCACTGACCACCAACCAGACCAAGGCGGCGGGGGTGTCAGGCTGAGGCGGCAGCGTGCTGCGCACCAAGGGGTGCACCAAGACCGCCACCAATAGCGCAACAAGCAAGCGCAACCGCGCCGGCACATAGGCCGCCGACACGCCCGGCATCATCACAAAGACGACCGAGAGCCGCGCGAAGACGATCAGCAGCTGATAGATGTTGATGGCAAGGTATTGTTCAAGCATGGCGCCCTAGCGGTATCCCCTTGCCGTTTCGCGCGTGGCGCGAAGGGCCCGTCATCCAAGCGCGACGATCTTATCCATGATGCGCTGGGTAAATTCGGTCATCTCGCGCAGCATCCACGGCATGAACAGGACCATCGCCGCGAAAACCGCCAGGATCTTCGGTATGAAGGTCAGCGTCATTTCCTGGATGTGCGTCAGCGTCTGGAAGATCGAGATCGCCAAGCCCACGACCAACCCCACGATCAACATCGGGTCGGCCACGAGCAGCATGGTCATCATGCTGTCGCGTGCGATGTCGAGGACTTCGATTTCATTCATGTTTTATCTGCCCGTTGAATCACTTAGATGGGCATGCGCAGAATTTCTTGATAGGCGTTCAGAACCTTGTCGCGCACGGCGACCACGGTTTCCAACGTATGCTCGGCATTGGCGACGGCGGTAATGACGTCCTTCAAATCCGCCTCACCGGAAATCTGCTTAAGACTCAATGCTTCGGCTTGCTGGTTGGTTTTGACGGCGGTTTTCAAGGAACCTGTGGCCATGTTGACGAAGGAATTATCACCCGAGGCCGCGGCTGGTTCGGGTTTCCCCGCCAGCATCGATCCCGCGGTTTTAGCTGCGGCCTTATAGGCGTTTACAGCGCCGGTCATGTCGATAGCCATTGTCGGCTCCTAGCGTCTGATGAGGTTACTTGAGGAGTTCGAGAGTCTTCGCGACCATCTGCCGCGAAGCCGAAATCACGTTCATATTGGCCTCGTAGGACCGCTGCGCTTCGCGCATGTCCGTCATTTCGATCAGCGGATTGACGTTCGGCTGCAGCACGTAACCCTGCGCATTGGCCGCCGGGTGCGCCGGATCGTATTTCGAGGGCAGCTTGCTGCGATCGTTGACAATGCGTTTGACACGAACCGTATCCACACCCAAGGCCTTGTCGAGGGCGTTGCGGAACGTGACCAGCTTGCGCCGATAAGGCTCGCCGCCCGCCACTTCCGAGGTTGAATCGGCGTTGGCGAGGTTTTCCGAGATCACGCGCAGGCGCGTGGCCTGGGCTTTCATGCCTTTCGAAGCGATTTCCGAACTTGCCTTTAGATCATCCATATCGAAATTCCTGTGCTATCAGCTTCCGCCGCCGCCCTTGAGGGGGAGGTTCAGCATTTTCATCTGCGACTGCATGATCGTGACCGCGGTGTCGTAAGAGCTGCGCGTGTCACCAACCTTTTGCATCTGTTCTTCGGCGACCACTTGGTTGCCGTCGGGAGATTCTTCGAAGGTCTTGCGGATGCCGAGCGAGCGGAAATGATCCTGCTCCGGGATCGTGCCCTTGAGATGCGCCGGGTCCGTGCGCGCCACTGGCGCGCTGGCGACAAGCTGGCCCTTGAGGATCTGCTTGAATTCGAGCGGCTTCAGATCCTTCGGGCGGTAGTGCGGCGGGTCGGCATTGGAGATGTTCTGCGAAAGCACTTTTTGGCGCTGCGCCGCCCAATCCAAGCGCGTCAGCGCCATCTTGAATAGCTTGAGACTGGTTAGGTCCATGGCCAGCTTGCTCCCACACGGGCGGCACGGGGGCCGCCTTAAATCCGTGCGCGCTTTCTGCGCGCGGCGGCGGCTCAAACCGGGAGCCACCGTAGACAAAATTGACCTAGGAAGCTTAACAATCCATAAATCATGGTTAATTCCCATAAAATCATTATTTATCAGGTAGTTAATGCCATAAATCGCCCCGGCTGACTTAAACCTTTCTTAAACGCTTTGCGGCAATTCTTACCGGGTGAACGGCCGCGCTGTTGCGCCTTCGCCACGCCCGATTTTTTGACCAACGGCCCGAACCCCCAAGCGGACCGGAGACTATGACCCGATCAACCAAAAATAATTCGCCCCCGGAAGGGCTCTCCGCACTGCCCAAGGAACCGCCCAAGACGATTGCGGTTGCCCTAGAAGAGCAGGCGGGCAGCGCCGCGCCGAAAGTCACCGCGAGCGGCCGTGGCTTTGTTGCCGAGCAGATCCTGCCGATCGCGTTTGCCAATGACGTAAAGGTCCGCACCGACGCCGACCTAGTCCAGGTTCTCACCGCCGTGGACGTCGACAGCGATATTCCCACGGAAGCTTTCGCCGCCGTGGCGGAGATCTTACGGTATGTCTACCAGGCTAACGGCCGCGTGCCGACGGGCTTCGCCGCGGGAGCCGCGTCATGAGCGCGCAGTCCCGGGTGCCCAAAACCCAAGCGCTCAAAGACGAGCTGCTCAAGATTGAATCCCTGATCGCCACCGCCGTGCGCCTGCTCGACGAGGGGCGCGTGGTTGACTTGGCGGCCCTGGAACAGCGCACCAAACGGGCGTGCGATGAAGCCCTCGGTTTGCCGCGCGAGGACGCGCGGCCGCTGGTGCCTGCCATGGAAGCCTTGCTGACCGCCCTCGACGCCTTGACCGCGAATTTGCACGAGCGCTTCGGCGATCTCCCCACCCTCTCCAACTTGGTCGGCTCCGATGTCGCGACGTCGGCTTACGGCCAGGCGCTCAAGTACTTCCCGTAAAGCTCACAGCGGACAGTCCAGATGGAACCTTCCACCTACCTGCAGTTCTTCCTCGCCCTTGTGTTGGTGCTGGGGCTAATTCTGGGCTTGAGTTGGATCATGAAGCGGGTTGGATTTGGCGACGGTGCCAAAGGCCCCCTGGGCCGCCGGCGCCGGTTGAACACCATCGAGTCGGCGGCCCTGGATGCTCGGCACCGCGTTGTGTTGTTGCGCCGCGACGACGTTGAACACCTGGTCTTGATTGGCCCGAACACCAGTCAGGTGATCGAGCGCGGCATTCCCGCCCTGCCCGGCAGCGAGCCGGTTACGGCGCCGTTCGCGGCCTTCAGCCAGTTCCTATCCAAGGAAACCCATTCATGACACCGGCCACAACCCACGTTGTGACCTTGGCACCGATTGGGGCGCCCGCCTTCGTTCGCGCCGGCATCGCTGCCCGCTGATTCGTCGCCATTTTGGCCTTGGCCATCGCGATGTTCGCCGTGAGCGAGCCGGCGGCGGCCCAGCGCTTTACCCTGGATCTAGGCGCCACCAGCCCGCCGGGACCCAACTCCACCACCGGACGAATCGTCCAGCTCCTCTTGTTGATGACGATATTAAGCGTGGCGCCAGCCATTTTGATGATGGTGACGGCTTTTACCCGCGTCGTCGTCGTGCTGTCGATCTTGCGCCGCGCGCTCAGCACCAACTCAAGCCCGCCGAACGTCGTGGTGATGTCGCTCGCGATTTGCATCACGGTCTTCATCATGGCGCCGACGTTTCAAGCGGCGTGGGATGCCGGCATTAAGCCCTTGATCAACGGCAAAATCACTGAGGCCGAAGCCTTCGATAAAAACGCGGCGCCATTCCATGATTTCATGATGCGCCATGTGCGCGAGAAGGATCTGTCGCTGTTCATGAACATGGCCAAGACGCCGCAAGTGGAAAGGCCCGAGGATACGCCCCTGCAAGCGCTGGTGCCGGCATTCATGATCTCGGAGTTGCGGCGCTCGTTTGAAATCGGCTTTTTGATCTACGTGCCCTTCATAATCATCGACATAATGATAGCCTCGGTGCTCATGTCCATGGGCATGATGATGCTTCCACCCATGACGCTGTCCCTGCCCTTCAAGCTGATTTTCTTCGTGCTGGTGGACGGCTGGTACCTGCTCGTGGGCAGCCTGGTGCAGAGCTTCCAAGGCTCATAGCCTTCATTAATCGCCCTTCCTTCCACGATTGACGGCGACCCCTTCCCTCCCGGCATAATGCCAATTGAATTGGTCGCATTTTCGACGGTGAACCGGTAACCACTTCACCTGAAAATGCTCCTGGTCGAGGGGGAGGATTCATGGGACAGCAGACTTTGCGTGGCCTGGCACAGGCGCGCTGGCGCATGGCGATCGCCTTGAGCGCGATCATGGTCGTGATCTACTTCGGCTTCATCCTTCTCATCGCCTTCAATAAGGCCGCCTTGGGCGCCTTGATCGTACCGGGATTGTCGGTCGGCATCGTCCTCGGCGCCTTGGTCATCCTCCTGACCTGGGCCGTGACTTGGTATTACGTCCGCTGGGCCAACAAAAACGTCGATGGCCATGTCGCCCGGCTGGGAGCTGAATCATGACCCGCGCGACCGCCATCGGCGAAGTTAATAGTACGGCCATCATCTTTTTCTTCGTCTTCATCGCCCTAACGCTGGCGATCACCTATTGGGCGGCGCGGCGCACCAAGACCACCGAGGAGTTTTTCGCCGCCGGCCGCGCGATCTCCGGGCGGCAGAACGGTTTTGCGCTCGCCGGTGACTACATGAGTGCCGCGAGCTTCCTCGGCATCGCCGGACTGGTATCGCTGTCAGGCTTCGACGGTCTGATTTATTCCACTGGCTGGCTGGTGGGCTGGCCTGTCGTTCTGGTGTTGATCGCCGAACCCTTGCGCAACCTCGGCAAATATACCTTCGCCGATGTCGTGTCCTTCCGCCTCCAGCAAACGCCCGTGCGCATTGCCGCGGCCATCGGCACCTTGGCGGTGGTCGCGTTCTATCTCATTGCCCAGATGGTCGGCGCCGGCAATTTGATCAAGCTGATGTTTGGCCTGTCCTACGAAACCGCGGTGGTGATCGTCGGGGTCGTGATGCTGGCCTATGTGTTGTTCGGCGGCATGATCGCCACCACTTGGGTGCAGATCGTCAAGGCCGGGCTCTTGCTCGGCGGCGCAGCACTCATGAGCGTGCTCGTGTTGGCCCAGTTCAATATGAACCCGGTAGCGCTTTTTAAGGCGGCGGCCGAGAAATACGGCGAGGGCGTTCTTGCCCCGGGCTCGCAGGTCTCTAATCCGTGGGAGGCGGTTTCCCTCGGCCTCGCGCTGATGTTCGGGACCGCCGGCCTGCCCCACATCCTCATGCGTTTCTACACTGTTCCGGACGCCAAGGCCGCGCGCCAGTCGGTGTTCTGGGCCACGGGCCTGATCGGCCTCTTCTACCTGATGACCTTCATTCTTGGCTTCGGCGCCATGGTGCTGGTGGGCAAGGACGTCATCACCAGCGTCGACAAGGGCGGCAACATGGCGGCACCCTTGCTCGCCGAAGCGCTTGGCGGCACCGGACTCCTTGGTTTCATCGCGGCGGTGGCGTTCGCGACCATCCTCGCGGTGGTGGCGGGATTAACGCTGTCCGGAGCCGCGGCGCTCAGCCACGATCTCTGGGTCTCGGTGGTACGCAAGGGACACGCCGATCATAAGGAACAGCTGCGGGTCGCCCGCGTCGCAACCGTCCTCTTAGGGGCCCTGGCGATCGTTGTGGGCATCACTTTCAAGGGTCAAAATGTGGCCTTCATGGTCGGCCTCGCGTTCGCGGTCGCCGCCAGCGGCAATTTCCCGGCCCTGGTGCTGTCGGTGTTTTGGCGGCGCGCGACCACAGCCGGCATGGTGGCGGCGATCATTGTCGGTACGGTGACGGCCCTCGTCTTCATTTACTTTTCGCCCACGATTCAGGTGGACATCCTGAAAAACACCAGCGCTTGGTTCCCCTTGAAGAATCCGGCCCTGATCACGATCCCGCTGTCGTTTGCCGTGGGCATCGTGGTCTCGTTGCTATGGCCTGAGAAGGCCGCACTTGCGGCCTATGAGGCGAAAGAGCGGCGGATGATCTTGGGTACGGCGGCGGAATAAGGACTCCCGCCGCCCCGGCTCAGGTGTTGGACCAGCGCCGCAAGAGATTGTGGTAGGTGCCCGAGAGATTGACGGTGACCTGTGGGTCGCCGCCCTGGGCCTTGAGCCGTTGAATGGCGAGATCCAAGTCAAGCAAGATGGTGCGTTCGCCATCGTCGCGCACCATGCTCTGAATCCAGAAGAAGGACGCTAGGCGTACACCGCGCGTTACCGGTTGCACCTGGTGCAGGCTGCCAGCCGGGTAGAGCGCCATGTGATCGGCAGGCAATTTGACAGCGTGGGCGCCAAAGGTGTCGTTCACAACCAACTCGCCGCCGTCATAATCGGCGGGCGCGCTTAGAAAGAGCGTAGCCGACAGATCAGTGCGGACGCGAAACGGCGAACCCCGGAGTTGGCGGATGGCGTTGTCGGAATGGGCGCCGTAGGTCTGGCCCGTGGCATAGCGATTGAACCCGGGCGGCTAGACCCGCAAAGGCAGTGCCGCCGACATAAACAGGCCGTTGCGCTCCAAGGCGCCAAGGATCATGTCGCCGAGTTTCTTGGCTTCGGGATCGTCTTCGGGAATCTGCATGTTATCCTTGGCCTTCGCGGCCAAGGGGCCAGACGTCGCCTTGCCGTCTACCCAGGCAGCGGTTTCGAGGACGCCGCGGCACTGGGCAAGCTGCTCAGCCGACAAGACATTGGGAATTTGCAGAAGCATCCGTCACCGGATTTCAGGGGCGCTGTCTGAGGCGCTCCACGTGAATAGCTTTAGTTAATGGCGCTCAGCGGCTTTTCGCCGATCATGTCCTTGTAGTCGACAATGAACGTCTTGAACTGCTCGGCTTGTTGGATCTGCTGGCGCACGGCGCTGGCATCCATGACCCCACGCTCGCGCGGCGTCGTGATAAGGCTGAATGCGTCTTTGTAAGCCGTGGACGACATCGGTCCGGTGTAACGCTGCCGAACCCTGACCAAAGTGCGCTCGTCGCCGGCCAGGGTGAGCGCGGTTGCCCAATCCAGCACCAGGCGGGCACCGGCATCCGGCCCGGGTACGAGATCGGACAGCGCGGTGGCGGCATTGCCCCAATCCTGCGCTCGCCAATAGACCGCAGCGCGCAGTTGCTTGGTTTCCGGCAGCGTGTCGGTGCCCAAGAGCAGCATGGCTTCGTTCACCTTGCCGAGATCCGTAAGCGCCCGCTCCTCGAGGCGGCGCCGCTGGCCGTTGAGGTCGCGGCCGGCATCGGTGACTTGCGTGTCGCGCAGTACGTCGATGGCCTTCTGGGGCTGCCGATCGAGCAGATACACCAGCGCCAAACGGGCGCCGATGCGCGCACGATCGACGCCGGTAACGCGGAACTGCACCTGGCGCTCAAGCAGCAAGGCGGCGCGATCCAGCAAGTCTACGGCAACCAATCGGTCCGCCAATTTCCGGATCATTTCATCGCCGGTCTCGCCCGGAGGAAGGAGTGAGCGGAACTCGTCGAACAAGGCAATGGCGGTCACGAAAGACAGCTTTTCGGCGGCGCCGTCGAAAAACAGTTCCTTAAAGATGCCGCGCATCTTTGCCCCGGCCTCATCAACACGGGGTCATTGGCGAAATAGGCGGTCGTAATTTTCAGGGTGCGCAGAGCTGTGCCGTAGTCCTTATCCTCGGCGTAAAGATCCGAGAGCCGCAACAACGGGCCAAGCTCCGTCCCATCGCCGCGCCAGCGGTAACGGAGCTTTTCCAAGCCCTCGATCAACTCCGGGG
The DNA here is from genome assembly GCA_009694245.1 of Rhodospirillaceae bacterium. Taxonomy (GTDB): domain Bacteria; phylum Pseudomonadota; class Alphaproteobacteria; order Rhodospirillales; family Rhodospirillaceae; genus SHVO01. The sequence continues at coordinate 985 of SHVO01000054.1, read as the reverse complement.
TCGATAGGGTGCCAAGCTTGTGCTCCAGTTCCATGCGGTCACGCATGGCGAGAACGCTATACATCAAGCTCGTGCTGGTCTCGGCCTTGCGGTATTGCTGCAACGCCACCTGCAACTCGCCGATTTTCTGATTCAAGCGGCCATCCATATAGTCGATAGCGGCTTGCTGATTGACCGTCGGCTTCTCCTTGCGGATCATTTCAATGAAGCCTTGGGCGCCGAAGTCGTCGCCAGCGGCAATGGCCGCCTCCACGCCGATGAGCGCCAGCGGGATTTTGATTTCGCGGGGATAGAAACGCACCACCGACCCGGTCTGAATGAGGGCTCCCGCCTCCGTCGCTGGGTCGCCCACCTTGGCGCGCGCCGCCGACAACCAAAACCGGGAATCGTCGTCGTTGGCCAGGCTAAAGTGCCCCAAGTCCTCAACCGCTTCGTTGTAGCGCAGCATCTTCATATTAGCCGCGCCGCGCAGAGCACGGTACGCCGGCGTGTTCTCGGACTCGGGATCGGTCACCTTCATCACCCGCAGAACACCGAGAGTTTCAGGATAAAATCCGTTGACGAATTCGAACCGGGCCAGGCGAAAGCGTGCTTCCTGGCGCGCCTCGGGGCGGTCATCGGTGAGCGCGGTTTGGAGCGCTTGCTTATTGCGCACGTAGTCTTCGGCCTTGCCGATCTGCCAGTCGCCGATGCTGAGGGTCCGGGTCTTGTCCTGGGCGGAGGGATTATTGGTCGCCTGCGCGAGGGCTTTCGACAACGCCATGCCGCCGTCGACATCAATGTCGATGCCGGCACGCGAGGCCTGGGCGCGAACGCCGTCGCTCTTCGGAATGACGACGACGCCTTGCGCCGTCACCGGCAACTCGACGTCGGAATAATTGCGCGCCGGATAGACGCCGTAACTCACCGGAATCACCGGCACGATGATCAGATAATCACCGACTTCCGGATCCTTAACGGCGACCGTGCGGCCGGCTTCAGCCAC
>SHVO01000053.1 GCA_009694245.1 Rhodospirillaceae bacterium | reverse complement strand
GTCCTTGTAGCCGGTGAGATACATGAGGCTGTAGAGCAGCATGGAGCCGTGTCCCGCCGAGAGTACGAAGCGATCGCGGTCGGGCCAGCGCGGGTCCGCGGCATCGAATTTCAGGAAGCGCGTGAACAGCGCCGTGGCGACGTCGGCCATGCCCATCGGCATGCCGGGATGGCCCGAATTGGCCTTTTGCACGGCGTCGGCCGATAGGAAGCGGATCGCATTGGCCATGCCGGCATGGCCGACACCTGCACCAGCCTTGGATCCGGCGGACGGGGAAGCGTCATTCATTGCAATTTTTTATAAATATTCCAAAGGCTTAGTGGCTGGCCCACCACCGGGGATCGCGGCCCATTCGCCAAACCTTGTCGCCGAGGGGGCGTGAGATTGCAAGCGGCAATTCCGGCGGCGATTTGCCCGGTTGGGTCAGCTAAAGGTCGCGTTCCTTGACCACAACCTTGTCCTCCAGATCGGGCCGGTAGAACTGGTAGTTCTCCTTACCTTGGCGCTTGGCGTAGTACATCGCGACATCGGCGTTATGGAGGAGTTCCGGCGCCGTGCCTGCCTGGGCCGGCAGAAGCGAAATGCCGATCGATGCGGACACGCGGCCTTCGCGGCCGTCGAGGTCGAACGGCTCCGTGAGAGATTTGATGATACGGCCTGCGACGATTCCAGCGGCCTCGAGACTGTCGATCCGCGGCATGATCACTGTCAATTCGTCACCGCCAAGCCGCACCACGGTATCGGCTTCGCGCATGCATTTCTCAAGCCTTCGCGCGGTACCCTTCAGCAACAAATCGCCCGCATCGTGGCCGAGGTTGTCGTTGATGGCCTTGAAGCTGTCGAGATCGATGAACATCAAGCCGACGCTGGTCTTGGCGCGCTTACCCTCGATGACCAAGCGGGTGAGGCGGTCCATGAACAAGGTACGATTGGGCAAGTTGGTGAGCTGGTCGTAGTTGGCTTGGTAAATGATCTTTTCTTCATCCAACTTCCGCTGCGTAATGTCCGAGACAATCGCCACGCACTATTGAATCAATCCCTCGTCGTTGCGGACAACCGAGACTGTGATCCCGGTCGCAAAACGATGGCCCGCGGGGTTCTTGGCCCATTGCTCCCGCTGTGCCTGGTTGCCGTCTTTGAGAGGGTCGAGAACGCTCGTTGACGCGGTCGCCCCCATGAACAGCATGTCGTTCAACGGCTTGCCCATGATCTGGCCATCCGGCAGGCCGACGATCTTGCGGTAGGCGGAATTCTTTTTGGTGATGCGGCCCCGGGCATCGGCTACCAACAATCCTTCGGGGCTGTGCTCGAACACCGCCACGGCTAAGCGCATCTCGCTTTCGGCCCGGCGCTCAAGCGTTACGTCACGGAACCGGCCAGACGCTCCGCCATATAATTTCGCCTCGATATTCTAGGGCAGTTTCGCCGCCGGCGACCATGGAAATTCAGGGCCGCGCGGGTTGCCGCGAAAACGCGGACGTTGAATTACCGCCATTTTTTGTAAAGGCGCACCCCAAATAGGGCCGCAAGAATAAGGCCGTATATCAGCGGCTGCATGAATCCCGCCTTGATCATCTCGAAGTAGTGGATCACGCCGGCGATGGCCGCCGGGTAGACCAGCAGGTGCAAGCGCCGCCAGCGCGCCCCGCCCAGCCGCCGCGCCATGGCGTCGGTCGAAGTGATCGCGAGCGGCACAAGCATCGTTAGGGCGGCCATGCCGAACATGATGTAGACACGCTTAACGATGTCTTTGCCGATGGCGGCCCAGTTGAAGAACTGATCGAGACCCACATAGCCCATGACGTGGAGCGTGACGTAGGCAAAGGCGAACAGGCCGACCATACGCCGCAACCGCCCGATCTCGTTTAACCCGGTGAGAAGCCGCGCTGGCGTGACGGCAAGAGCGATGACGATAAAACGCAAAGCCCAGTCGCCGAGATAGCGGATCGTCGCCTCGATCGGGTTGGCGCCAAGGCCCCCTTCCGCGGCGCGAACCGCAAGCCACGCCAGTGGCAGCAAACAGGCGACAAATACGACGGGCTTCAGCCACCGGCGGACCCGGACGCGAATATCGGTGGCCGGGACTGCCCCGGCAGTGACGTTCATGGGCTAGTAGTTTTTCGCCAGATCCATACCGGCATAGAGTTGTCCGACTTCTTCCTCATAGCCGTTAAACATCAAGGTCTCGCGCCGGAAAAAATCACCGATGCGCCGCTCCGTGGCCTGCGACCAGCGCGGATGATCGACCTTCGGATTGACGTTGGCGAAGAAACCGTACTCGCGGCCGTTGGACACGTTCCACGTGTTCTTCGGTTGCCGCTCGGTGAACGTCATCCGGACAATCGATTTGATGCCCTTAAAGCCGTATTTCCAGGGCGTCACCAACCGAAGCGGCGCGCCGTTTTGATTCGGCAGCGGCACGCCATAAATGCCAACCGCGAGCATGGCGAGCGGATTCATTGCCTCATCGAGGCGCAGGCCCTCGACATACGGCCACGGCAGGATCTGCGCATTGCGTTGACCGGGCATTTCGGCCGGGCGCATCACGGTTTCAAAGGCCACGTACTTGGCGCTTCCTTGGGGCTCGAAGCGTTTGACAAGTTCGGCCAGGGGAATTCCCACCCAAGGAATAACCATCGACCACGCTTCGACGCAGCGGTGGCGGTAAACCCGGTCCTCCAGGGTGTGGGGCTTAAGAAAATCATCAAAATTAAGGGTGCCCGGATTCGCGCACAGGCCGTCCACCTTGACTTGCCAGGGCAGCGGCTTAAACGCGCCCGCGTTGGCGGCGGGATCTTCCTTGTCGAGGCCGAATTCATAAAAATTGTTGTAGGATGTCACCGCCTCGAAGGGCGTTTGCTTATCCTTGGCACCGAGCTTGTGATAGCCCTCCTTCACGCCCTGAAACTTGCCTTCCTTCGGCATCAACGCCGCCGCGGCGGGCGACGCCATGCCGCTCGCCAGGAGCCCCCCGGCGATCAAGCCGCTCGCTTCGATGAATTGGCGGCGGTTGACGTAGACGTGCTCAGGGGTGATTTCGTGGGAGGCGGCATCGGACGATTTTTTCTGACGAATCAGCATGGCGGGGTCCTCGGAATCGTTGGCGCTAAAACCGTGTGTATGGGGGCGACTCTAACCGATTTCCCACGAGTCCGCTGCTTCACGAATCCGTGCGGCGCCGGGCGCGATCTCCAAAAAAAGCAAACGCCGGACAGGAGTTACCTGTCCGGCGCGGGTTCGTTCGAGATGAATTTCTGGTTAGGCTTTCTTGGACGCCGAGGCGAGTGACCACAATTTGGCCAGATGCGCCGGCACCGATCCGGCCGTGATTCCTTTAAATGCGTCCAATCCCTGGGCGCGCTTGCCGGATTGAATGTAGACAATCCCAAGGCGCAGCTTGCCCTCGTCGCCGTTCTGCAGCCCTTTTGCAATCCCAGCCTGGATGACTTCGATCGCTTTGTCGTACTGACCATAGCTGGCATAGGCTTCGCCGTACTTCACCAGCGCGTCGCCACTCTTCTGGTTCTTGGCCTCGGCCTCGCCCTTCGCCAAGCTCGATTGATCGGCCGCGGCATCGGCGTTCGCCTTGGTTAGCAGCCGCGACTCACGTTCCTTCTGCGCCCCCTGGCCAAGAACGCCGGCGCCCACGCCTTTTTCCATCACCCTCTTGGCGACTCCCGGCAGCCCTTCCTGGAGCGCCACCTGTGTCATCTCGCTGTATTCCTCGGCGGTGGCGACCAGGCCCAGGAAGAACTTGATGCCGTAGATGTCGAGGTTGTTTTTGTTGGTCGCGCCCTTCATGGCGGCTTCGTTGAGGCGGATCAGATCCTTCCAATATTGGTCCTTCGGATGGGTGACCACCAGTTGCTCAAGCGCCGCCATCACGCCGGCATTGTTGTCCTGCTTGAACTCGCTGCTCATCAAGAGCTGCAGCCACTCTTCCTTCACCGGCTTTGATGCCGTCTGCGCCGCCTTAATGGTCGAGCGCGTCGATTCCGAGGCCGACTTGAAATTGTTCTGGATGTAGTAGCTCTGCGACACCAGGTTCATGATATCGAGATCGCCCGGGGCGGCTTGGAGGTAGCGCTGGGCATAGTCGATGGTCTTGGGGTAATTCTTCATCGAGTAGTAGGACGCCGTGATCTGCTTTAGCGCATTCACCGAGTCCGCCGCCAGCATCTCGCCCGAGTTTTGCGCGGCTTCGAGCGTTCTGATGGCATTGTTGTAGTCTTGGGTCTGGCCGTAGGCCGCGCTCAGCAGGATATTGACGATATAAGTCTCGTAGGGCGTCTTCTTGGCGATCTTGTCGGCTTCTTCGAGCTTGGCGATCGCGTCTTTTACTTTGCCCGCCTTCAACGCCGCTTGACCTTCCGACACCGGCTTGAAGACCGCTGGAGTTAGGACCTTGGCCTTCTCCGCGGCCATGGCGGCGCGCGGCGCGAAGGTCGTGGCGGCGACACCGCCGGTCGCAAGAGCCAGCGACAGCGCAATCATCGAAGCGGTTCGGATCGTCTTCATGTTAGCCCCTCGTCGTATAGAGATGTGCCACCGGCCCAATCGTTCCTGCAGCATCCCGAGCTTATATGGTTGGAGTGGATCGAATTCTGGACTTTATTGCGCCAAAACTCAGGCCTTATTGCTGCAAGTACTGTTCGTTACCAACAAAACCGATCTTCTTGACGCCCAATCGCTGGGCCATGCCCAAGATCTTGGCAACGGTTTCGTACTTGGCCAAGCGGTTGGGGCGCAGATGGATTTCCGGCTGCGGGGTCTGATTCGAGGAAGCTGCGAGATACCGCGTCGCTTGCTCAAAAGTCGAAGGATTGCCGTTCCAGAGGATCGTGCCGTCGAAGTCCACCACAAGATCGACGAACTCGGGCGGGGTGGCCGGCTTGTTGGGATTCGGCCGCGGCATATCGAGTTTTACGGCATGTCGCTGGATCGGCAGCGTTACGATCAACATCACCAGGAGCACCAGCATCACGTCGATCAACGGCGTGGTGTTCATTTCCACCATTACTTCATTGTCGCCCGACGAAGAACCAACACTCATACTCATGGCTTAGATCTCCCAGTCTCTAACCAAAAATCCCCGGAACTAAAAACCAGGCGGCAATTCGCGCATTACGGGGTCGGTGATAAACCCGACCTTGAGAATGCCCGCGCGCTGGCATGTGGCGACGACGCGCCCGACGAACTCATATCTCACATCTTTGTCGGCCCGGACGTGGATCTCGGGCTGAGGTACCAATAGCGCTTGCTCGCGCACACGATCCAGCAGGTTTTCGATCTTGATATAACCGCCATTCCAAAACGCGTTGCCCTGGGAGTCGATCGAGAGCGTTATGTTTTCCGGCTTCGTAATCAGCGCTTCGTTGGTGACGATCGGGAGCTTCAACTCGACGGACTTGGTCACGACCGGAATCGTTATGAGGAAGATGATGAGCAACACCAGCATCACGTCCACTAAGGGCGTGGTGTTGATCGCCGACATCACCTCGTCATCGCCTTCCGATGGCCCGACATTCATTGACATGGACTAAAACTCCCCCCGAAACCGGGCGCGCTTTAAGCGCGCGCCCGGGCCTGGCCACGCGCGCCGCTGATCAGGACGGCGTGGATGTCGGCGGCGAAGTTGCGAACCCGCTCGAGCGCGACCTTATTGCGGCGAACGAGCCAGTTGTAACCCAGCACGGCCGGCACGGCGACGATCAGACCGAACGCAGTCATAATCAACGCTTCACCGACGGGGCCCGCGACCTTATCGATCGACGCCTGACCGGCGATGCCGATCTTGATGAGCGCATGGTAAATGCCCCACACCGTTCCCAAGAGACCGACGAACGGAGCCGTCGAACCGACCGAAGCCAGGAACGACAGGCCGCCCTGGAGGCGATAGTTCACGGTATCGGTCGAACGGGTCAGCGACATGGTCACCCACTCGTTGAGGTCGATAGCGTCGGTAAGCTTGCCTTCGTGGTGTTCGGTGGCCTTCAGGCCGTCATCGACGATGGCGCGGAAAGCGCTGGTGGCTTCAAGTTTGGCCATGCCCTCTTTCAAGCTGCCGGCCGCCCAAAAGCTCTTCTGCGCCGCGTTGGCCTGACGCATCAGAATGGTCTGATCCACGAGGCGCATGATGAGAATGTACCAGGTGCCGACCGACATGACGGTGAGGACGACGACGGTGGCATGCGTCAGGAAGTCGCCGCTGGTCCAAAGATTCTCAAGGCCGTAGGGGTTCAAGATCTCGGTCTGACCGGCGGGAACGCCAGAATCGGCGGCCGGAGCGGCAGCGTCAGCAGCCGGAGCTGCGGCGTCAGCGGCGGGTGCCTCCGGAGCTGCGGCTTCCTCGGCGCGCACGCTGGCGACGCCGGTCGTAAGGAAAGCGGCGAGCACAAGGGCCGGAATGCAGGCCATGAGCTTCGAAATAAGGGTCGTATTCAATCTGGTCTTCATGTTGTGGTCCTCACCTGAACGTAAACTGGACAAAAAAGTGACGGCCTAAGCCATCACGATCTCAACTGTGTTACTTCGATATCTTAAACGTCACCTTGAGCTGCATCTGCATCGCTGTCGGCTTGCCGTTGATGGTGCCCGCCAAGAAACGCCACGAGCGCACGGCTTCTTTCTGCGCGGCTTCGTCAAGGCGCTGGAAGCCGCTGGTCTCTTTGATATCAGCGGCCGTGACCCTGCCCTCTTCGTTGACCGTCAGCAGAAGAATGACCGAGCCCGCCTCACCGAGGCGCTTGGACATGGTCGGATAGATTTCATCGGCACCGGTGTTGGGACGGCGCGGATTGCCCCGGGGCGGATTGATCACATCCTTCACAACCGGCGGCGCGGCCGCCTGCGGCCTTGCGGTGCTGGTGATGGCGGCCTCGGTGGGCGCCTCGGCGATGACCAGATCACTTGCCACGAAGACGGGCGGCGGCGCCTTGAACGCCGGCGGCGGTGGTGGCGGCGCCTCTTTTATTTCCTTGAGTTCCTCGATCAGGCGGGTCTCCATCGGGCCATTGATCCGATCGACCATCATCTTCGCCAAACCCGACTGCACGAGAGCGACGATAAAAACCTGTAGCGCCACGACGGCCGCCAGCACGAGGAGGCGGCGATGGTTCGGCGGCGGCGGTATATAGCGAGGGACGGACGAAAGTTCCATGCACGCACTCAATCCGGGCTAGCGTTATGCTCCAGTCCTGCCGGGTGAGAAATTTGCCGAGGGTCTAGCTGGCTTTGCCACGCTGGCAATACCCCGCTGACAAAGGGCCCGGCACACCGCGCCAGTCCCACACACTGCAAGCTCAATCCCCCTAAGCACCCATAGGAACATGCGTAACCAACGGCATGCGACATGTCATGTCAAGTGAGAATGTCTGGGCCTTCAGCTTATTGCGTTGAACCGGTGCAATCCATTTCCATCGCAAATATTTCGTGCGTTTTCGCCGGCCCCGGCGCGTCGGCGAGACTGATCCCGAGAGCGCTTGTTTCGCTCAAGAAAACCGCCGCTTACCGTACGGGCGTCTAATTTCGCAGCTGCAAAAATTCGGGCTTTTATGAACAAAAATCTCTCCATGCGGCCGCCACAACCGGTAAGCGCCAGCCGTGGAATCGAGGGTGTTGACAAGCGCAGATTCTCAGGTTTTAGGCGTTCGTCTTCACGTCGCGAATCCATTCCGCGGGCAAATATTTCGATTCACGAACTATCAACCCATAGGGCGGTAAGGTCGGGCTCAAGAATAAGGGGTCCCCAGCCCCGTGGGGAACCGATGACCGAGATCCTTGAACGCCCAGCGACCGGCGCGCCCGCGGCAAGTGCGCTACGCATTCTGCTGTTCGAAGACAACGCGATGGACGTGGCGCTATTGCGGAAGTTTTTGCAGTCCGTGGGCGTGCGCCGTACGCATATCCATCACGCGGATACGATTCCCTCGGCCCTGCAAGTCATGACCTGCGAGCGCGTACATCTGTGCTTGGCCGACTATCATCTGCGCCCCCACACGGGGTTCGACCTCATGGAGGAGGCACGGCGTCTCGATCTCGATGTTCTTTTCATCGTCGTCACCGTGCTCGATGACCGTCAGATCGACGAAGGTGCCCGCGCCCAGGGCGCATATGCCTTTTTGGTGAAGGCCGAGCTGACGGTCGAAAGCCTCGATCGCACGATCCGCTACGCCCTCACCAGCCACGCGCGAGAGAGCACGTTATTCCACTCCGCCTACCGGGATGAATTGACGCATTTGCCGAGCCGGCGTGCGTTCCTAGAACGGCTGATGCAAGCTGCCGCTGATAACGCCGCGCATGCCGGCATGGTCGGCGTTGCTGTGCTCAATCTCAACGGCACGCGCGCCATCAACGACACTCTTGGGCATAAGACAGGTGACGAAGTGTTGTGCGCGCTCGCCCGCCGCCTGAAAGCCGCCAAGGACCGCGGCGATGGGATCGCGCGCATCGGCGGCGATGAATTCGCGGTCGTGATGTCGGATTTCCTGTTGGCACCGCAGGCCCTAAGTCGCGCGCAGCGTTTGGTCGACGCCGTGACCGGGCCGGTCGAAACGCAAGCCGGCACCCATGTCATCACCGTTGCCGGGGGCGTGGCCAGTCAGGCCATGACCGTAACCACCTCGCCCCAAGACGCGGCGGACCGGTTGCTCGAACAAGCCAGCTACGCCGTGCGGACGGCAAAACGCGGCACGCGCGCCGGGACTGTCTCGCATATCGCGTTCGCGCATCTGCATTAACGCTACGCGTCGGACGCGGCTCTGACGTCCCGCTTACGAATGCGGCGCGAGCCCATGCTATGGTGCCAAGAGCAGGTCCGTGCATGGCGACCCAAGGCCCGTCCGCAGAGAGTGCCCGTTCAGCTTATGAACGCGAGCGCTGGAGCGACAGCGCTCGCACCCAGCGTTGGCTCATCATCACTAGCGGTGCCGTCTATAGCGTCGGCACGTTGTGGGTGAGCTTACGGGTCGGCGCCGATGCCGCATTCGCAACCATCTCACTCGGGGCTCTGATCGGCAGCGCGCTGGTTTACGGGCTGACCTACCTGCGCGAGCGGCGGGTCCGGCTCTATCTTATCCCTGGCCTGTTCGCGTTGATCTACGCGTCGCACATAATTCTTGGCATCGCCTACGCAACTCCGGGCGGCGCGATCTGCGCGGCCTTTCTGTTGAGCTTACTCGGGATGGCGCTGGTGGCCTTGGCGCCCACCCTTCGCGCGTATGTGATTGCTCAGGGCATAGCAGCCGTCAGCGCCCTCTACGGGGTTGTCCTTTTCTGGCCCGCCACCAACGTCCCTCTCTGGCGTGCAAACAATGGTTTATTGGCTACCCGCCCTGATCGCGACCACGGCGATTGCCTGGCAGTTGGAATTCGCGCGGTACAGAACCTTCCTCTTATCGTCGTCAACGTCACCGCCGCCGGGAGATGCCGGCAAAGCGGCGTGACCACCGGACGGCGGAGCGTGCAGTGGGATCCGGATATTTATCTGGCGTTCGCGCGTTACCGCGCCCAGCCCGTCGAGGACTTGTTACCTCGCATTAATCAAATGTACCGGGAGCGGTCTTTGACCTCGGCTGCGGCCCAGGAAATGTCACGGTGAAGCTGGCGGAGCGCTGGCCCGATCGCCCGGTCATCGGCCTGGACTCCTCGCCCAGCATGCTCGCGGCGGCGCGCAAGGAATTCGGCGACCGCGGAATTACCTGGCAAGATGGCGATATCGCCGCTTGGCGTGCCACGGAGCCATGCGCCTTGGTCTTCGCCAACGCGGCGCTGCACTGGGTCCCGGATCATCCAGCATTGTTTCCGCGGCTGATGTCGAACATCACACCCGGCGGGATCCTGGCAGTGCAAATGCCCGTGACCAGCCAGGCCCAGTACCACGCGGGCATCGCCGAACTGCTGGCCCTGCCAGCCTGGGAAACGCGGCTCGCGGGCATTCGATCCCACGATCATCCGCTCACGGCTGGCGCTTATTACGACATTCTGAAGCCGCTCGCAGGTCAAATCGATATTTGGGAAACCCACTATCACCACGCCATGCCGGACATGGCCGCCGTGGTGAATTGGACGCGCGGCACCGCCCTGGCACCTTACTTGAGCGCGCTCGACCCGGCCGGCCAGCAAGACTTCCTCGCCGCATACGGGCGTATTCTCGCCCCGGCCTACGCAGCCCAAGCGGACGGACAAATCCTCTTCACGATGCGGCGAATATTTATTGTGGCGCGACGCGCCTAAGTAAAAACCCTAAGGCTCGCCGCGGTCACGCAGGCGCGAGACCGCATCGAGGGCTTGGACGAAGGAGAGGTCCGGGCGAACCGCCACCACCGCGGCAGCGGCGGCGCGCGTTTGGCCCACGTAATCGTGGCCGGCGCCCCGCGCCGACGAGAGGGCGCGCGCAACAACGCCCCGCACATCGCGGATGGCCAGCGAAAAAACCTGCCCTACGCTCATCTGGTCGAAGCCGTCCATGCGCCCGTTCTCCCTGGCCAGGGATTGTAGTGATAGACGCGCGAACTACTAGATGTAGGGTCTAAAGCCCAGATATTGGCCGCTTTTTGCCGACGTCCCGGCGCCGCGCCCCGCGCGCCCGCATTGAGACTCGCCCCGGATTAACCCCGTACTTCCACAAGGGGCTTCCAATCCTTGCCCCGCGGTGGGATCAAATTTGCGCGTTCACGGCAGGCCGCCACCGTCGTCCGCTTCTCTTCAAGGGTCATGGTGCGCCAGGCACCAATTTCCTTGAGCGTGCGCAAGCAGCCGATACAAAGTTCGCTGGCCTTATCGATGGTGCAGACACTCACGCAAGGCGAGGAAACGGGCACTTCGGAAGGCGCTGGCTCGGTCATGGCCGCCAGATATGGGCGGTACCACCGCCGATGGCAAGTCGGCTCCCGGACACGGCGGTTTGGCAGGGCGCGCCAAGATCGCTATGGTTTGCGCCGAAATGACCGACGGTTTTGAAAATCTCACCAAGCTCGGCAAGACGGCGGCAATACCGCCGTCGCCAGATGAAGCCGTGCTTGAGACCGTCCCCAACCCCCACCAGGAGACCGACTATCTCATCCGGTTTACCTGTCCCGAGTTCACCGCCCTTTGCCCGATCACCGGACAGCCGGACTTTGCCCATTTGGTGATCGACTACGCGCCCGATGAGACCATCGTGGAATCTAAATCGCTGAAGCTGTTTTTCGCCTCCTTCCGAAATCACGGCTGCTTTCACGAGGACTGCACCCTGACCATCGGCAAGCGAATCGTCGAGAGCGCCGCGCCCACGTGGCTGCGCATCGGCGGCTACTGGTACCCCCGCGGCGGTATTCCGATCGACGTGTTCTGGCAGACCGGCCGCGCGCCCGAGGGTCTGTGGATTCCCGACCAGGGCGTGGCACCCTTTCGTGGCCGCGGCTAAGCGGTCCCATCGCGCCTAAAAAGAAAAAGGGGACACGGCAATGCCGTGTCCCCTTTTTCGTCCGGTGCCCCGGTTCAGCGCCATTTCTGGCTGCCACCGCCGAGGCCCCTCCCCTTTTTGCCCGCAACAAGATTCGCCGCAGCGCCGAGAGCATACCTGGATCGCCTTCACCGGCAAACAACCGCTAGCGATGGCGATGGCACCAAAAAAATCCGATTGACG
>SHVO01000052.1 GCA_009694245.1 Rhodospirillaceae bacterium | reverse complement strand
GCTCGAAATCGAGGCCTATAATCGTCTGGTCTTCACCGAGGATCGGGTCGAGGGCGTGCGCGCCTTCAACGAGAAACGCCCGCCCCGTTTCCAGGGTCGCTGACAGCCAAGATTGGCGACCCACCGGTGGCCTCTCCATGCTTTCCCCCATCCCGATCTTTATGTTCTTGTTTTGTTCCGGCCGCTGATTTAACATCCGGCATGGGCCCTAAAACACGTGTTCAGACCCTTGGCGCCGGAACCGGGCCGCGATGGCCCGCAGGATACCGCGGGGGCGTCCACCCCGACGCGCGACGCGGACGAGGCGCCCTCAGCAATGCCGTGGGGCGCTATGAGCGCCTGGAGCGTCTGGCCGCCGATGACGGCTGGGACAATCTGGATACGCCGCCCCCGCCCCTGAGGACCCAAATGATCCGGGATTCGACCCGTTCAATCATTGCCCGTAATACCTCCCCGGATATCGGCGTCGACCGATCGATCAATCCTTACCGCGGCTGCGAACACGGCTGCACGTACTGCTTTGCCCGCCCGACACATGCTTACCTCGGGATGTCACCGGGCCTCGATTTCGAACGCAAGATCCTTTTCAAGCCCGATGCCGCCATCCTACTCGAGGACGAGTTGCGGGCAGGCACCTATCGCTGCCGCACCATCGCCATGGGCACCAATACCGACCCCTATCAACCAGCCGAGCGCCACTACCAGATTACGCGCGGCGTGTTGGAGGTCCTCGCGCGATTCCGGCATCCGGTCGGAATCGTCACCAAATCGGCGCTAATCACGCGCGATATCGATATCCTGGCGTCCATGGCAGCGGACAACCTCGCCAAGGCTGCCCTTTCGATAACCACACTCGACCATCAGTTGGCCCGCAAAATGGAGCCCCGCGCGTCAACGCCCACACGCCGCCTGCAGGCTGTGCGCGAGCTCAGCGCCGCCGGCATCCCGACGACCGTCATGTTTGCTCCCTTGATTCCAGGCCTCAACGATCACGAACTGGAGGCGGTGCTGACGGCGGCGAAGGCCGCCGGCGCCACGGCAGCGGGCTACGTCATGCTGCGGCTTCCGCTTGAAGTCAAAGATCTGTTTCAGGAGTGGCTGGCGGCGGATGTGCCGGACCGTGCGTCGCGTGTTATGAGTCTGCTGCGCGCCACGCGAGCCGGCAAGGACTACGACGCCAAATGGGGACAGCGGCAATCCGGCACCGGACCAATTGCCGAGGCCGCCGCCGATCGCTTCCGCTTGGCCTGCAAACGGCTAGGCCTCAGCCAAGGGCTTAGCCCGTTGGACACCGGCAAGTTCAAGCCGCCCCCCCTGCCCGGCGATCAATTGGCGCTTTTTTAGTTTTCGCCTAGCGCGTTTTCGCACGATTTTCTTGCTACGATGCAACCCACGCGCTCGGATCGGCGTTGAATTAGGCGAGGGGGGATTCGTGAACAAGTTCATTCCGATTGCAAGTCTGATCGCGACGACGGCGTTGAGCGGTCAAGCGCTGAGTCAGAAAGCCTTCGCCCAGCCTGCCGGCAATACGGTGTTGGAAATCGCCGTGCGGACGCCGGGGATCCGATCGGCCGGAACATCGCAGCTCGGCGGAGTCAACTTGACGGTTCGCGGACGCAACGCCCTTGGCGAATCCGGCAGCGGCGGCGTCTCCATCGACGGCATCCTGATGAACTCGCCGGCCGCGCTCACGCGGATCATCCCCGACCTTCAAAGTGTAGAAATTTTGAAAGGGCCTCAAGGACGGGGTGCCCCCGCCGCGGCTTTCGCCGTCACGACACGCAGGCCGGACAACACGATCCAGGGTGCCGCCCATGCCTCGGGCGGGAACGGACTTGCCTACGCCGTGCAAGGTTCGATTGCTGGCCCGCTGGTGCGGGACAAGGTCTTGTTCGGCCTGACGGCGTCCGCCCGCGGCGATGACGGTTTCCAGAGAAATGGTTTCATCGGCACAAAAAATGTGGATGGTGCAACGGACTACGATTTCGGCGGCCGAATTCTACTTCAATTCGATGCCTCGACCCTGGACTTGAAAACCCATTGGGGACGCACGTCCGCCGGCGACAGCGCCTTTGATAGCGCGTTTGCACTGCCGATATTCGCCCAGTTCCTCAAACGGCCGCAGTTCAATGAGAATATCAACGATCACATTTTTGCGGTTCGGAGCAATATCCAACCCTCGCACCACCAGCAAGCAATCGATCTCTCCGCCAAGTGGGATCAGGACATGTCGTGGGGCCTGTTGAGCGCTTGGGCGCTCTACAGCGACGTTAATAACGATCTGCTGATGGACGGCGCGGCAGGGATCTTTGGAACCTTCAATGATGAAGCCCGTTGCCGCGCCTCGACGGCGACGCAGTTCGCCGCCGGCCGAACGCTTTCGCCGCCTCAGAATCTGAGCGCTACACCGGAGGGTTCGCTGTTCGGCCTTGCGACCTCGACGGCCTGCGACGGCACCCACTACCAAGTTCGCGACCAACGCGGCGTTTCCGCCGAAGTTCGCTTGACCTCGCCCGCCGATGCCAAACTCCGATGGGCGGTGGGCGGTTCGGTCCAACATATGCGCCGCCATGTGGGGGTAAACGTCGGAATCGATCAAGGCAGCGGCGCCGCGCGGGCACTTTTCGTGCCGGCCACCGGGACGAATCCTACCGAGCAACTGTTCGACGACAGATTTACGACCGGCGCTTATGCGGCATTCGTTGAGCTAACATACGACGTGTTCCGCGACCTCGCTGTGGCGGCAGCGATGCGTTACGAGACCGAGCATCACCATGTGCATAACCGCGTACCGGTCGGCGTATTTGCGCGTACATTGTCTTATACGCCCGGCGGCCCGTTTGTCGGCGGCGCGCCGTTGAACCCGGCCCTCGACCCAGCAACCAATCTAACCGGACGTATCCCTGATCAGAGCGGTACCTTCGGCCAGTTTGTCCCAAAGGTAGGCGTAACGTGGACCGGTGTCGATAACCTCGTGTTGTATACCAACTGGGGCATCGGATTTAAGCCCGGGGGCTTCAATAGTCTTGGCACGGCCGCGGCAGCCGATATTTTCCTGAATGACGCCATCAACGCCGGCCTCGGCATCACCGACCGCTTCACCGAAGAACACAGCAGCGCCGTCGCGGGCGGATTTCGCGCCCACATCTTCGGCGGCCGAATCACGTTGAGCGGCGCCGGTTATTATACACGCGTCAAGAATGCCCAGTTTCCTGAACTCATCGCCGGCCCGTTCGGTATGCTTCGCGCGGTCAATACGATTGACAAAATGCGCATCGCCGGCGGCGAGACGGACGTGTCGGTCCAGATTTTGGACGGCCTCTCGGTCTTCGCCGGCGCAAATCTGCAATCAAGCAAGATCCTCGCCATGGCGTCACGGCCCGACAGCATCGGCAATCAGCTGCCCTATGTCGCCGACTACAGCATTAACGGTGGGGCGCAGGTAACGCTTCCTATGACATCCGCAATTTCGTTTTTCGGAAGCACTGATTTCAGCCTCACCGGCCCGACGGCCTTCCATGCGATCCAGTGCCAGAATCGCCCGACGACCTTTAGCGTCGTGGGCAATACCTGCGGTACGATTCGCAAGACAATCGTGACCGTGGATCTAAGCGCCGGCGTTAGGACCGAGGCGTGGACGATCGCAGCTTATGTGAAGAACGTGGCCAACTCTCGCCATGTGGCAGAGGCAATTGTCATGCCCGAAGTGGGGCTTTCGTTGGTACGGCCGGCGGACCTGCGCCGCATGGGCCTCGATCTGACGTACGCGTTCTAAGCTGACAACCCACTGGGCGGGGCAAATCAAAAAAGAACCGGGCGGTTTCCGTAATGAAACCGCCCGGCCTCCCCCTCCGGCAGGTGTCGTGCCGGCATATGCGACAGCGCAGCGCTGCAATATTGGCGCGGGTAGCTTTGCTCAGGACAGGGGGCAGGTGAAGGTGCAACCGGGCGTTCGCGCGTGTCCCGGCACATTTTCTTGCCGACTGTTGCAGAAATGGCCCGCATCTATAGTGCAGTCGTAATCACTTGTGCGTTGCACAATCGATGCGGAAGGCTCGGGCATTTTAGCCGAAACTGCCCCCCCCGAGCCGGGCCGGCGGCTGTCTCACTGTCTCACGCCCTGGGGCGTGAGACAGCGGTGACGCAAGCGACACGGCCGGCCCTCCTCCTCCGCCGTCATCGCTGGACTTGTCCCGGGGCGCGACATATATGTCGCGGGATTTCGAAGCGCCGGACCCCGCGGCCGGTGCTGATGGCTTTGCACACCCGAGCCTGGCAACCCTGGACCCCAAGGACGAGCCTTGGAACGACGGCGAAGGGGCAGGCAGTGCCCGCGAATTGAAGCGGTCGTTACAGCCGTTCTTCGGGACTGCCCTGGATCTTCGGAACAAGTCCGAGGATGACAATGGTGTTGTAGCTCGAATTTGCGAGGCGCGGATTTCTCTGCGTGGCTTTGGTTTCGCAACCCCGGATCCTGAGGACAGGCCTTGGGATGACAGCGGGGTGAAGGGGAAAATCTGCATCTACTTGAAACGATCGCGCTCTACGACCATTTCGCCCGCCCCCCGGCAGCACCGGGGCAGTGCCAGGCCAATACTCTCGCCTAATTCCTTGGTGCCGTGTAGTCTTCCGCCATGACTGACGTTAAACTCCTGCATCGCGGGCGCTGCGCCAAGATTATCGCCACCCTCGGCCCCGCCAGCCGGGACCCGGAAACCATTGCCGCTCTTTATGAGGCCGGAGCCGACGTCTTTCGACTTAACTTCAGCCACGGGTCCCACGACGACCACGCCGCCTCCATCGCCGCAATCCGCGCGCTGGAAAAGACCACCGGCCGCCCCATTACAATTCTTATGGACCTGCAAGGTCCAAAACTCCGGGTTGGCACTTTCCAAGACACCAAGGTGGTGCTGCGGCCCGGCGCCAACTTCCGCCTCGACCTCGACCCGACCGCGGGCAGCGAAGCGCGCGTCTGCATGCCCCATCCCGAGATCTTCGCCGCGCTGAAACCTGACGCGACCTTGCTCGTGAACGACGGCCACCTGCGCTTGCGGGTCAAAACCTGCGGCAAGGATTTCGCCGAGACCGAGGTTATAATTGGCGGGGTTATTTCGGACCGCAAGGGCGTGAACGTGCCCGACGTCACGCTGCCGATCCCGGCGCTGACCGAAAAGGATAAGGCCGACTTGCAATTCGGCCTGTCGCAAGGCGTCGACTGGGTGGGACTTTCGTTCGTGCAACGCCCCAAGGACGTGGCCGAAGTGCGCACCGCGGTGGCCGGGCGAGCAGGGGTTCTCTCGAAGCTTGAAAAGCCCGCCGCGCTCGACCAACTGGAGACTATTGTCGATCTGTCGGATGCCGTCATGGTTGCCCGCGGCGACTTGGGCGTCGAAATGCCGCTGGAGCAAGTTCCGGTACTGCAAAAACGCATCGTCCGCGCCTGCCGCAAACGCGGCAAGCCCGTGGTCGTTGCCACGCAGATGCTAGAAAGCATGATCAAGTCGCCGATGCCGACGCGCGCCGAGGCTTCGGACGTCGCGACCGCCATCTACGACGGCGTTGACGCGGTGATGCTGTCGGCTGAGACCGCCGCCGGGCTGTATCCGGTTCGCGCCGTCGCAACCATGCACCGGATCATCTGTCAGGTCGAAAGCGACGAGCACTATTTGGATTTGATGCAGGCTGGGTTAGGTCAGACCGAACACTCCTCCCCGGCCGCCATTACCGCCGCCGCCGGGCAGATCGCCCACACCCTCAAAGCCGCCGCCATCGTCACTTTCACCTCGTCGGGTTCGACGACTTTGCGTGCCGCCCAAGAACGGCCTGACGTACCAATCCTTTGCATCACGCCTAGCCTCAACGCCGGCCGCCGATTGGGGCTGGTTTGGGGGGTGCACGCCCTGGTCGGAAATTTCATCCACTCGGTGGACGACATCGGCGACGTTGCCGTGAAAGGCGCACAGCGCTGCGGGATCGGCAAAGACGGCCAAGCCTTGGTGATCACCGCCGGCATGCCCTTCGGCAAAGTCGGATCGACCAACATGGTCCGCGTGGTCTGGATCGGCGGGGAGACCAAGGCGAACTAGGTCATCACAGGGAGGAATTAATGTCGAATTTAGCACGGACTTTGTCCGAAGCTCGTGAGGTGCTGGTCGCCTTCGGACGGCGTGCGCTGCTCCGACGATCGCTCTGGGGCGGCGCAGCCGTCGCGAGCTCAATTGTTACAGCGGGCCCGCTCGGCTTAACGCAGCTGGCCGTGGCCGCCGAGGCGATGGCACTGATCGACCCGAAGGGCGATGGCTTTCGGCGCGTTGTCACGAGCAATAACTCCAAGGGAAAATCCTACGTCCTCAAGGACGAGAAAGTTAAATACGGCGAGGTCTGGCGCTCCAGCGCCGATCAACGGCTCGGAGCCGGCGGACCGACCGACCCGAACAAGGTGTTGCCCGATACCAGACCCGCGACCGGCCAGCCCGCGGCTGAAACGCGCTTTTATTATACGGCCATCCAACCCGCCAAAGGCCCGCTCAACCGTTCGAACCCAGAGGGCATGCATCGGACATCAACGCTGAGCTATGTGTTGATAGCTAACGGCGAACTCATCGTCGTACTGGATGAAGGCGAGGTGACTCTCAAGACCGGCGATCTCTTGGTGATGCGCAATGCCATGCACGCCTGGCACAATCCAACCTCGACTCCCGTAGGAATGCTAATCGCGCAATATTTGGTGTCTTGATCTGCTAACCGAGGAAGGAGTCCGGAAATAAAAAACTGCGGGACAGCGATGCCCGCGGTTCAAAGTCTCTCCCAGTCGCAGGGGCCGATATTACGATCAGCCCTGACGCGCTTTAAAGCGCGGGTTCTTCTTATTGATGAGATAGACCCGCCCTTTGCGGCGGACGATCTGGCAGTTCTTGTCGCGCAGCTTGGCGGACTTGAGCGAATTGCGGACTTTCATGACGGTTATCCTGTGGTGTCGCGCTAGGCGCGGTCGAAAATGGAGGCCGTTCTATACTCAATCGCTTCCGGTGGCGCAACCCACGACGCGCCGTTCAGTCTGATCCCAGCCCCCCGCCAATATCAGGTCATTGTTATTACTGTTCTTTTCAATATATCCTGAGTCGTAAATCAGCCGATTGAGTTGCCGGCATTTTCAGATATTACTCTGGTCTCGCGACATCATCTGGCAGGGAGCCCTTCATGACGTATCGTTTTACCGCCGCCGCGCTCATCTTTGGAGCCGCGGTGTTTGGTCTTGTTCAATCCGGTCCGGCGACGGCCGCAGACGCACCGGCCGCGAAGGGAACCACAACCATGCCGCAAACTGACTTTCTGGCCCAGAACCTAAAGAAGCCCGGCTGGAAAGCCACGGCTAAGGGCCTTCAATATCGGGTCGTCAAATCTACCCGCGAAGGCCCGAAGCCGTTGCCCGGTACCATTGTCACGGTCCACTACGACGGCACCTTCATCGACGGCCGCAAGTTCGACAGCTCCTACGAACGCCAAGAGCCGGCGACGTTCCAATTGGGAAACGTCATCGAAGGCTGGCAAGAGGGCGTGCCGATGATGCGCGAAGGCGAGACCTGGGAGTTCGCGATCCCCTCAGCCATGGCCTATGGGCCTGAGGATCGCGGGCCGATCGCGGGCGGTTCGACCTTGCTGTTTAAGGTTCGCCTTTTGTGGGTCGCCAACCCGGCGCCTGAGCCACCGAAGGCGTCCCCCGCTCCGAAACCGGCACCAGCCGCCGCTCCGCCGGCGGCTCCAGCACCGGCGGCCCCCGGCGCGAAATAATCTCCGTCACGCCCTGCTGCTCTATCCTGCTGCTCTATCCCGCTGCGCCATCCCGCTGCTCCATGGCGCCGAGCAGCACGACTGACTTTTATGCGCCGAGACCCAATTTCGCCCGCGCCCGGCGCCTAGCCGCACCGCGATCGAAATCCGAGACGTAGAGAAGCCCGGCGACTTTCCGGATTATCGCGTCTTCGTGGGCATCGAGCACACTGTCGGCATAGGCAACTTCCCACAGCATCTCGATGACTTCGATGCGCTGGTGCTCGTCCAGCTCTTTGATGAGTTTGCGGACAAAGCCGAATAATTCCAGCGAGCCATGCTTGGCTTCTTCCGACGCCTTCAGGAGCGCAGCCATCGAGTCAGGTGACAACTCAAATCGGTCAGCGAGAAGCCGTTCGATGGCGGCGCGCTCACTGGGTTCGAAAACGTCATCACGCGAGGCCGCCTCCACCAGCAAAGCGCCGACGGCCACGTGTAGGTCAGCGGGCGTCGCCGCGGTCGCTTGCGATACGGCGGGCTCACCGCGCAGGACGGCATAGATACGGGCAAACATTACGACTTCCGGATGAATCCGCCGAAGGGTTGATAATACGTGGGCTTCAGGCCCGCCAGCGCCGCGCGCACTTCGGCATTCGGCGAACCGTAAAGAAAAAACCACGCCGGTTTGGCCATCGCCAGGAACCGCTCGGCAAATTTCTTGCCGAAGTTATTGAGGTGCACCATGGTTGCGGCCGAATCCTTATAATATTCGTAGATATGGCAGGAAGCGCCGTCGGCGCTGATGTTCCAGTCGTAACTTACCGCACCCGGCTCATTTCTGGTGGAGGTCACCATTTCCTCCATGAGTGCCTTAAAGGCATCGCCCTTACCGGGCGCGATACCCACCTCCAACATCCAATGCACATGTTCGCCCATGACTTTTATCCTCCCCTGATTTCAGTGAGCCAATCCTGGCCCCTTTATCACCCCAGCCAATACCTGACCACCGCCGTCGTCGCCTCGGGCCGCTCCAACGGCGCGAGATGCCCGCAATCCTCGACCAGCACCAGCTTAGCATTGGGCAGGCGCTCGGCCATTTCGTCTTGAACCTTGGGCGGGCACAACACATCTTGCTGCCCAGTCATGATCAAGGTCGCTTCCAGATCGCCGCGGCCGTCCTTGCGGGCCATGATGGCTTCCTGCTGGCGCGTGAAAGCTTCCTGCCCCACCCGCTCGGCCATTTCCGTGACCACCCCGGCGACGCTCGGGTCTTCCAGCCGCGAGGGGTGAATGAGGTTGGGCAGTAATCGCGGCGTCACCCCTTTGAACTTGCCGACACCGGCCAGTTTGACCAGATCGCTACGGACCTTGCGCTGCTCGTCGCTGTCGGCGCGGGCATTGGTGCCAACCAGAGCCAAGCGTTCGACCCGGTCCGGGGCCCTGGCGCATGATTTCCTGGGCGACGTAGCCGCCCATGGATAGGCCCGCGAGAGCGAAGCTCGCCGGCGCCTCAGCGAGAACCCGCGCCGCCATCGTGGCGATGGAAGCGTCCCGGGTCAGGTCGACGAACAGGACGTCGCATTGATCTTTAAGATATTCCAACTGGTGTCGCCAAAGTGCGCCATCGCAGAGAAGGCCTGGCAGAAGGACGAGGTGGCGGGAACGGCTCATGGATTATGACCTGCTCGGCGTGTGGTTAATCCGGGGGAAACCTCGATATTTCGAGGGTCTCTCTGGTGATTTCTAAAGCCCCCCCTCCACCAAGATCGAAACCGGGAAGCGCTCTAAGTCCTTGTTTGATCGCATTTCCTGCGGCGAATGACCATCCACGTCGCCGGGAAATGCTCCAGCGTTGACACCCGCAAACTAACACCTATTATGCCGCGCCGTGAACCTGTCGCGCCGCGCTGCCCGCTATTTTGGCGGATCACTTATGCAGCCCAACATGTCCCGCGACGGAGATTCCCAAAGCCAATGGAATTTGCAGACCTCGGTCTATCGCCAGATACCTTAAAGGCCGTCGCTGACGCCGGGTACCTGACGCCGACCCCGATTCAGGTCCAGGCGATCCCGGTCGTACTGATGGGGCGGGACCTCTTGGGCGTCGCCCAGACCGGGACCGGCAAGACCGCCGCCTTCACCATGCCGATGATCGACATCCTCGCCGATGGGCGCTCGAAAGCGCGCATGCCGCGGTCGTTGATAATAGCCCCTACCCGCGAACTGGCCGCGCAGATTTCAGACAATTTTGTTAAGTACGGCAAGTACCATCCGCTTTCGATGGCGCTTCTCATCGGCGGCGAGTCCTTCACCGACCAGGAAAAGGCGCTGGACCGAGGCGTCGACGTGTTGATCGCCACGCCCGGGCGTCTCTTGGACCTTTACGAACGCGGCCGCATTCTGCTGAACGACGTCAAGATTCTTGTCATCGATGAGGCCGACAGAATGTTGGATATGGGCTTCATTCCCGATGTCGAGCGCATCGTCGGGCTCTTGCCAAAAATCCGCCAGACCTTGTTTTTCTCGGCGACTATGGGCAATGAAATCCGCAAACTCGCCGACCAGTTCCTTATGAATCCGAAGGAGATTGCCGTGACGCCGGCGGCGTCTGCGGCAATCACGGTCGAGCAAGGTCTGGTCACGGTGCGCACCCTCGACAAGCGCGAGGCGCTGCGACGCATTTTACGCTCCAAGAATGTCCACAACGCGTTCATCTTCTGCAACCGGAAGAAAGACGTTGATATTCTATTCAAGTCTTTAGACCAACACGGCTTCAGCGTTATCGCTCTGCACGGCGACATGCCCCAGTCCAAACGTAACGACATGCTGGCCAAATTCAAGGCCAACGAGGCCGAATTGTTGGTGTGCTCAGATGTGGCCGCCCGCGGCCTGGATGTTTCGGATGTTAGTCACGTCATCAATTTCGACGTGCCTGTGAACGCGGAGGATTATATTCACCGCATCGGCCGCACCGGGCGCGCCGGTAAGACCGGTCACGCCTATACCCTGGCCACCCCGGGCGACTCCCGCCTGCTCGCCGCGGTCGAGAAAATGCTGAATCATCCCATCCCGCCTTTGTCAGTTCCCGAACTCGCCGATATGACTGTCTCGAGCGACGCCGCCGACGAGGGCGGCAGGGGGCGTGGGCGTGGCGCCCGCCCTCCACGTGGCGGTGCCAAAGGACGTGAGAGTGGGCGTGGGCGCGGGCATGAAAGCGGGCGAGGAAGCGGGGGGCGCGGCCGTGAAACTCCCATCCAGAGCAACCCGCCCGAAATAACCATCGCCGAGCCCGCTGAAGCGGCCGCGCCGGCCTTTGTCGCCGCCGAGACCATCGTCGAGGCGCAAGAAGCCGGCCTCGAAATATCGGCACCGGTCGTAGGCAACCAGGAGCCGTCGAACGAACGCAAGGACCGCGGTCCTCGCAAGGATCGTGCCCGCCACGATCGCCACAGTGACGCGCGCGGGGCCGAAGATCGCGCCCGCAAGACGCGACGCAATCCGCACGGTATTGCCGAAATGGAGATCGCCGACAACGTGATTGCTTTCGGAGGCTTCACACCTGCCTTCTTGCTGGTCGATCCATACGGCGGCAAGGGTCCGCCGCCGGAAGCCCCGACCCCCGAGGAAGGCTTTGACGAGCCCGCCGCAGGCAACCACGATTCCACCACCGATGAGAGACACGAGAACGTGCTGGAATACGCGCCCGAAAACGCGCCGTCAGCGCGTAGCGCTGCGGCAGACAGCCCGCACTAAATATTTCAAACCGGCCCCCCGATTCAAAAAGTGAGTTAGTTGAGGGCGGGCTTCTCCTCATCCTCCAACAACTGCGGATCAATATTCACTGGCCCGGCATGATGATGCACCATGGTCCAGAGGCTGCCGGTGCGCACAAATACGTTGGTGGCGGTTAG
>SHVO01000051.1 GCA_009694245.1 Rhodospirillaceae bacterium | reverse complement strand
GCAGAACGAGGAAGGCACGACTGGGCGTAAAGCCGACCCGCGAAGCTTTTGCATTCAGAAGACGCTGCAAAATATCGCCCATGATGGCAGCATTGACGCCGAGCTCATGTTCGCCGGACACAACGCCTATCGATTTGCCGACGATCCCTGGTACAAAAACGGCTTCATCCCGACCGTGAAGCAGTTGGTCGAGCGCATCGCCACGGGCTGCTGAGCCTGTTAGCGGCCCTTGACGCGGCTGATCTTGCCGTATTCGTCTTCCAAGACGCTGTAAACCACGGTGCTCCACCACTTGCCGCGGCCGTAGTGCAGATCACGCAGTAGGCCCTCGCGCGCGAGCCCGAGTTTTTGCATGATGCGGATGGAGCCCTGGTTCTCGGGGCTGCATTGCCCCGCGACGCGGTGAAGGCTGGCGTGTTTGAAAGCGGCCTCAACCATGGCGGTGGCGATTTCGCCGCTAAATCCCATTTTCCAGTGGCGCGACGCCGAAGCCGATTTCGCCCTGACGATCCGGGGCGCTCAAAATCTTGAGCACGCCCTCGCCGATGATATCGCCCGTGTCCTTATGGGTGGCGGCGAGGAAATACATCGTACGTGGCGATGCCGCCTGCGCCATCACAACAAAGCAGAGGAGCGCGTCGATCTGCTGCGCGCTTGGCGGCTCGGCGCGCTGAAACTGCCAATAAGCTGGCTCGCGCGCATAGGCATATACCGCGGCTGCGTCCGCCTCGGTGTAATCGCGCAGGTACAGGCGGCGGGTGACCAATGGCAATGGAATCGTCATAGGGCAAAATACCACGCGCGGTCCTTGAGCGGTCGGCCTCGCTCGCGTAGACTAGAGCAGACGGCGAACGAATTTCACGGCAACCACGCGGCGATAGGGCCGCTCCCGATGGACGGCCAACTCGACTTTGAGCGGCCGACCAGGCCATCCCGCCAGCCCTCCCAGGTGCGGCCGCCTCCGGCGCTTGTCACGGCTGCGGTAACACGCGGCGTGTGCCGGTGGCTGGAGGACATGGGATTCTTGAGCCTCCTAGAATTCAAGATGGGCAACGGCCAGAGGGCGGACGTGGTTGGCCTTAACGCCGCCGGAACAATCTTGATGGTGGAAGTAAAAAGCACGCCCGAAGATTTTCGCGGCGATGCCAAATGGCTGGAGTATGTGCCTTACTGCGACGGATTTTCCTTCGCCGTTCCGCCGCATTTTCCCTGGCAGATTTTGCCTGAAACCTGCGGCGTCGTGGTGGCGGACGCCCACGCGGCAGCGGTGATGCGTCCGGCGCCGCGCCATCCCCTGCACGCGGCACGGCGTAAAGCTTTGACCTTGCGGTTTGCGCTGGCGGCCGGCCAACGCTTGGCTTCGGTCGTCGATCCGCGACTCTGATCGGCCTATAACTTAACCGCAGTACAGACCGGTAATACGGTTACCGTCATCTAACTCCACATTGAGCCGCCGCGGGCTTTGTTCATTGCTGACGCGGGCCCCCGGCAGAAGAATGCGGTAGGGAGCCGAGAGCCGCTTCTCACGAATGAATTGTCCGCGTTCCGGCGGCGGCTGATCTTTAAAGACGAGGATCATGCCAGCGCCGGAACCAAAACATGGCCGCGGCAATTGACCAGCATTTCGGGCAAGACCGGCTGGCGAACAACCGCCGGCGGCCGCTTGAACCCGAGGATATCTTCCTTGAGGGCTATATAGGCCCGTTCCAGACTGGCACAGGCACCGAGCAAGAGGACTGCTCCCACCGCCGTCGCCTGCGATATTTTTCTAAACATGCTCCGCCCCATTTGATTCATCATGGTTTGTTGCTCGATCGCGTGGTCTTTAAGGCCGCGATTGTCGCTGTCGTGGAATATGGCGCGATGAGTTCCGCCAGCACGACGGACCCGCCGTAAGCTTCAACAAAATCTCCGCCCACGACATCAGGGCGCTGGTAGTCCGCGCCTTTTACCAAAACGTCAGGCCGCAGCGCCTGAATGAGGGCGAGCGGCGTGTCTTCGCTAAAAATCACCACCAGATCAACATTGGCGAGCGATGCCATGACCGCGGCCCGCGCGGTTTCGCTCTGCACCGGTCGGCCGTCGCCCTTGAGGCGGCGGACCGAAGCATCGCTGTTGAGCCCAACAACGAGGCGATCACACGCGGCGCGCGCTTGGCGCAACAGCGAGACGTGACCCGGATGCAACAAATCGAAGCAACCGTTGGTGAATCCGATCTTGAGTCCTTGCGCACGCCATTCCGCCGCACGCGTCAGCGCTGTGTCGCGGTCGCCTACTTTTTGCTCGGCGCCGGCAAGACCGGTATGGAGCAACGCGGAGCTTAGATCCTGCGCGGTGGCTACGGCCGTCGCGTGACGGCCGACCACAATGCCCGCGGCAATATTGGCGAGTTTGGCCGCAGCCGGGAGCGCCGCGCCGCAGGCAAGCGCCAGAGTGAGCGTGGCCACGGCCGTGTCGCCAGCGCCGGTCACATCCGCGACTTCGCGGGTTTCGGCAGGTAGGTGGTAGACCGCGCCATTGCTGGCCACCAAAGTCATGCCTTCGCCGGAGCGCGTTACGAGAATTGCATCGCTCGTCGTGCACACGCACAGTGACCGCGCCGCGGCGATAACACCGGCATCGTCGTCCACGGGCATGCCGGTTGCTTCCGCCAATTCCGCGCGATTGGGGGCAATGACGGTTGCGCCGACGTAGCGGCTATAGTCGACGCCCTTAGGGTCCACGATCACAGGTTTGCCGGCTTTGCGCGCGGCCGCGATGATACGTGCGGCTAGATCCTGGGCGAACACGCCCTTGCCGTAGTCAGAGAGAATTACCGCATCCGCGTCGCCGACTTGTGCGACCGCCATGGCGCCGAGTTCGGCGGCGTCCTTCGCCGAGAGCGGTGCAGTGATTTCGCGGTCAGCGCGCAGAAGGTGATGACCGTCCTTGCTAAAAAACCGCGTCTTGACGGTGGTTTCACGCTCGCGGGAAACACGCAGGTACGGCTTTACATGCGGCAGGCGGCCCAGCAATTCGGAAATCTCGCTGCCGGCCCGGTCGCTGCCGATCACCGATACAAATGAACACCCGCTGCCGAGGGCGACAATGTTGCGTACCACATTTCCGGCGCCGCCCAGCTCGGCCGCTTCGCGTTCGATGCGAACCACTGGGACCGGCGCCTCGGGTGAGATCCGCTTCACGTCACCGTAGACAAAGCGGTCAACCATGGCGTCGCCCACGCACAGGATGTGGCGGGAGCGAAACCCCGCCAATACGGCCGCCAGCGCGGTCGTGTCGTCTGCGGCAGGGTGAACGGCAATAGTCATGGACACATTATATTCCGGGTCGGGCCAGGACAGAGCCTACGCCAATAACTGTTTGAAAAAATGCACAGTTCGGGCGAGGCCTTCGTCCAAAGGCACCTTGGGTTCCCACTTTAGGCTGTCACGGGCCTGCGTAATGTCCGGCCGGCGCTGTTTCGGGTCATCTTGGGGCAGCGGCCGGTAGACGAGCTTGGAGGAGGATTTGGCGATGCGGAGGATTTTCTCCGCCAATTCTATCATCGTGCTTTCCACCGGATTTCCCAAATTCATCGGGCCAGTGATGCCGTCGCCGGTATTCATGAGGCGAATAAGGCCCTCCACCAGATCGTCGACGTAGCAGAAAGAGCGCGTTTGGTCGCCCTTGCCGTAGATGGTGATGGGTTCGCCTTTGAGAGCTTGTACCGCAAAATTTGAAACCACACGGCCGTCATTGGCGAGCATCCGCGGGCCGTAAGTGTTGAATATCCGCGCCACCTTTATGCGCAGCTTGTGCTGGCGGAAATAGTCGAAAAACAAGGTTTCGGCGCAACGCTTGCCTTCGTCATAGCACGCGCGCGCGCCAATGGGATTTACATTGCCCCAATAGCTTTCGACTTGGGGGTGAACCGTCGGATCGCCGTACACTTCGCTGGTGGAGGCTTGGAGAATTTTTGATCGCGTGCGCTTTGCCAGTCCCAGCATATTGATGGCGCCGTGGACGCTGGTCTTGGTTGTCTGCACCGGATCGAATTGGTAGTGCACCGGAGAGGCGGGGCAGGCGAGGTTGTAGATCTCGTCGGTTTCCACATAGAGCGGAAACGTGACGTCGTGACGCACGAGTTCGAATGCAGGATTGGCGAGGAGGGACGAAATATTTTGCCGCCGGCCGGTGAAGAAATTGTCCACGCATAAGATCTCGTGGCCCGCCGCAAGCAGCCGCTCACTCAAGTGCGAACCAATGAATCCAGCGCCGCCGGTAATAATTACGCGTGCCATTACTTCCCCAGGGTTGCTTGACTATGAGGGTTATTCAACTGCCCAGTGTCATAGGCCCTGTGGCCGTGACATTTCGTCTGCTGGTCAAGGATTTATAGGCAACCAAGCCTATTTGTTAATCTTTTCCAAATGGTTACCGCCGATGATTTGTTTGTCTGCGCGCACTCGCCCCTGGTACGCCCGACGAACGAGAGATATAACACCCACTAGATTGCCAGAGCCTGCGCGGGCCTAGATAATACGCGTAATGGTTGAATATAATCAGCGTCAATGTCTCAACCGTACTGTCCGACGAGTTCCTGGCCTTTGATGACGGCTTTGCGCCATCGTCGCAAGACGTCGTGCTTGAAATGCGGCTCGAGGACATCTTTTCCGATCCCAACAGCTTTGCCTTTGCTCGCGATTTCATAACCGAGCGCGGCTACCGCATCTGTATCGATGGCTTAAACCTGAATACCTTTCCCTTCGCCGATCCGCTGCGCCTGGGCACATCCTATGCAAAACTGATGTGGACGCCTGACCTGGCCGCCTTCATCGGAACGCAGCAGGGCCAAGAGCTGAAAGCGTTAATTCGCGAGCGCAAGAAAGGCCGGACGATTCTGGCGCGGTGCGACAACGAAGCGGCGGTCAAGGTCGGCGAGCAACTAGGCATTACCATGTTCCAGGGCCGCTATATCGATACCCTCGGGCGCGGTCGCTGAGTTTCGCTCCGGTTGCTCACCGTCCGCCTTTGCGGCTAAATGTCGCCGTATTTCGCGCGCACGATGTTGCTTCCCAGCTCCGGAGTTAACGGATGACCCATTTTTATACACGCCGCCGTGCTCTCGGCATTGCCGCAGCCGGCGTTTTCGCGAGCGCCGGTACCGCCCGCGCCGACGAAGTCTTGGACGCGCGCCACACCCTCGACGAAGCCGTGATCACCGTCGACCGGGTGCGCGAGGAAACGCGCTCGGGCGGCGAACTGGATAGCGCCCTAAAACGCGCCAAGGGCGTCCTGATTATTCCGTCTTACTACAAAGCAAGTTTCATCCTCGGCGGCTCTTATGGCGATGGCGTATTAATGGCGCGCCTGCCGGAAGGCGGCTTCAGCGACCCTGCGTTCTACCGCATGACGGCCGGGTCCCTGGGCCTGCAGTTCGGTATGCAATCGGCGGCGATTATTTTCGCAATCCTCACTGAGAAGGGCCTAAGCGCGGTGCTCAATGACGAGTTTAAATTGGGCGCTGCCGTCGGCATGAGCATAGGAACCGTGGGCGCCGGCGCAGAGGCTGCAACCACCACCCACGTCGGTCAGGATATTGTCGCTTACTCGACGAATACTGGTTTATTTGCCGGCGCCAGTTTTGAAGGCGCGGTGATTCGGCCGCGCAAGGATTGGAATGCAGGCATTTACGGCGTCGGCAATGACAACCCTGTGGCCATCACCCAGCGAAACCTGCTGCGCATCGCTGTAAATCTGAAGGACTCCCTGGGCAAGAGCGCGGTGCCCGCTCAGCCCCAAGCGAATTAAGTCGACTGTTTTAGAACTGCGCGGCGTCAAAAGTCGCCGGCGGCGGCTGGACTACCGTCGCCCCGTCGCGGGTCACTTGCATGACGGCAAAGCCGCGCTGGGAAAGGCCATCGGGTGTAAACCGGAATATGCCGTCGACGCCCGCGAAACCAGAATTGGCGGCGACCGCCTCCGATGAAAAACGACCCCCCGTGCGCGCCAGGATCGCCGCCAAAGCCACCGCATCGTAGCCGTGGGTGGCGATCGACGGCGCGGTCCGGCCGTAGAACTCCCGATACCGGGCAAAGAATTGCCGATTCGAATCCTGGGCCGGCGCGGGGTAGGCGCCGCCAATCATCACCGGTTCGCGCCCCAAGCCCGGCGTGTCCCACAGCAACGTACCAAGAAGTTGCACCCGGCCCGGGTCGATATCAAAGAACGGCAGCAAGGTGGCGGCCTGGGTCAGGCGCGTGCCCTGGTCGGGAATGAGGATGGCGTCGAAGTCGACTTCGCCGACGGTTTCCAGCCGCCCTAGACGCTTGAGAGCGAGCTGCGAGATCTCGTCGTCCTTACCCGTCAATTCCGCCTTCTGCTGCTCGAGAGCGCGTTTGCGTTGGTCGTAAACCGCGAGGCGGCGAACCACATCATTCAGGTTCTTGCCGTCGGGATCGTAGAAGACGACCTGCGTTACGCGGAGACCGCGCGCGGGCGCGTAGCGATTCACAGCCTCGACGGCGGCTTGGCCGTAGGCTGAATTCGGCGCCAGGACGGCGAGGCGCGAGAGATTTTGCGTCTTGGCGTAGCCCAGGATTTGACGCACCTGCTCCTGGACCAGGAACCCCAAGACAAAAACGTGATTGCTGGCGACGGTTGGATCGGTGGAGAACACCACCATATTGACGCTGGCCGCACTGGCCAGCGGCGCCACGGCCTTCACTTCGGCGGAAAACAGCGGGCCCAGCAACAGCCGCGCGCCGTGGGCCATGGCTTGGCCGGCGGCCTGTGCCGCGCCTTCGGGCGTGCCTTGGGTATCGTAAACTTGCAGGACGAAGCGCTCGTCGGCGACATCGAACAGCGCCATCTGCGCCGCATTCATAAGCGCCTGGCCCACATTCGCGGAAGGGCCCGTGAGCGGGACCAGTAACCCCACGCGCGCCAAGCCCAAGGCGTCCTGCGCCGGCCGGGGAGCCGCCGCGGGCGAACCGGCCGGCGCGGCTGTGGGCGCCGCGGCAGTAATCCCCAAGATCAGTTGATTGGGCGCCAACGCCGGTGCGGCAGGCGCGGGAGCCTGTAAAGTTGAGGTTGGTGCCGACGGCACCGGCACCGTCGGCGCTGCGGCGGGAGGGCGCTGGGTCTGGGGCTTTGGGGGTGCTACATCTCGTGCGCCGCCGGCGCAGGCGGCGAGCACCAAAAGCCCAGACCCCAGAACCGCCGCCCGGCCCCATGGCAAAAGCTTTCCGAAAGAAATCCAACCGCCAAATCGCACGCGTGGCCTCCAAAGACACAACCCGCAAGGTCAAACCCGGCTGGGGCGAAACTAACGTTGCCACCCTTGCAAGTAAATCTGGCACAGGGATATCCGGTGAAACCCAGGCGGCGGAAATAGGGCCCAAACTGCCTGCCGGCCTCTATGTGGTGGCCACGCCGATTGGAAATTTGGGAGACTTGAGCACGCGCGCCGCCGAAACCTTGCGCGGCGCGAGCGTCATCGCCTGTGAAGATACCCGGGTTACCGGCGGATTGTTGCAGCGATTTGGCATCGCCACGCCCATGACGCCCTATCACGATCATAACGCCGAACGCGTTCGCCCGGCGCTTTTGGCGCGGCTGACGGCTGGCGAGTCGGTCGCTTTGGTCAGCGACGCCGGCACGCCGCTGATATCCGACCCCGGATATAAGCTCGTGCGCGCCTGCGCCGATGGCGGGATTGCCGTGATTCCCATCCCCGGGCCTTCCGCCATACTTGCCGCCCTGACCGTAGCCGCCTTGCCCACCGACCGTGTGTTTTTCGCGGGATTTCTTCCGGCCAAGACCGCGGCGCGGCGAACCGCCATTAGCGAGCTTAAGTCGCTACGCGCTACGCTTGTTTTTTATGAATCGACGCAACGGCTCGCGGACTCCCTTGCCGATCTTGCCGCCGTCCTCGGCCCGCGCCCGGCGGCGGTCTGCCGCGAATTGACGAAGCTTCACGAGGAGGTTCGCCGCGGCAACCTCGTCGACTTAGCCGATACATTTGCCCGCGAAGGCCCGCCCAAGGGCGAGGCAGTGCTTGTCGTTGACGGGGCCGATGGCACCCAAGACATCGCTGCGGATCTGGACGAAACTTTGCGTCACGCGCTCGCGACCATGAGTGTGCGCGATGCAGCGGCAACGGTGGCCGAGGCTCTGCAATTGCCGCGGCGCAGCGTCTATGCGCGAGCCTTGGAGCTTTCGCGGTCGTGAGTCGATTTCCGGTCGGCCGCGACCGCGCGCCTCATAAGTTGTCAAAGCGCCGCGTTCGCGCCGAACGCTGCGGGCGCTTCGCCGAGACACTGTGCGTGGCGCGCCTTCGCTTGACCGGATGGAGCATTCTCGCACGCTGCCTTAAATCGCCGCGTGGCTCGGGCCTAGGAGAAATCGATATTGTCGCGCGGCGCGGCTCGACCGTCGCCTTCATCGAAGTCAAGGCGCGCCTTGACGAGAGCGCAGCCGTCGACGCCCTCACGACTTTGCAGCGCGGGCGAATTGCCCGCGCCGCTGATGCCTTTCTGCAGCGTCATCCTGAACTGTCGGGCGCCAACGTGCGCTTTGATGTTATGGTCGTCGGCCAGCGGCTCGTGCCGCGCCTGATCGCCGATGCGTGGCGTCCACAACTCCCCTAGTACAAAAACCGTGTTGGATTTGCTTGGCAACATGCGATAGTTGGCGGGACACGCCGTGAGGAGAGCGGCCTGCTGGGTTCAAAGGCCATGGTGAGTGCGGAGATTATTCGGACGACCCTCGGAGCGATAGCCGGCCAAGCCGATGAAGCGATCGATCTGGCCGAGGCTGCGCTGCTCCTCGCGTCCCTTGATCATCCCTCCACTAATCTTCAGGTCTATCGCGATCATTTAAAAAACTTGGCCGAGGCAGTACACATCGCGGCTGTTGAAGCAGGCGTGGATATTGAAACGCCGACGCCCGAGGATATGGCAAAGATTCTCGCCCAGGTTCTGTCAGGCGAGTTCCGCTATACCGGCGATGAAGAAACCTACGACGACCTCGATAATGCCAACATGATGCGCGTGATCGAGCGGCGCAAAGGCCTGCCGGTGGCGCTTGGAATCCTCTATCTCTTCGCGGCACGGTCGCAGGGCTGGGGCGCCGCCGGCCTAAATTTTCCAGGTCACTTTCTCATCCGCTTAGAAAGCTGCGATGGGCGGCGCGTGATCGTTGATCCTTTTCATAACGGCCGCATCATGGAGAGCCGCGGGTTACGGGAACTGCTCAAGCAATTTGCGGGAGCCGCCGTGGAGCTTGGATCGTCGCATTACCGCCCCGTCAGCAACCGCGATGTGCTGGTACGCTTGCAAAACAATGTGCGCACCCGGCGCCTGGAGTTGGGCGAGATCAACGGAGCGCTGGAAGCCGTTACCGTCTTGCAGATCCTCGATCCCGGTAATGCGGCGCTTTGGCGTGAAGCGGGTGTGCTACATATGCGGCTTGGACATCTAAAACACGCGGTCGAAGCCCTCGAAGGATTCATTGCCCGCGCGCCGGACGGTCCCGATCGGCACAAGATTGCTCAGGTCGTGCAGGAACTGCGCGAACGCCTGCACTAAACCGATCAACGTGGAGTCACGAGTTCATCCATGACATTGCAAGTCGCCATTCAGATGGACCCCATCGAATCCATCAATATTGATGCCGATTCGACGTTCGTGCTGGCGTTGGAAGCCCGGCGGCGCGGCCATGCGCTTTATCACTATTTGCCCCGCAAACTGACGTTTCGCGAAGGCCGCGTGAGCGCGCGGGCGAAACCCTTGAAGGTAAAGCGTGAGCGCGGAAATCATTTCGAATTCGGCCCCGAGGAGGAGATGGATCTACGCACCATGGACGTGGTGCTCATGCGCCAGGATCCGCCCTTCGACATGGCCTATATCACCGCCACCCATGTTCTCGAGCATATCCACCCCAAGACTTTGGTCGTTAATGACCCGGTCCATGTGCGGAATGCGCCCGAGAAACTTTTTGTAACTCACTTCGATGGCCTCATGCCGCCAACGCTGATCACGGCCGATGTCGAGGAGATCAAAGCTTTTCGTCGTGACCACAAGGACATCATCGTTAAGCCTCTCTATGGCAACGGCGGTGCCGGCGTGTTTCACGTAACGCCGGACGATGAAAATTTGGGGGCGCTGTTGGAGCTCTTCACGACCACGTGGCGCGAGCCGGTGATCGTTCAGCGCTATGTGCCCGAAGTGCGCAAGGGCGACAAACGTATTGTATTGATTGACGGCAAGGCCGCCGGCGCCATCAATCGCGTGCCCAGCCGCGGCGAGGCGCGCTCTAATATGCATGTGGGCGGGCGGCCGGAGAAAACGGCCCTGACCAAGCGCGAAAACGAGATCTGCGAGCGGATTGGGCCGGCGTTGCGAGATCGCGGGATTATTTTTGCAGGGATTGACGTCATCGGCGACTATCTGACTGAGATCAATGTGACCTCGCCGACGGGTTTGCAGGAAATCAACCGCTTCAACGGCACCACGCTTGAAGCCGACGTCTGGGATGCGATTGAACGCCGCCTGTAGCGGAAATAAGCTGCCTTCTGAATGAGACGTCAACCATCGTGGCTGAGAGGAACGATTTCGCCAAACTCGCTGAAAGCCCCGCGCTGCTCGAACGGCAATTGTCGAAGTTGGTCGAGACGTCGATGGCTGTCGCGACCAGTTACGGCTTCGCGATCATTGGGGCGGTGATTATCCTCGTTGGCGGATGGGCCGCGGCCGCTTTTGTCCATCGCGCCATCCTGCGCGTCGCGCGCACCATTGCTGATTTGGAGAAGGGCCAGGGCGTGAAGCGGGTGCACGTTGCCGAGGCCCTGAGCTATCGCCGGATTATGCCGGGCCGTGGGCTGGCGGCTGATTGAGCCTATGGGCCCTGGCGCGGTTTATTTGTCAGGATGGCGTCATGAACATCAGAAATCGCATGGCCCTCGGGATCGGCGCCTGGCTTGTCGGCAGCGCCGCGTTCGCCGCTCAGCCGCGAACAACCGATGAACAGCTTGTAATGCCGCTATTTCCCGCCAAATGGGCGCAGGTCTATGAGCGGCACGGCGAGCAGGATTTGGTCGAATACATTCCCGAAGGCGAAACCGCAGATCAGTGGCAGTCGAAGATCACCGTCGAGACCTATCGCAATCTCAATCTACCGTTAGATACTCTGCAACGCCGCGCCGTCGCCCAGTCCCATGATAGTTGCGACGGAGTTGTCGAGGGCAAATTTCAGTCGGGCGTAAACAATGGCTTTGCCAGCGCATTTTGGACGCTGGGGTGTAAGCACCACAAACGCACCGGCTTCGGCGAGGCGCGCTACAGCAAGGCCGTTCAAGGCCAGGGCACGCTTTACGTGATTACGCGCATCTGGCGGACGAAAGCCTTTGGCGATGCCGGACCCGCTGTCCCGCCAGCAGCAATTAAGGAGGGGCTGGCTTTCTTGACCAGCACCGTGGTCTGCCAGACAGGCTCGGCGCAGCATCCTTGTCCGGCTAAGTAGCGCTTACTTCTTGACGAGCATGGGGCCCAGGGTACGGCCGCCAAATACGTGAATGTGCAGATGCGGCACTTCTTGATGCGCGTTGGGTCCAGCATTCGCGAGAATGCGATAGCCGGGATCCTTCACGCCCTTCAGCTCGGCCACCTTGCCCACGGCGCGGACTAAAGCTGCGATTTCCAAATCCGAGGCCTGCGCCGCGAAATCAGTCATCGACACGTATTTGCCTTTTGGA
>SHVO01000050.1 GCA_009694245.1 Rhodospirillaceae bacterium | reverse complement strand
GTTGCCGGTGGCGACGGCTTACGACTATCTGGTTCCGGAAGGCGCGGTATTTACTCCCGGCGACATTGTTGAGGTTCCGCTCGCGCGCCGCTTTGAAGTGGGCGTGGTCTGGGGTGCCAGCCACGGCGACGTCCCGCCCGGCAAGTTGCGAGAAGTTATCCACAAGCTCGACCTTCCGCCACTGCCGGACGTCTTGCTCAAGTTCATAGATTGGGTGGCGGGCTATACGCTCCAGCCCGCCGGCGCGGTTTTGCGTATGACGCTGAATCCGGCACGGCGCTGGCCCCAGCAAAAGGCGGCGACGGCGATTGTCGCCACGGGCAAGTCCTTGGCGGACTGCGGCATAAAATTCACGCCGGGGCGGGCCGCGGTGCTCAATGCGGCGACAAGCGCCTTTGCATCCGCTGCGGCGCTGTCACGGGAAGCGAAAGTCGGCACCGGTGTTGTCCGCGATCTCGTCGCCGCCGGAGCCTTGAGCGTGGTGGAGGCCGTCGCCATCTCATCCAAGCCCGCGCCAAATCCCGGCCACCACGAGCCCAAGCTCGAACCGGCCCAGGAGCGAGCGGCATCGGCGCTCGCTGCGCGAATCGACCGCGGATTTTCTGTCACACTCCTCGACGGTGTCACCGGCTCGGGCAAGACCGAAGTCTATCTGGAAGCGGTTGCCGCGGCACTCAAGGCCGGCCGGCAAGTG
Source organism: Rhodospirillaceae bacterium (assembly GCA_009694245.1). Classification (GTDB taxonomy): domain Bacteria; phylum Pseudomonadota; class Alphaproteobacteria; order Rhodospirillales; family Rhodospirillaceae; genus SHVO01. Next base: position 11,149 of record SHVO01000050.1, on the reverse strand, counting down.
CTGGTGCTGGTGCCTGAGATTGCGCTGACCACACAAGGGCTCGCGCGGTTTCTGCAGCGCTTTGGCGTTCTGCCGGCGGAATGGCATTCCGACCTGACCTACAAGGCGCGCCGCGAGACCTGGCACGGCGCGGCGACCGGCGCAGCGCAAGTCGTGGTCGGCGCCCGTTCGGCGTTATTCCTGCCGTTTAGCAACCTTGGCCTGATCGTCGTCGACGAGGAACATGATTCGGCGTTCAAACAGGAAGACGGCGTCATTTATCACGCCCGCGACATGGCGGTTGTGCGCGCCCGCGAAGGCAACATCCCGATTATTTTGGCGTCCGCCACGCCGTCGCTGGAGACGATCGTAAATGTTCGCAACAAGCGCTACGGCATTGTTCACCTGCCCGAACGCTTTGCTTCAGCGACAATGCCGCGCATCGGCATCACCGATATGCGCGCCCATCCACCCGAGAAAGGCCGCTGGGGCCGCGCTTGGCTGGCGCCGCCCCTGGTTCGGGCCATTGATCAAACCCTGGCCGCCGGCGAACAAGTGCTCCTGTTTTTGAATCGTCGCGGCTATGCACCGCTGACGCTCTGCCGCGGTTGCGGCCATCGCCTCAACTGTCCGCGCTGCACGGCCTGGCTGGTGGAGCATCGCTTGACGCACAAATTGCAGTGCCATCACTGCGGCTACGGCGCTCGTGTGCCCGCGACCTGTTCCTCCTGCGGTGCGGCGGATTCCTTTGTGCCCTGCGGTCCCGGCATTGAGCGCGTGGCCGAAGAGGCAGCGGCGCGCTGGCCCCAGGCCAATGTTCGCGCCGTATCGAGTGACGTCCTGGAAAGGCCTTCGTCGGTTGCCGAACTCATCGCCGACATTCTTGCTCGCCGTATCGACATTCTCGTCGGCACCCAAGTGCTGGCCAAAGGCCACCACTTTCCCAGCCTTACGGTCGTCGGAGTCGTGGACGCCGACCTCGGACTCTCGGGTTGGGATTTGCGTGCCGCCGAACGCACCCACCAACTTCTCCATCAGGTCGCGGGCCGCGCGGGGCGCGCCGACAAGCCGGGCCGCGTTTACCTGCAGACCCACGATCCCGCCCACCCGGTCATGCAAGCGCTACTCTCAGGCGATGAAGCGAGCTTCATCGCCAGCGAGATCGCCGCCCGCCAATCGCTCGCCATGCCGCCCTTCGGCCGTCTCGCGGCCCTGATCCTTTCCGGCCCTGATGAGACCGCCGTGATCGCCGCCGGACGGACGTTAGCCGCCGCAGCGCCCAGGGGCGACGACGTCGAAGTGTTGGGTCCGGCTCCGGCTTTCATGGCGCTCCTCAGGGGCCGCCATCGCCACCGGTTGCTTCTGAAGACCGAGCGCGATACGCCGCTCCAGGGCCTGGTCCAGGACTGGCTGGCGCGAGTCAAACTGCCCTCTTCGGTGCGCATCCAGGTCGATATCGATCCCTATAGCTTTTTCTAACCTGTCCTGGATCCCATGAATGAGGCCGCATAGAATCTGGAATTGCGACGAGGACGTGTATCGGCACAACGCATAAATTAGCGGTGGACAATTGACAGATCAGGACTGGCATGATCTCGGCGATGTCGAATTGCTTCGGCGGAACCCACCCCAGGAAGTCGCCATCGGCAAGACGCGGCTAGCCGTCTCATGGCGCGACGGCGCGTTCGCAGTGATCTCCGGAGCGTGCAACCATGTCGGCGGTCCCTTGGGTCAAGGTACCCCCGAAGGAGACCATGTAGTTTGTCCCTGGCATCAATGGCGATTCCATAGATCATCGGGCAAGGGCGAGCCGGGTTTTGAGCAAGACGCCGTGCCTGCGTTTACGTCTAAGATCGCGAATGGCCGTCTATTCGTTGACCTCGACTCCGCCACGCCGCGGACCCGAAAAAAACACGAGCCCCATCCCCTCTCGCGGCCAATCGAGCGGGCTGACGGGCCGTTACGTGTTGTCGGCATATCTGCGACAGTCATGGACCGCGCCTATCCTCGCCGCAGCACGTCGGAACGCCTGCTGGAGATCTCTCTGGAAGAGGCCCGCACCGCTCTTGCTTGCGAGACCAAGCTGATTCGGCTTGACGAACTCAAGTTTCGGCACTGCGAGGGGTTTTATTAAAAAACCGCGCGCGCGTGTACCTGGCCTTGTTCGATCACGCAAATGGACGGCGAAGATCAAATGGATCAGGTGTACGAGGCCTTCGTCCATTGGGCCGACGTCATCTTGGTGGCTACCCCGATTCGTTGGGGTTGTGCGAGTTCGCTTTATTATAAGATGGTCGAACGGTGTAATTGCATCCAGAATCAGGAGACCATTGCTGGGCGCGTGTTGCTAAAACGCAAAGTGGCTGCGTTTATAATTACAGGTGGCCAAGACAACGTGCAGGGCGTAGCCGGTCAGTTGCTGACATTCTTCGCTGAGATCGGATGCCAATTTCCCCAGCACCCGTTCATCGCCCATTCGCGAGGCTGGTCGGGGGAGGACATGGAAAACAATATTCGCTAAGTCGAGGAAAGCAGCGAGCTCCAGGACGGGGCGAGAGGCTTGGCCCGGCGCTGCGTCGATATCGCCAAGCTTTTTCAGTCGGGCCAGCACCCCCAGCTCGAATTAGTTCCGGGCGGTCGCAAGGCACGACATCTCAAACTGTCCGACAGGCCGGCCGAATAGGTCGAGCCCTCACCGTGTCGGCGGACGCAAGCTTTCGTAAGTTCGCCGCGCTCGCTAACGAAAGCTAAGCGTGTTGCAACCCCATAGGCAGTATGGTACCAACCCGCCGACGGTGCGGTCTTGGTTAGCACAAAATATCTTTATAAATCAATCAATTAGGTTAGTTCCCAAGGCAGTCCAAGGGGTTTCTAGGAACCAACCTCAAGTTGACGGTAGGTTGGGGTCGAGAGGGGCGTTTTCCACGTGCCAGCGGGCGATGTGAAGGTCAGTGGCGTGGCGGCGCGGTACGCGTCCGCCCTATACGATCTCGCTGACGAATCCGGCGCGCTGGATGTTGTCGCCGGCGATCTTGCCGGCCTCCAAAAAATGATCGATGGGAGTGATGACTTCCGCCGCTTTATCAAGAGCCCGGTGATCTCCCGGCGCGATCAAAGCCAGGGCATTGTCGCTCTTGCCGCCAAGGCCCAGCTGTCGCCGCTCGCGCACAAATTTCTTGGCATTCTCGCGGTCAAACGACGTCTGTTTGCGCTCCCCGGAATAATCGCCGGCTTTCGCGCGATTCTCGCCGACCGCCGCGGTCAAGCGACCGCCGAGGTCACCTGCGCCGCGCCGCTCAATGACATCCAGACGGCCTCGCTGATCAAGGCTTTGGAAAAGGCCGTCGGCCGCACTATCGATATTGTTTCGCACGTCGATCCTTCCATCCTCGGTGGCCTGATCGTCAAGGTCGGCTCGCGCATGGTGGACAGTTCCCTGAAATCCAAACTTCAGCGTCTGAAACTCGCTATGAAAGGGGTCGGATAAATGGAAATCCGCGCCGCAGAAATATCCTCAATCCTGAAGCAACAAATCGCCAACTTCGGAACCGATGCTGAATCCGCCGAGGTCGGCCAGGTGCTGGCGGTTGGTGACGGTATCGCCCGGGTTTACGGCCTCGACAACGTCCAGGCCGGCGAGATGGTCGAGTTCCCGGGCGGCATCAAAGGCATGGCGCTGAATCTTGAAACCGACAACGTCGGTATCGTGATTTTCGGCGACGATTCGACGATTAAGGAAGGCGATACGGTCAAGCGTACGGGCTCTATCGTCGATGCGCCCGTCGGTACGGCGTTGCTGGGCCGCGTCCTGGACGGTCTCGGCAATCCCATCGACGGCAAGGGTGATCTCAAGACCACGGAGCGCCGCCTCACCGAGATGAAGGCCCCCGGCATTATTCCGCGCCGTTCAGTCCATGAACCTGTGCAGACCGGCATCAAGGCGATCGACTCGCTTATCCCCGTCGGCCGCGGCCAGCGCGAACTGATCATCGGCGATCGGCAAACCGGCAAGACCGCCGTGATCCTCGACACCATCATCAATCAGAAGAAGATCAACGACGCCGCCGCGAGCGACAAAGACAAGCTGTTCTGCATTTATGTCGCCATCGGCCAGAAGCGTTCGACGGTCGCGCAGGTGGTGAAGACGCTCGCCGACCATGGCGCGCTGGAATACACGATCATTGTTGCCGCAACCGCCTCCGACCCGGCGCCACTGCAGTTCATGGCGCCCTATACCGGCTGCGCCATGGGTGAATATTTCCGCGACAACGGCATGCACGCCGTCATTTTCTATGACGATTTGTCCAAGCAGGCCGTCGCTTACCGCCAAATGTCGCTGCTCTTGCGCCGCCCGCCAGGCCGTGAAGCTTATCCCGGCGACGTGTTCTATCTGCACTCCCGTTTGCTCGAGCGCGCCGCCAAGCTGAGCGAGGCCAACGGCTCCGGCTCGCTGACCGCTTTGCCCGTCGTGGAAACTCAGGCCAACGACGTCTCGGCCTATATTCCGACCAACGTGATTTCCATCACCGACGGCCAGATCTTCCTGGAATCCAGCCTGTTCTATCAGGGCATCCGCCCCGCCTTAAACGTCGGCATCTCGGTGTCGCGCGTCGGCTCTTCGGCCCAGATCAAAGCCATGAAACAGGTCGCGGGCTCAATCAAACTTGAACTCGCCCAATACCGCGAAATGCGCGCCTTTGCCCAGTTCGCCGCCGACCTCGATCCGGCTACGCAGAAGTTGCTCGCGCGCGGCGAGCGACTGACCGAACTGCTCAAACAGCCCCAATACCAGCCAGTGCCGATTGAAGAGCAAGTGGTTGCGATCTTCGCCGGCACCAAGGGGTATCTCGATAAAATCGCCGTGCGCGATGTCGGCCGCTTCGAGAAATCCATGCTCGCGGGCATGCGTGAACGTGCACCGGATATCCTGGCGGCGATTCGCACCGAAAAAGCCCTCAGCGACGTGCTCCAGGCAAAGCTCAAGAGCTTCCTCGACGACTTCGCGGCGGCGTTTGCCTAAATTTGGTCCGGCAGTTAAGTTCAGGAGTGGGCCCGTCCCATGCCAAGTCTTAAGGACCTCCGGGTCCGTATATCGTCGGTCCAATCGACGAAAAAAATTACCTCCGCCATGAAGATGGTCGCGGCATCCAAACTGCGCCGCGCGCAGGATGCAGCCGAAGCCGCGCGTCCCTATGCCGAACGCATGGAACGCATGCTCGGAAATTTGGCGGGCGGTTCAACGGGACGCTCGGGCGCGCCGGCGATGCTGGCCGGCACCGGCAAAGAAGACACTCACTTGGTTGTGGTAATGACGGCCAACCGGGGCCTCTGCGGCGGCTTCAACTCCAACATAATCCGTGCGAGCCGTGTTCTCATCCGCGAGCTGCTGGCAAAGGGCAAGGCCGTCAAGATTCTGTGCGTCGGACGCAAGGGCCTTGAGAGCCTGCGGCGCGACTACAAGGACCTGATCGTCAATTCGTATACTGACTTTGGCCGCAAGGTGGTGATCTTTCGCGAGGCTAACACCGTCGCGTCCATGGTCACGGAAATGTTCACGGGCGGTCAATTCGACGTGGCGACCATGGTTTATGCCCGCTTTAAGACAGCCATGACCCAAGTCGTGACGCGCCAGCAGATCATTCCTTTCCCGATTCCCGCCGCCGCGGAATCGAGCGATTCGACGACGGTCTATGACTACGAGCCGTCGGACAAGGAAATTCTCGGCGAACTTCTTCCACGCAATCTGGCCATCCAGACCTTCCGCGCCATGCTGGAAAACGCCGCCTCGGAACAGGGCGCGAAGATGACGGCCATGGACAGCGCGACCCGCAACGCCGGCGACATGATCAATGCGTTGACGATGAAATACAACCGCAGCCGTCAGGCGATGATTACCAAAGAATTGATCGAGATCATCTCCGGCGCCGAAGCACTTTAAAGAACTGCGTCCGGAACAAACGAACACGTAGGAGCGAAAGCCATGGCCAAGAACAATGTCGGTGCGATTTCCCAAATCATGGGTGCCGTCGTGGACGTGAAGTTCGAGGGCGACTTGCCTGCGATCTTGAACGCCCTCGACGTTGCGCACAACGGCAAGCGCCTCGTGCTTGAAGTCGCGCAACACATTGGCGAATCCACGGTGCGCTGCGTCGCCATGGACTCAACCGATGGCTTGGTTCGCGGTCACAAAGCGACCGACACCGGCACCTCGATCCGCATGCCCGTGGGCCCCGGCACGCTGGGACGCATCATGAACGTCATCGGCGAGCCCGTGGACGAGCGCGGTCCCATCGTTTTCACGGAGACGCTGCCGATTCACCGCGCCGCGCCCACCTTCGTCGAACAGTCGACCGAAACTCAGATCCTGATCACCGGGATCAAGGTGGTCGATTTGCTCGCGCCCTACAGCAAGGGCGGCAAAGTCGGCCTGTTCGGCGGTGCGGGTGTGGGCAAGACCGTGTTGATTCAGGAACTCATCAACAATATCGCCAAAGGCCACGGCGGGATTTCGGTATTTGCCGGCGTCGGTGAACGCACCCGCGAGGGCAACGATCTCTATCACGAAATGATCGAGTCCGGGATCATCGACTTGAAGACCAACACCAGCCGCGTGGCGCTGGTCTTCGGTCAGATGAACGAGCCGCCGGGCGCGCGGGCACGTGTCGCGCTCTCCGGCCTCACCCAGGCCGAGTACTTTCGCGACGCCGAAGGCAAGGACGTGTTGTTCTTCATCGATAATATTTTCCGTTTTACGCAGGCCGGCTCGGAAGTCTCGGCGCTCCTTGGCCGGATACCCTCAGCGGTGGGTTATCAACCGACGCTCGCGACCGACATGGGGGCCTTGCAAGAGCGCATCACGTCCACCAAAAAAGGCTCGATCACGTCGGTGCAGGCGATTTACGTGCCCGCCGACGACTTGACCGACCCGGCGCCGGCGACGTCCTTCGCGCACCTGGACGCCACCACCGTGCTGTCACGTCAGATCTCCGAGCTGGGCATCTATCCGGCCGTGGACCCGCTCGACTCCTCGTCGCGCGCCCTTGATCCGCTGGTTGTGGGTGAAGAGCACTACGATGTCGCTCGCGCCGTGCAGCGCGTTCTGCAATCCTACAAATCGTTGCAAGACATCATCGCCATCCTCGGCATGGATGAGTTGTCGGAAGAAGATAAGCTCACCGTCGGCCGCGCTCGGAAGATCCAGCGCTTTTTATCGCAGCCCTTCCATGTCGCCGAAGTCTTCACCGGTTCACCCGGCGTGTTCGTGCAGCTCGCCGATACCATCAAGGGTTTCAAGGGCATCGTCGCCGGCGACTACGATCATCTGCCCGAGCAGGCCTTCTACATGGTCGGAACCATCGAGCAGGCGATCGAAAAGGGTAAGAGGATGGAAGCGGCTGCTTAAGGGCGCGGGTTGCCCCGATAGTTTAGGACATTTCGATGGCCGATACGCTTAAGCTGGAACTGGTTTCGCCTGAACGGCTATTGCTTTCCGCACAGGTCGAGATGGTGCTTGTGCCCGGCGCCGAAGGCGTCTTCGGCGTGCTGCCGCGGCATGCGCCGACCTTGTCGACGCTGCGGCCCGGTTTTGTCGACGTCTATCAGGGCAGCGCCGTCAAGGAGCGTTTCTTTGTCACCGGCGGGTTCGCCGAAGTCACGCCTTCGACCTGCACCGTGCTGGTGGATGAAGCCATTCCCCAGGCCGCGCTCACCGCTGCCTTTGCCGCCGAGCGGGTCGCTTGGGCGAAGTCCCAAATTGAACAGGCCGCCGGCGATGATGATCGCAGGAAGGCCCAGGACGCCCTTGGGGCCGCCGAAATGATGGCCGAGGCCTCCGCCGGTCTTCACTAGAGCGGGATGATTTTAGGTTGAAGCGGTGGTGACGATAGTTTGGGTCACGCCTAGTTTCTGTTGGTGAGCGAAGCGAGCCTAGAGAAATTGGCGCACTCTGACCCTAATTATCCGGCCGATGATTCCGTCCTGATTCACTATGCTCGGATTGCGGTCTAGTCGCGACCTACGACCGAATGCTGCGGCCAGCCCGGGCCGCGGGCCACACCAATCCAAATCGTGTGGAATGTGCTAGATTTGTCGCCGGGCGGATTCGATATCAGGTACGCGAAGCCCTGACGCGGCTTTACGCAATAGGCTAGGCCCCATGCAGCAGAGTTGGACCCTCGACGACATTGACTGGCCGCGCTACGATGCGGCGAAGGTGTCGCCGGACGTTCTTAAAGTGATCAAGGCCGCGGCAATGGTCGAGCGCAATGGCGCCGATTACGGCCGCTATCTTAGCAATGTCTTCCGCGACGATCCGGCATTTTGCGCGGTTGCCGACGCCTGGGCCGCCGAGGAAGAACAACACGGGGCTGCCTTGGGACGCTGGGCGGGGCTCGCCGATCCGGCATTCCACTTCGACAAGTGTTTCTCGCAGTTTACCGAGATGTATCGCATACCGGTGGATGCCACGGCGTCGGTCCGCGGATCGCGCACCGCCGAACTCTGCGCCCGGTGCGTCGTCGAAACCGGAACCAGCTCGTTCTACTCCGCCATCCGCGATGCCGTTGACGAGCCCGTGCTGAAGCAAATCTGCGCGAACATCGCCGCCGACGAGTTTCGGCATTTCAAGCTGTTCTTCACCCATATGGAGCGCTATGCCGCGCAAGAAACCGCCGCGCGGACCTTCCCGAAGTGGGACCGGCTGCGTGTGGCATTCACCCGCTTCCGGGAAGTCGACGACGACGAAATCGCATCGGCCTATCACGCCGGCAACGCCGTGGCAGGCCCCTACGATCGGTCGCGCGCTTCAGCGGACTACGGGCAACGGGCCTTTGGGTTTTATCAGAAACGTCACGTGCGTCGCGCCGGTTATATGTTCGCGCAAGCCGCGGGCCTCGCCCCTGACGGCTGGGCGGCCAAGCTGCTCGTGCGAGTCTTGTGGATGGTCGTCGGCTTCCGCGGCCGCAAGTTCAGGCCGAAGCTCGTGGCCGCCTAGAGGATTACACCCGGTTGCCATCTCCGAGCGCCCAGTTTCTGTTGGCGAACGAAGCGACCCTACTGAGACTGGCGGCCAGCTAGAGCGTGATCGATTTAAGTTGAAACAGATTGTCCCCCTCACCCCGCGACGTATATGTCGCGCCTCTCCCCGCTGGGGAGAGGGTGCCGAGCGGAGCGAGACGGTGAGGGGGCGATTCGACTTCATCAAATCATGCTTTAACGGAAGTCAGGGGATCCATTTATCCAGGAACTCTGGACCGAGTTATTTTGCGAGATGGATCCCGGATCTGCGCGGCGCTATCGCGCGGCCTGTCCGGGATGACCGGCGCGGCTTGATCCGTGGCGAGGCCAACGCCGCGACCTTCTCCCTAAACGCCGTGACGATCTGCCGATAGAGTTCCCGCTTGAAGCCGACGATGACGCGCGGGAGCTGCGCAAACGGCAGCCATTTCCAAGTCCGGAATTCAGGATGCGCGGTGTCCAGGTCGATGTCGCCGTCGCGTCCCGTGAAGCGCATCAAGAACCACTTCTGCTCCTGACCAAGGTATTTTCCGCCCCACATTTTGCGTTGCAATTCGGCCGGCAATTCGTAGCGCAGCCAGTTCCGCGTCACGCCAATAATCCGCGCTTTGTCGGTGCCGATCTCCTCAAGCAGCTCCCGCAAGGCGGCTGCTCGCGGCGTCTCGTCCGTATCCATGCCGCCTTGGGGCATCTGCCAAGCGGGTTCCTTGGTGTCGATGCGTTGGGCAACAAACACGCGGCCATGGCTGTTGACGAGGACGATGCCCACGCCCCGGCGGTAAGGCTTGGTCATCGTGGGGCGCGGACTATTTGATGAGGACTTGCGAGATCGGCGCCAGGGTGACGCCTTTTTTCTGGGCTTGTTCGAGCCACAAGACGAGGCGTTCGTAACTCACCGGTTTTGCCCCCAGGGCGGCGATCGCGCTTCCCTGGTATTTCGCCAGGCGCTCGGCGAAGTCGAGGCGGGCGTCGATGGCCGCGCGGAAGGGTCGTTCATCTATGATCAGATCGGCGATTGCCGTCGGCACCGTGGCCTCGCCGACGCGGACCCCCGGCGTACCTTGGACGTAGAACAGATTGCCCTGCTTGAGCGTGGCGAAGAGAAGGCCGATATGTTCGCCGGATTTACGGAACCTGCTGCCCATCGAATCCAAAATGCCGACCGCGCCGCCGGATTCCTTCAGGATGGCATCCAGGCGCATCTGATTGTCCTTGGCCTCGGTGCTCGTCAAAAGCCCCAGAGGGCCGGGATCTTCGGCCGGAAACTGCTCGCTCTCCATGGGCACTTCGACCAGCACTTCATGGCCCTTTGCTTTGGCCTTCTCGATCCACTTCTTTAGGTCGCGGGCATAAGGGCTAAACGACAGTGTAACCGCGGCCGTCAATTTGTTGATGGCGGCATCGGTGGAAGTTTGGCTAAGGCCGAGGCCTTGAACAATGAACGCAACCCGGATCGCGCTGGCGGCCGGCGCCGTCGGGGTGGCTGCGTCGCGTTTGATGTCGGTCAGATTGGCATAGCGCGGCGGCGGCGCGCTCAGGGCAATTTTATCCGTCGGCGGCAAGGGGGGCTCGACCAGCTGCGGGCGTCCGCCGGCGGTCGATGCCGTGTTGCCGGCCGACCGATCAATGGGGCGAGGCGCACCCGGTGCCAAACCGGGAGCCTGCAAAGCCGGAATGCCGGCGATCTCCCGGGCGGGATCAAGGTCTTCGGCGGCCGGCATCGGTTCTGGTGGGATGGCCGCCTTCATGGTCGGTGCGGCGCTTGGAGTGGCGGTTGGCGGGGGCAGTGACACCGGCTTGGGAGCATTTCCCGCGGGCATAGTGGTCGATGGCGGCGCTACGGTCGCAACCGTCTTGCTCTCGGCCGGCTTAGCGGGCGGGGGAACGGCCGGCGCCCGAGCGGTCGGGGCGGTTGCGGCTGGGGCGGGTGCGGCGTGCTGCGAAACAGCGGGCGGCGGAACAGCGGGCGGTGCGACGGCTGGCGCTTTGGCCTGCGCGATCTTCACCTCGGCGGGCTTTGCCGCGGGCGGTGCGGCACCTGGAGCTACCGGCTTCGGAACGGCCTCGGCCACGCCCGGTCGAGATACGGGGGCGGGCGGCGGCGCGGAAAGCCAGGGCCGGCGATCAACCGAGCGGTCGGTTGCCGCGGTTGAAT
>SHVO01000049.1 GCA_009694245.1 Rhodospirillaceae bacterium | reverse complement strand
TGGAACTGCTCGATACGCAGCCCGCGCTGACCGTTGCCGCACATCAAACCAAGATTGGACTGCGCACTCGCATTACCCTGCGCTGCTGCTAGTCCATACAGTCGCACGGCTTCTTTGTAGTCTTGCGTGACGCCCTGACCGTTGTCGTACATCAAACCAAGATTGTACTGCGCACTCGCATTACCCTGCTCAGCCAAAGGACGCCATTCTTTCAATGCTGTTGCGTAGTCTTTTGCATTGTATGCCGCCACACCCTTCGCAAAATCCTGGGCAGAGCAAACGCTGACGCTCGCTAAGAGAAGCGACAAGCCCAGCGCAACTGCTTTCATTGTGATGTTCATATGCGCATCCTGACCTCAACCCCGCCACGTTGCCATCACGCCCTTAGCTTCTTATAATGGGCAGTATGGCGTGCGACCACCGGACCTTGTATATGCGCTTCTCTCGCCGCATCGATTCCCAAGTGAGTCCAAATCATTTGGACAATCACAAGGGTAATGCTTTGGAGGACTATACCCGCCGCCGCCCGATGCTGCCGCTGCACCAGCGACACCTAGTAGGATGACACCAAGCGCAAGCATCTCTTGCTGATTCTGCTTTTTATCGACGCATTGCTGAAGCGCGTAATCACGCTGCCCTTCGTTAAAACATTGCAGTGTAAGCTCCTGGGTCGATGCGCATCCGACAAGGATGCTCGATGCCAATACAACAGCTACGATTGATCGCGTTCGCCTAAGAGAGAAGTTTCCCACTAACATTGCGTCCTCACCCCATCTCGCCACGCAGCCATCACGCTCTTAGCATCATCGCCGCTGTAGAAATTGCCGTCATAGCTTTGCGCTTGGTCAGCCAGCGCCCACTCAGCCGCTTGGCGCTGCTCTGCGGCCCAGACGTGTGGAGTGCCGCATACAATGCGGTGAGCCGCTGCGTCAGAAGCCTCGCTAGCCTTCGGCCAGAGCCGGTCTACCAGCCACGCCCATGAGTTGCGCATGATGCCCCCCATATCCCAGCGCACATATTAGCACGCCCGGCTAAGGGCGCAGCGCCGCATAACCCACGGACTCAATTAGGAATCTGCTGAAGCGCGACCTGGGGTTGGGTGCTGTTCTGGGTGCGGTTCGGGGAGATGTGAGTCCTGGGGCTTCTGCACGGAATCTATGGGGGGGGCTCCGATAAGGGTCTACAGTCGAGCGATAAGCCGTTCGGATTAACGGTGATGTACTTGTCTTGATTCTAAATCTAACTGGCCGATTTCTTGCGGCTCCGCATTTGGAGCAACAACTATAAAAAGTGGGGGGCTGACGTGAATAAGTTTCTTATCGTCGCTACTGCTATAGCCACCTTCGGGGCGGTTACACTTTCGGCTCAAGCTCAAGACTACAAGAATTATGGAAGCCGCAGCGGCCAATCAACTGGCCCAGGCGGCGGATTATCCACTGGGCCCGGTGGTGGACTATCTACTGGCCCAGGCGGCGGATTATCCACTGGGCCCGGTGGTGGACTATCTACTGGTCCTGGTGGTGGGCTTTCAACTGGTCCCGGTGGCGGATTGTCTACCGGTCCTGGTGGTGGGCTTTCAACTGGTCCCGGTGGCGGACTTTCAACGGGTCCTTGCGGGGGGCTGTCGACAGGCCCTTGCAACTAACCTAAGCCGTTCAATGCATCTAGGCCCCGTCACATCCCCGGCGGGGCCTTTTGCTTTCAGGCCTCCGCCATTGATATCAATGCCGCTGCCCAATGATAGCTTTGGGCGCTAATCTGAAATTTTGGAAAATTTTGCGCTACTCGGGCGCGACCGCGTGAAGCTGAACACCCAGGGCGGGGTCGGTGGGGCGAAGTGCCTGGGTGGGGGTCGGGAAGTGGCGCGGAGTGAGAGCAATTCACCGGCGCTGACGCCAGCCCAGCTCCATTGGGTCGGCTGACCGAACCATGACGCTGCCGCAGGTCTGGCAGAGGTACGCGGTGTCGCATGCGCCGAACTTGTCGGCGGCATCTCCACCATCAGTCACCTTGAGAGCAGCGTGTGGCGGCTCTTTCCGGCTCTTGCAAAGCTGCAACTGGCAGGCTCGGCATCTCTGCGTCGCGAGTGGCGTGAGTGGGCAGATGTTGATCATGCTGATCAGCCTACGACCGGCTGATTAGGACGGGAAGTGTCGCAGGATGGCCCCCTGCGTATCCCTGCATCCAGCACCGTCGCCGGGACACAGCCGGGACACTAGTTACCGCCCTAAACGCTAAGTCATTGAAATAATGGCGTCCCCACGGGGATTCGAACCCCGGTTACCGCCGTGAAAGGGCGATGTCCTAGGCCTCTAGACGATGGGGACGCAAAGTGCTTGCGCGGGGGCCGTTGGAAGGGCCCGGTGATAGCGGGTGACGCCCTTCAAATCAAGCCTGCCCATGGAGATAAGCTGCAAGTTTAGCCGCCCGATGGAACAGCGAGGCTGGAATTAGGCTTTTGGCGGCGCGCGCGGTCACTCGGCGCAATTTTGGCCATCGGCCCGGTGGGCCTCGGGTGTTGCCAGGGCCCCGGGGCCAGGATACAGACGAAGCTTCTTCCTTCCCGCCGTTTCGAATTCAGCGTGAGCCCCTCCTAATGAGCACCACCACCGCCAAGCCTTCATCCTCGCCGGTCAAGGTCCGTATCCGCCTGGCCACGGAACAGGACATGCCGGCGATCCAGGAGATCTACGCCCACTACGTCCTCTCGACCACCGCGTCCTTCGAGGAAGAGCCGCCGACGGTTGCCGAGATGACCGCCCGCTGGCAGCGCGTTCTGGCCCGCAGCCTGCCCTATCTGGTGGCGATGAAGGGCAAACGCGTCGTCGGCTATGCCTATGCCGGCCCCTTCCGCGAGCGCTCGGGTTATCGCTACACCATCGAGGATTCGGTTTACGTGGCCGAGGATTTCCGCGGCCGAAACGTCGGCAATGCGCTGTTAACCGAGTTGATAGAGCGTTGCACGGCGCTGGGATTCCGGCAAATGATCGCGATTATCGGCGATAGCACCAACGCCTCGTCGCTCGCGCTGCACAGCCGTCACGGATTCTTTGTCGTCGGCGCCCTCAGTTCCACCTGCTTCAAATTCGGCCGCTGGGTCGATGCGGTGCTGATGCAGCGCATCCTCGGCGATGGCGACAATTCCTTGCCGCCTAAATATCCCGGCCGCCGCAAGCAACGCGCCAAGCGATAGATATTCGCTGTTCAGCAAAAACCGGCCGCTCACCAGCGGCCGGTTTTTTATCGCGGCGAGGTACCGAGGTTACTGGGCAATCTTCACTTTTTCGGCGACCAGGGCGGCGTAGTCCAGGTAGAGCTTATCGCGGTTATTGGCGCAGACCTTGTTCATGGCGCCGACCAGGGGTCCCCGGTTTTCGGGATTGATCGCCATATCCGGGAGCCCTACGTTCTTGAATCCCTGAATGAAGGCAAAGGCCCAAAGTTCGGCTAAATCCGCGCCGTTGACCGCGGCGGCGGCGCCGGCCATGGCATCCAGGTGCTGGCCGCAAGTATAGGTCGCGGGCGAAAACTCACGGGTCACGACCTTCGGCAGCTTACGGGCCTCGACGGCGATGCTCTGCTGGGACACCGCCAGGATCGAAGCTTGCGGAACTTCCCTGCACTTTTGCGCGAGAAGGTCGTCGACCGCTTTAGTGTCGGCCGGATCGTCCGACATTTCCAGTTTGCCCTGTCCCCTGTAGTAACCAGCCAAGTATCCAAACACCCAGAGGTGGGCGAGGTTGGATTGCATCTTTCCCGCCGAACTATCGCCCAGGCCATTGGTGTACGAAAGGCAGGTGAAGCTGCCGCCGTCGAATTCGCCGTCCGCCGCCTGCGCGCCGGCAACCAACGTCATCGCAGCTACGGCTGCAATTCCTATGCCCGCAACCAGGCAGGCCAATTTTCGAAATCCAGCCATAAATTCTTCCCCTCTATAATGTGCTCGCTGTTGAAACGCGCTCGTGACCTCTGTGGAGGCAACGGTGACATGCCGCCGGCAGCTGCGTCAACCGTCCGAGCGCCGGCCGACATAGCCGCCTACTTAAGATTTCCGCCGGCCACGGCGGCGTCATCAATGATGAGCTGGGCGTCGGTGCGCCCTTGCCAGCTATCGGCCCGGATCGTGCCTGCGAGATGGAGCCGGCGGCCCTGGGCCGTTAGCAGCAGGTGCCCGAGATCGGAGTCGGCGCTGTTGAAGGCAATGGCCTTTACCCGCCCCCCGCTTTGCCCGGTCACGAAGCACCTCACGTGACCCGATCCGACCACGTCCGCCCGGCCAATCTGGACATCAAGGACGGCAAACCGCGGCTCGTCGTTGCCCGCGCCAAATGGCGCGACGCAAGCGAGTTCCGCCACCAAGCCAGCCGTTACGGCCGAAGCGGCCAACGCTCCATCGAGGCTAAGGCAGGGTGCAAGGCGCTCGCCCCGAAGCTGGCGCCTTACTTCCTCCTGCACATGGGCCACCAGGCCCGCGATTTTATCCTCGAGCACACTAAAGCCCGCCGCCATGGCGTGCCCACCGCCGGTGAAAAGGTGCCCGGCCTCGCGCGCGCCGAGGACGGCGCGGCCCAAATCGATGCCGGCGACCGAACGCCCGGACCCCTTGGCCATGCCGCCGTCCAGCGCAACCACGCAAGCCGGGCGGTCGTAGCGTTCCCTGAGCCGTCCGGCGATGATGCCGATGACGCCGGGGTGCCAGTCCTTGCCGATGGCGAAGATCACCGGATCGTCAGAGGCTGCGCGCGCTTCAACCTGCTCGATGGCCTCGCCCAGCACCGCGGCTTCGATCTCTTTGCGGGCGGCATTGTAGTCGTCGAGCCTGAGTGCCAGAGCCACCGCTTCATCGGGGTCTTCGGTCGAAAGCAGGCGTGTACCCAGATCGGCCTGACCGACACGGCCGCCGGCATTGACCCGCGGGCCGAGCAGATAGCCGAGATGATAGGCCGTGGACCTGGTATCGATCCGCGCTACACGGCTAAGGGCTTTCAGTCCGAGGTTTTCGCCGCGCGCCATCACCTGCAAGCCGAGCACGACAAAGGCGCGATTGAGTCCCTTGAGCGGCACCACGTCGCAAACGGTTCCCAGCGCGACGAGATCGAGGAATTTGCGAAGATCCGGCTCGGCCGGCCCCTTGGTCCCATACCAGCCGCGTTGGCGCAGCGCGCGGTTCACGGCCACGACCAGCAGAAAGGCGACGCCCACCGCTGCCAAGTGGCCCTGCCCGCTGGTATCATCGAGCCGGTTTGGATTGACCACGGCGACCGCCGCCGGAAGTTGAACCTCGGCCTTGTGATGATCTACAATAATCACGTCGAGGCCTGCGTCGCGCGCAGCCGCCAGGGCCTCAAAGGCGACAATGCCGCAATCGACGGTGATCACGACTTTCACGCCCTGGGCGCGCAACTTCAGCAGGGCCGGCGCATTGGGGCCATAGCCTTCATTTCTGCGATCGGGAATGTAGACCAGAATCGGGATTCCGATGTCGCGAAAAAACCGCATGAGAAGCGCCGATGAGGTCGCGCCGTCGACGTCGTAGTCCCCGAATACGGCGATTGATTCGCCGTTCTCGATCGCCGCAACCACGCGCGCCGTTGCCCGGTCCATGTCGGCGAACCGGCTTGGATCAGGCATGAGCGATTTCAGGGTGGGATGCAAAAAGTCCGGGGCCGCCATGGCCTCGATGCCGCGCGCCGCGAGAACCCGCGCGACCGCGTCGGACACTCCCGCTTCACGTACGAGTTGCCCGACACGGCCTTCATCGGCGAAGCGCAAATCCCAGCGCCGACCCAGCACGGACTGAGCGACGCCAAGAAAGGGGGCCTCGGCGAGCGCGCCGTTCATGGCGTCATGAGCCGCTACTTTTCGCCGTGCTCGAAGCGATGGTGAGCTTCGATGTAGCGGACGGTGTTGGACTTCGAGCGCATAACCATCGAATGGGTAACGGCGCCGCCGGGAAACCGCCGTACACCCTTCAGCATAGCGCCGCTGGTCACTCCGGTGGCCGCGAACATCACATTACCCCGCGCCAAATCAAGCAGGCCGTACTTGCGATTGAGGTCCTTGATGCCCCACTTGCGAGCGCGACCGATCTCGTCGTCGTTGCGGAATAGCAGCCGCCCCTGCATCTGCCCGCCGATGCAGCGCAAGGCCGCCGCCGCCAACACGCCTTCGGGCGCGCCGCCCGATCCCATGTAGATGTCCACGCCCGAGTCCGGCTGGGCCGTGGCGATCACTCCCGAAACATCGCCGTCGGTGATCAACATGATGCGCGCGCCGGCGGCGCGCACCTTGGCTATCAGCTCGGTATGGCGCGGGCGATCAAGTATGCAGACCAGAAGTTCGCCCAAATCGCAGGCGCGCGCCTTGGCGAGATTCTTGAGATTCTGCTCGGGCGCATTGTCGAGATCGATGATGCCTTCAGGCAGGCCCGGCCCCACCGCCAGCTTGTCCATGTAGACGTCGGGCGCGTTGAGGAAATTCCCCGATTCCGCCATGGCGATGACCGCCAGCGCGTTTTGGCCGCCCTTAGCGGTGATGGTCGTGCCTTCCAGCGGGTCGAGCGCGATATCGACCTTCGGACCTTCGCCCGAGCCGACCTTTTCGCCGATATAGAGCATGGGCGCTTCGTCGCGCTCGCCCTCGCCGATCACCACTGTACCGTCGATATTGAGACTGTTGAGCGCCTGGCGCATGGCATCCACCGCCGCCTGGTCGGCGGCCTTCTCGTCGCCGCAGCCCATTAGCCGCGAGGCGGAAATCGCCGCGGCTTCGGTCACGCGGACGGCTTCCAAAGCTAGATTGCGTTCGAGAACATTGCTGAAGGAAGCATCGAGTTTCAGCGACATGGACGGGCCTCAAAAGGTGGCGCCAGGCGGGACGAATTCTCTGACCGGCGGCGATATTGAAGGCCATGGACCCGAATGGCAATGTGATAATCTCGGCCTCGGAGGCGGCTTCCAAGCCGCAAGCCCGGGAAAGTCCCAGAGATCGCGATGAGCGGCAACAGCTTCAAGAAAATCCGTCGGGAATTATCGAAGGCTTGGCGAAAGCTATTGCCCGGGGTCGCAGGCGCTACGCCCTGGCCCGAGGATTTCACCGACGACATGATCGCTCTCTGCCGCAAGGTTGGCCCTTACACCATGACCAGCCCCGAGCGAATCGCCACCTTGAGTCGCGCCGTGGAATACGTCGTCTCAAACGATATCGCCGGCGACATGGTCGAATGTGGCGTGGCCGCCGGCGGCAGCAGCATGACCATCGCCTTCACCCTTCTCGCCCACGGCCACGGCGACCGCAAGATCTGGCTCTACGACACCTATGAAGGAATGCCGGAACCGGGGCCGCATGATCTCGGCCGTTTCGGAACTCCGGCGATTCACGCATACCGAAAACGGCAGGTCGACGGAACGTCCACCTGGATCAACGTGCCCCTGGCAACGGTTCAGCACAACATGGCGCTGACCGGCTACCCTGATGCGCAGATCAAATATGTTGCGGGAAAAGTTGAAACCACGTTGCACGAGACCGTACCGGATGCTGTCAGTCTCATCCGTTGCGATACCGACTGGTACGAATCGACCAAAGCCGAATTGGAGATTCTGTGGCCGCGCCTCAGCGTCGGCGGTGTGATTTTGTTCGACGACTATTACCGCTGGCAAGGCAGCCGCAAGGCCGCCGACGAATATTTCCGCGACCACAACGTCAGGATTTTTTTATCCCGGATCGACGCCCACGCGGCCATCGGCGTGAAGCAGGCGCCCTAAGCCCATCTACTTGATCCCCACTCAGCCCATGGGTGTGCACAACTCGACCAGCGTGCCATCCGGACAGCGCACGTAGGAAACGACTTGTCCCCATGGCTTTTCCTCGGGCTGGCTCAACGACACGGCGCCGGCGGCCACGGCCTGTTTGTACGCCGCCGCTAAGGTTTCTGTAACAAGCGCGACCTCCACGCCGAGCGGCAAGGCGGGTTTATCGGCCCGGGCATAGCCGCCCGGGAAATTGCCCGCACCGACTTCGTGGGCCACGAAGGCCAACGCCGTTGTACCGGTTTCGAGTTCGCCGTAGAGACCCGACTCGTGCAAAAACCGGGTCTTCAGGCTTAAACGCCTTCTCAAAGAACGCGAGCGACGCACTGACGTCGGCAACATAAATGATGGTGTAACCGAACTTCATTTCGCGCTCCCCATCTTCCTCGGACGCTTCTTGATGACTCACCTCGAATGGATGCGAACCCCGGCTACGCCAAATCCTCGATCCGCATCATGTGCGGCGGCTCCAACAGGGCCGCGTTGGCCTGCAGCCGCTTGAGCGCGCGCAGCAGGTTCGACTCTTGGGTTTCGTGGGTGATGATCACGACGTTGACGTTGGACTTTTCGCTGCGTCCGCGTTGCAAAACCGATTCCATCGACACACCCTCATCGCGGAAGGCCCCGGCGATATCGGCGAAGACGCCGGGGCG
This sequence comes from Rhodospirillaceae bacterium, assembly GCA_009694245.1. Classification (GTDB taxonomy): domain Bacteria; phylum Pseudomonadota; class Alphaproteobacteria; order Rhodospirillales; family Rhodospirillaceae; genus SHVO01. Next base: position 3,398 of record SHVO01000049.1, on the reverse strand, counting down.
GTCCACGACCCGAAGCCGCACGTAATATTCGCCGACATGCTGATCCACGGGCACGGTGGCCAAGGCTTTGAGCTCGGTCGCGGGAATGCCAAAGGTCGGCACGCGCCGGCCGGCGGCGATGTCCATGAGGTCGGCGACCACGGCCGAGGCGGTTGGGCCCGCGCCGGCGCCCCGCCCCTCGTAAACAGATTTGCCGACAAAGTCGCCCTCGGCAACAATCGCGTTGACCACGCCTTCGGCGCCGGCCAAGGGCGCGTCGGGTTTGATCAGGCAAGGATAGACCCGCTGCACGATGCCGCCGCTTTTCTCGTCGCGTTCGGCCAGGCCGAGCAGCTTGATGCGAAAGCCGAACTCTTCGGCATATTGGATGTCCAACGATGAGATATGGCGGATGCCCTCGATGTGCACGGACTTGATGTCGACTTGCGTGCCGAAGGCAACGCTGGTCAGAATGGCGAGCTTGTGTGCGGCATCGGTTCCGTCGATATCGAAGGCCGGATCGACCTCGGCATAGCCGAGGTCTTGAGCTTCCTTCAAGACGTCGGCGAAGTCGCGGCCCGTGGCGCGCATGGTCGAGAGGATATAGTTGCACGTGCCGTTGAGGATTCCGGTGATCCGTCGAATGGTGTTGCCGGCCAGGCCTTCGCGCAGCGCCTTGATGATCGGAATGCCCCCGGCCACGGCGGCTTCATAACCGAGCGTTAGACCCGCCGCCTCGGCGACCTTGGCCAAGTCCACGCCGTGATGGGCAAGAAGGGCCTTATTGGCGGTCACCACGTGAACTTTCCGCGCGAGTGCCGCTTCGACGGTCTTACGGGCGACACCCTCGGCGCCGCCAATCAACTCGACAACCACGTCGACATCGGCTCTTGCCGCCATAGCGACCGGATCATCGAACCAGGCTACGCCGCCGAGATCGACGCCTCGGTCCTTGGACCTTTCGCGCGCGGCGACGGCGCAGACTTTCAAGGATCGCCCGCAGCGCGCCGCGATGGCCGCGCCGTTAGCCTGCAAAAGCTTGAGTGTTCCGGCTCCGACGGTTCCGAGTCCGGCGATCGCGATTCGCAAGGGCTGGGTCACGACACCCCTGCCCGCTTCTTTTCCGCGGCTTCGAGAACGGCGCCGGCATTGCCGAGAAACGTCTTGATATTGCGAACGGCTTGGCGAATGCGGTGCTTGTTCTCGACCATGGCGATCCGGACAAAGCCTTCGCCGTTTTCGCCAAAGCCGGTTCCGGGCGCGACGGCGACCCCGGCCTGGGTCAAGAGCAGTTTGGAAAATTCCAATGCGCCGAGATGCTTGAAGGCAGGCGGGATCGGAGCCCAGGCAAACATCGAGGCCTGCGGCAGCGGAATGTGCCATTGCGCCTGGGCCAGACCTTCGATCAGAACGTCGCGGCGCTCCTTATAGGTCTGGCGCATTTCGGCGACGCAGTCCTGAGGTCCGTTGAGCGCCGCCGCCGCCGCCACTTGGATGGGCGTATAGGCACCGTAATCAAGATAGGATTTGATGCGGATCAACGCGTTCATGAGCACCGGATTGCCCGCGGCAAAGCCGACGCGCCAGCCCGGCATGCTGTAGGTCTTGCTCATGGAGGTAAATTCGATGGCGATATCCTTGGCGCCGGGAATCTGCAGGATCGAGGGCGGCGGCTCGATGTCGAAGTAGACTTCGGCATAGGCGAGGTCCGAAAGAATCCAGATTTCGTGATGGCGGCAGAAATCCACGACCTGGCGGTAAAAGTCGAGGCTCGCAACCATCGCCGTTGGGTTGGACGGATAGTTGAGGATCAAGGCCTTCGGCTTGGGCTGGGTGTAGAGCGCGGCCCGCTCCAGAGCCGCGAGGAAGTCGGCATTGGGTTCGAACGGCAGATAGCGCACCGAGCCATCGGCAATGATGAAGCCGAAGGGATGGATGGGATAAGCCGGATTGGGCGAAAGAATGATATCGCCGGGGCTGGTGATGGCCGACGCCAGATTGGCGAGGCCTTCCTTCGAACCCAAGGTGACGCAGACCTCTTTGTTCATGTCGAGCGACACGCCGAAGCGGCGTTCGTAATAACTGACAAAGGCCTTGCGTAGTCCCTTGATGCCTTGCGAGGCCGAGTACCGATGCGCCTTCGGGTCCTGAGCGACCTCGCACAGTTTGTCGATGATGTGCTGCGGCGTCGGCAGGTCGGGGTTTCCCATACCGAGGTCGATGATGTCCTCACCGGCCGAGCGGGCGCGCGCCTTCAACGCATTGACCTCGGCGAAGACGTAAGCCGGCAGGCGTTTGATTCGGTGGAACTCGGTATTCATGAATCCAGACCTTAGACTATAAAAGCCATCAACCGTTGGGCAGGCCGGCGGTATCGGCCATTCTTGCGACAAATTGTGACGAAGATATGAAGCCGGCATGCTCGGCCGCCGGACCGACTGTCTCCGAGCCAAAAAGGGAGCTCCTTACTTCGCGCGGTCGAAGAAGACCTCCGTTGGGCCGACGACCGCATCCACCCCGACGTAGAGATTGTTGCGGGCGACGCCGAGACGCTGCAGCTCGTTGGCGGCGATCAGCGCGCGATCCAGGCCACCGGTGCCGTGGCCGACGACGCGAACCACGCCCCGGCCGCGAGAATCGATCTGATCGCGGGCCGTCCTATTGAGGACATTGCGATCGTTGGGCGTCAGGTTGCCGCCGATCATGCCGAGGGTACCGGCAAGGTTTGAGCGGCTGTAAGTCGCCGCCTGGAAATCCGACAGCCCTCGGAAGCCGCCGGGATTGGCGATACTGCCGCCGCCGGCCATGGCCAACCCGCTGCCTTCAGCGGTTGATCGCCGCGGGGCAGCGCCAGGCGCCCGCGGGCCAACGTTGGCGTCGATGATGGCCTGAGCCGAATTCGCCACCGGAGCCACGGCCACGGCCGGCGCGGCGGATTCCAGCGGGCGTTGCGGCGGCGGCGCATTGACGCGGGCAATGGCCGCCGTGGAAGCCGCCACCGGCGCATCAATCAGCGGGCGAACCGCGACCGGCTGCGTGCGTCCACCCTGCTCGGAGTAGCGGGCATTAGTGCGGTCGGCGATCAGGCCGGCGACGGCCTTGTCGCGCTCGGACTTGGTGGAGGGCGGCACGGGAGCTTTAGTCGGCACGGTGTTGAGATCGGGTGTCCCCTTGGCGGCATTCGCCAGCGGCTTGAAGGCAGCGCCAAGCGGAGCCGCGCCACCAAAAACCAGCGCCGGCGGTTCGGCCGACGGCCGTTCAGTCGAAGGCGGGCTCGCTTGCGTGCCCCCGGCCCCGGCGTCGGCAGCATCGCCGGCGCAGGCGGCGAGCGTGAGGCCGGCCACGACCACGCCAGCGGCCGCCAGGATGGTCAAGCGATGGCCTTGCGCGGGGCTCGTCCTGAGGTTTTTTTTAGCCAC
>SHVO01000048.1 GCA_009694245.1 Rhodospirillaceae bacterium | reverse complement strand
CGATCGGTTGGGCGTTGATCGCGGCGGCGGCGGCCGGCTTTAGCTTTTGGATAAAACCGTCGGGGCTGGTTTTGATGGCCTTGACCGGCACGGCTTGGCTCATTCTCGTAGGAGTTTCCATCGGGGGAAAGGCGGCCGAGTTCCGACGGGACGCGGCCTTAAAGCGCTTTGTCGTGTTGAGCCTCGCTGGAGCGGTCGCGATCTATGCGCTGGCCGTCGGCGTAGCCTTTCGGTCGGAGTACTTTACAGCCGACAACATCGCCTTTGGCCGGCGCGCCCAGGCGATTTTAGATAGCGAGTTTGTTTCGCAGATGGCGGCCGGCATGGTGCTCTTGCTTATCCGGACCAGCTTTGGTTATGTCGTGTGCGCGCTAATTATGCTTGGTTTGGCGCTGGGCGCCGGTAACCTCCTTGGCCGGGGTCCGGCACTCGCGGCCCTTACCTGCCTCGCGGGAGGTCTGTTGTTCTGGCTGGGCGAAACCGCAGTCTCGCAGGCGCGCTATTTCGTGCCCTTCGGCGTCATGGCCTTTGTCTTGCTGACCCCGCCGTTGTTGTCATGGGCTCAGAATCTGAATCCGCCCATAGCCTTAGCCGGAGCGGCGGCAGCCATGGCCCCGACGATGATCATCACCGCGCTCTTGATTTCGCCGAGCCAGCCCGAGCCATGGCAACAGGCGCTGGGAATCAATCTTCACGTCAACGACTATCAGGCCGAGAACGAACAAGCCGCGAACCTGATGCAGACCTTGCGGGCCGAGGGCGTGAAAAGCGCAACGGTTTACCTTAACGGCACGACGACCGCCTTGCGCAACATGGAGGCGGTCTGGGACCACGGCATAGTATCCCATGCAGCCCTGCCAAATATCTCAGCGTATATTCCGATCGACTGGCAACGGCCATCGACCGTGCGCATGGAAGATTTGTTGCGTTGCGATTTCATAGCCGTAGAGCCAATTCTAACTTCCGCCGCGCGCGATGCAATTCTCGCGCGGCGCGAAATTACAGACTTTGCATCGCTGATTGAGTTGATCAATGCCTGGATACCCGGGTTGGATGCGGCGGACGGCGTTGCCGTGGTTTCAGAAACCCGGGTGCGGCTGGTACGTATCACCGATCGGGTGAATTTCGAGGCCGCGATCGCTCGGCTGGAAGAAGGTCACGACCTCCCGGAAGCCTACCGCAATGCCAATCCGCAGCGTTGGTGGTCGGCAGCCGAATTGGCCGCGCGCGGGCCCGCGCCCAAGGGCAACATTGCATTTCATCGTACCGCTGAGCCCACAGCCATCGTCTGGCTGCGGGCCGCCGAAGTGACCCAAGCAAGTGACGGGTTGCGGGCCGCATTCTGGCTCGAGTCCGTGGCGCCCGACATTTTGGATGACCGCTGGCTCATATTCGCTCACTTGATCGGCGGCGGCGGCGAGATTGTAGCCAACGCTCAAATTGATCTTATCCCAGGCACCCGCCGGACATCGGAGCGCGCCATACGGCATTACACGGTTTCTTACCCGAACCGGCCCAAGGGAGCGGTCGCCTTAGCCTTCGGCATTTACAAGCCGGGCTCAACCGATCAGGAATATCTGTTCGCCGATCAGGGCGCCAGCGACTCGAGCACCAGAGACTGGGGCGGCCGGCGTGTCATCCTGCCGCTGCCCGCTTCTCAATGACAATCAAAAGCCGGAATCCGAAAAGCCGTCCGACGATCGGCGCAAGGATGTTCTCGATCCACAAGACCGGCGCGACGCAGCGGCGTGGGATCAGGCACCAGGGTTGAAATCCTCCAGACAAGGGATAGGCCAACAAGCTCAACCAGCTCCGACGCCTGATGATGAACTCGGGGAAAGCCGCCAGGAACCGCCGGCGGTCTCGGGCCATCAGGCGGGTGGGAATGGCCTGGTTGGCGTCGAAGGCGTCGCGCGAGAATTCGGGCCTACCCTCGTGCAGGGGATCCGCGCTTAAATCTACCGGCTCCGGATGCAGCCAGCGATAGAACGGCCAGCTGAGCGGCGTGATCGCAGGCTCGACCATGATGATCCGCCCGCCCGGGCGCAAGACGCGCGAAGCCTCGTACAAAAAGCGCCGCGGAAACTCGATGTGGTGCAACACATCGAACATGACGATGTTATCGAAGGTCGCGGGTCCGACCGGCAGGAATTGCGCGTCGGCCACCAGATCAAGCCAGGGCGCGGCCAATATGTCGGTTGTCACGACGTCAGGTGCGTATTCCTTGAAAATTCCAGCGCCACCGCCGATCTCGAGCGTAGTGCCGGCCGCCAGTTCAGCCGCCATGCGCCGGTAGAGATCGAGATAGATTTCGCGCAAAGCCGGCTTCTCGCGCCACCGGCGGCCATGTTCGGCGATACGCGCATCAACCGCCTGGGGAATCATCAGAACGCCTTGAGCTTACGCCATGCGAATAGAACCATGCGCGCCAGAAGCCAGCCGTGGGTGAACCGGGAAATCTGCGTCTCCCCGTAGAAGCGGCCGGCATAACGGACTGGCACTTCGACGATCTTCAGGTTCAGCTTCACCGCGCCGAAGATCAGGTCATAGTCGCCGAAGGGGTCAAATTCGCCGAAATAGCCGCGGTTGGCGACGATGTGGTCATAATCGCGACGCCAAAGCACTTTAGTGCCGCAAAGGGTATCGGTGAATCGTTGATTGAGCAGGTAGGAAAAGAGAATTGCAAAACCGCGGTTGGCAATTCCGTTTAGAAAACGCATCGCCTCAGCCTCCATGGGATAGACCAGGCGGGTGCCGTTGATGAACTCGCCGCGACCCAGAACCAGGGCGTCGTAAAATCTGGGCAGGCTTTCGGGCGGCACCGTCAGATCGGCGTCGAGAATCATCAAGACACCGCCGCGCGCAGCCGCGAAACCCTTACGCACCGCATCGCCTTTGCCTTTGCCGTCCTGGCGGAGGATTTTAATATCGCGATCCGGATATGCGCCGCGCACGCGTTCGCATTCTTCGAAAGTTCCGTCCTTGCTGTGACCCTCGACGAAAATGATTTCAATGTCGGGCGCGAATGCGGGCATGCGCCGGACGGCGTTTTCAATGTTGCCGCGTTCGTTGCGGCAGGGAATCACGATGGTGACCGAAGGCGGGTGGGCGAGCCTCGCGCGCCGGGGGACGGGCCGCGCGACCACATAGTTGCGCAAGGCAAGGCGGCGGATCCCCGGCAGCGGCGCGACAAAGCGATTGATCAGCGTGCCCAGCCCAAAAATGCGGCGCGGCAGCAACTGACGCCACTCACGGCGAACAAGTTCATAGTCGGCGAGCCCGAGGAGATTGGCGATATCCGCCGTCGGCAAATTATTCTGCGGCGCCTGGGGCATTTTGTAACCCAGGCGCTCGGCCAGCCGCAAAAGCGGATCCCACAGATGCGAATAGTAAGCAATAATCACGCGGGTGTAAGGTGACGTAAATTGATGCAGAACCTGGAACAGGGTTTCGCAGTCTTCGATCAGACCGATGGTGTCCGATATCACGATATAGTCGAATGGTCCGGAAATTGACCCGAGTGCCGCCGGGTCCTCGGCGTTGGCGAGGTGCCATTCGCATTGGGGGTGCTTTTTGCGGGCCAGGCGGATCATTTCCGGACTGAAGTCCAACCCGACGCCGCGGGCGGGCCGGAGTGCCGCGAGTAACTGGCCGTCGCCGCTGCCGATTTCGAGCACGGACGCGCCGGCCGGAATCAGGAAGCGCATATAGTCGTGATCGGCTTCGTAGAAATAGCGGTTGCGGGCGAGCCAAAAGTCGCGCCGCGGGGCGAGTTGATCGAACAGTGCCCTTATCGCGGCTTGTCGCGAGGATAGCGCGATCTCGGGATTGGGCGGGGCGCGATTCATCGTGAGGTCAACCATGTGACGATTCCGGGCAGCACCGAAAGAATGACGCCGACTCCAAGCATAATCGATATCAGAAGCGCGTCGCCCGATGAAATACCGAACAGCGCGAGGCCCACGACGATAACGCCTTCGCGGACACCCCACCCGTTGAGCGAGACCGGAACGGCTGCCGCCAAGATCGCCAACGGGACGACGACGAACCCCGCCTTCAGCGAAACCGGAACGGCGAGGCCTTTGCCGATCAGAACCACGACCACGACAGTCGTAAGGTGTGTAACCAATGAAAGCGCCAGCGCGGCGATTCCGGCCTTGGAGAGAAGGCCGGTGCGCACGCGCCTGGCCAAATTCAACCCACTACCAATCCAGGGATGACGCGCAATCCAGCCGGGCAATGGAATTAGGTCTATGCACAGAAGTGTGCCCAGCGCACAGACCAAAGCGGCTGAGGCGAATGCCGCGAATGCCAAAAGCGCGGGCGTACCCGCGACAAGCGTCATAAGCCAAGGCAGGCCCATCAGGATCAAGGTCAATGATCCAAGCAACGCCGTAATGCGATCAAGAACAATGCCGGAAACCACCTCCCGCCACGGCAATCCGCGTTGGCAGGCGAGATAGCCGCGTACGACATCGCCGCCGACGGTCGCCGGCAGAACCTGGCCGAAGAACAGCCCGGCGAATGTCAACTGAACGGCGACCGATATGGGCATCCGGACATCGGACTGCTGCACGAGCAGTCGCCAGCGCAGCGCGGCAATAAACACCAATCCGATCATCAAGGCCAAGGCTCCGACCATGGGTCCGAAGGTCGCGCCGCTCAAACGCGCGCCAACGGCGGGCCATTCTACTTTTTGGCTGAGGAATGCGAGGAGCGCCGCTGAAACCGCTATTTTTGCAGCCAGCCCCAGTCGAGCCGCCGCCGTCGACTTGGCCGGCCCGCCGGGCCAAGTCCGCGCGGCATTCGGGCCAGGCGCTTCATCCATCAACAATGTTTTCTCCATTCCCCAGCCAGACGTGAATATGCAGTCTCGGCGCGTCTCGCCAGGAAGCGCAATTCCCGAGTAACGAACGCAGGAATTTGTTTACCGTCAAAGTCGGGGCCTTGGAACCCCAAACCGGACTCCGGCCGCCGGGCGTGGTCTGGCCCTAGTGGTCAAAATCTAACGCTTCGATCCCATCGATTGGGTTGGATTTTGACCACATTATAAAGGTTGGCTTGTGCATCGGCCTGACACTTGGGGGAACCAAGTGTCAGAATCGATCCACTAGAATAGCCCGACGTAGCCAATGAAGGCGATCGCTGCGATCAGGATGTACGAGACTGCCATGGCCGCGAGGGCGTGGTTGATCGCCGCGCTTATGGCCTCCTCGCGTTCGGGGGTTGATCCTTCCAAAGCGATCTCACCGAACGGCGCGCAAAATGGCCGCAGACCAATGTCGGCGGCGATGGCCGCCCAAAACACCAAGCCGAACAGAAACAGCTTCGCGGCAAATGAGGCGTCGTCGATCGGGGCCCCGGTAGCCAGGGAATTGAGGCCGTAAGCGACAAAACCAAGTCCCGCGAAAGCCTCGAAGACGAGCTCGACGATGCGCAAGTTGGCCGCCAGGGGTTTAGCGTAAGCGCGGGCGCTGACAAGAATCACGATCACCCAGACGGCGCCGATCACCCAGCCTGCGGCGCGCAGGCCCGGGGTCAGCGGGTAGACCGCGAGGGCGCCGGTCAGCTCGACTCCGGTGGGTAATATGAGTGCGAAACAAAGGCGCGGCAATACATGAGTCATTTCCGCGACACGAAACAACTTCGTACGCCCTTCATAGCTCCGAGATGGATTCTTGACACAAGCCGTCGCGATGAACGCGCCCAAATCCACCGCCAGCCAAAGTGCGAAGAGCAGGCCGTGGACGTAGCTCCAAAGTAGTGCGTTATCCATCGCAATGAAGCTCCCGGCTCGCGGCGTAAGCAACAGCTTATATCAAATCTCTCGCCTGAGAGTTATACAGGAAGCGGCGCTCCGCCGCTGGGCTATGGCGAGGAGCGCTGCGTTAGGACGAAACCCACGACGGCTGCCAGTAGGGCCGCCGCCGTTAGGCCGTTCCGGATATCGATCACGGCAAACTTGAGGCGGTGAACCACGGCGCAGAACTCGACGGTCATGGCATAGGAAGGCCCGGCCAAACCGCGCAGCAGCCGAAAAAATCCGACCTTTGCGGCAAGATCCAGGACGGCAATGTAAGACGGCAACAGCAGAATGCCGCCGCGAACCAGAAATGCGTTGAGGCGCGTCGGCGATTTGACGAACAGCCACGGCCAGAAGAGCGTGAACAGCAACGCCGTCGCCAGCACATAGGCCAGATCGACTGCCGCAAAGGAGATGTAGGTCTTGGTTGCCGCACCCTCAGCGAGGGCACCCAGTTCCACGGCAATCATGAATTTTGACAGCGAGGATTGAAGTTCGAAGGGCGCAAAGCCGGTTATTCCACGATAGATCGGGGCCAGGACGAGGTGCGATAGCAATCCTAAGGCGATGGTGAATAGGGCCACGATTACAAGATTCCGTCCCGTGGCGCGAGATTTAAGAAATTCGGGAACCGGCATCATCGCCGCTGCTATCCGCCTAAGTTAGGAAAGCTCAAACGCAGCCCTTCGACAATATTGTTGACCGCCAGGGCCGCGAGAACAATCCCGAGAACACGCGACATGACGTGCACGCCGGTCAGGCCGAGCACCGCCATGATTATATCCGCCGTCAAGAAGCAAATGGCGACCAGGGCGAGCACGCCGATCATGACCCCGGCCGTCACTAACTGCGCCAGGGGCTCACCCGCGCTCTGCGCTTGGAGCAGGATGGTCGAGGCGATGGCGCCCGGGCCGGCGATCAGCGGGATCGCCAGCGGGAACACGGCGACATCGGGGCGGCGCTGCGCCACGTCCTCCTTCTCCGATGGCGTCGGGGCTCGAATGCCACCCTCCTTGGCAACGACCATCTCGACCGCCAAAATCAGAAGCAACACGCCGCCGGCAATTCGGAAGGCCGGCAACGAGATGCCAAGGTAGTGCAGCAGCGGCTGCCCAATGATCGTGAAAACCAGGAGGATGATGGCGGCGATTGCAACGCTTTTCAGCGCCACCGCGCGACGGGCCTCACGACTACTGCCCGCCGTAAGGGCGACGTAAAAGGGCACGACGCCGATAGGGTCGATGGTGATAACAAAATTCGCGAAGGCGGTAAGCGCAAGCTCGATCATGGCCGTAGTTTAGCGGATTACACGCCGAGAGCGAAATCCAATGGGCGATCCCGCCCATTTGGGGCGCCACTCGTGGAATTGAGAATCCTCGACTTTATCGGCATTTGGCGATTCACGCGCCCGGAACGTGGCGGAGACTCGCTGGCTAGGACGATGCCATCCCCCTACCTGTTTTTCTTACTTCGCCGCCCTTCCGGGGACACACTCAAAGTGTCATGCACCCAAGAACACCATGAAGGGCTCGCTGCTCACAGGCTTTCGGGCCCTGGCCTTCGCGCTGCTCGCGCTCGGCGGAATTCGCGTCAAGACATCCGCGGATGTCGCCCTGTTCGTGCTTGGGCTCGCGGCTTTCTGGGCGCTGATCGAACGCGTGTTCCTTAACATTCATAAGAAACGCCGCAAGCCGCCCGGCGCACCCTAGGCCGTTTACGCCTCGTACTTATCAATGACCCAGGGCTCAACGGCGGCGGCGGCATACCATTCCTTCATCGCCGGGTGGTTCAAGACAGCGTCGCTATAGGCCTGGCTTGCGGCATCAAGCTCCACGGCATAGGTCTTGAAGCGCGTGACGACTGGCGCGAACATGGCGTCGGCGTTGGAAAATGCGCCAAAAAGATATGGACCACCTGAGCCGAATTTGCCCCGGCACTCGCGCCAGATGGCGGTGATCCGGGCTATGTCGCTGCCGACGCCTTCGGCGCGCCCTTTGCCGGGCAAGCTCCGCCGGACATTCATCGGCATATTCGAACGCAGCGCACCAAATCCAGCGTGCATCTCGGCCGAGATGGCGCGCGCCATGGCGCGGGCGGAGGGATCCGTCGGCCACCAATGCCTGTCGAAATAGGCCTCGGCCAAATAATCGAGTATGGCGAGCGATTCCCAGACCGTGATGTCGCCGTGCTGGAGTACGGGCACTTTCCCGGCAGGAGAATAACCTAAAATCTTGGCCTTGGTTTCCGGATCGTCGAGGTGAACGACGGTCTCGCGGAAAACCAAGCCTTGGGCCTTCATGGCGATCCAGGGGCGTAGCGACCACGACGAGTAGGCCTTATTGGCGATGGTGAGGTGTAGATCCGTCGGCATTTTAAGCCTGCTTCGCTTCTATGATGCCACAGCGAATGGCGCGGGTGCGCGTGAATGACTCTTCCAAGGCCTTGGCGTCGGCTTTGCGGATGACGCGCTGCATCGCCGTCAAATCCTCGGTGAACCGCTGAAGGATTTCAAGCACGGCATCGCGGTTGTTGAGGAAGATGTCGCGCCACATGATCGGGTCCGAGGCAGCGATGCGCGTAAAATCCCTGAATCCCGAGGCGGAGTATTTGATGACCTCTTGTTTCAAATCCCCACCCAGGTCCGCGGCCGTGCCAACAATGGTGTAGGCGATGAGGTGCGGCAGATGCGAGGTTATGGCCAAGACCATGTCGTGGTGCTCGGGCTGCATATTGGCGACATTCGCACCCATCTTGCGCCACATGTCGGCGATTTTCGCGGTGGCTTTAGGTGAAGTCCGGGGCAGCGGCGTCAAGATCGTCCAGCGGCGGTCGAAGAGCTCGGCGAAACCGGCTTCCGGTCCGGAGTGCTCGGTGCCCGCGATCGGGTGAGCCGGCACAAAATGGACGCCTTTGGGAATGTGCGGTGCGACCGCGTCAACCACCGCCTGCTTGACCGAGCCGACATCGGTGACAATGGCGCCGGGCTTGAGGTGAGCCGAGATGGCTTTGGCGATCATCCCGTTGGTGCCGACGGGCGTTGCAATGACAACCAGGTCGGCGCCGGTGACGGCGTCGGCGTAGTCTGCCGTGGCTTCGTCCACGACACCGAGGCTGAGTGCGGTTTTGCGCGTCTTGGGGCGGCGAGCGCAGCCGACGATCGAGCGCGCAAGGCCGGCGCGGCGCATCGCCAAGGCCATCGACGCGCCGATCAATCCGATGCCGATGAAGGCGACGCGGTCGAAGAGGACGGTCTTGGTTCTCGCGGCCCCACTTTTCGTGGGCCCGATTTTCGCGAGCTTGGCTCTTGGCTTAGGCACGGCGACCCTCCATCTAGCCCCTCTGAGGGCATCGCAGACCGCGGTCATCCAGATTTGCGCGATCGGCAGCGGGGCGAGCCCGCCAAACGGGCCCGAGTCATAGTTGCCCAGGGCGTCAAAATCAAAGAAAACATTGACATAGCCGTGGCCGGGAGGTGTTTTGGCGAGGTTTGCGGTCGGACGTGCCGCCCCGCCGCGCGAGGAAACGCCGGCCCGGCCGCAGAGCTAAGGACATTGGACGACGATGGCGCCCGAATTCGCCCCGCCACCGGCCTCCGCGCCGGCGGCCCCCGACCTCAAAATGACCCTGGAGAGCCCCTTGGTTCTCCAGTCGGGCGTGACGCTGTCACGCGTGACGCTCGCCTATCAGACCTACGGCACGCTTAACGCCGCGCGCACCAATTGCGTGCTGGTCTGTCACGCCCTGACTGGCAACCAATACCTGGCGGGCGTTCACCCGGCGACCGGAAAGCGCGGCTGGTGGGACGATCTGGTCGGACCCGGCAAGGTCATCGACACCGACCGGTTTTTTGTGGTCTGCGCCAACGTTCTCGGCGGCTGCATGGGCTCTACCGGACCCAAGGAGATCGATCCTGGCGCAGGCAAGCCTTGGGGCCTGCGCTTTCCGGTCATCACCATCCGCGACATGGTTCAAGCCCAAGCCAAACTGCTCGATTATCTCGGGGTCGAGAAACTTTTCTGTGTCACCGGCGGCTCAATGGGCGCGATGCAGGTCTTGGAATGGGCCAGCCGTTACCCTACCCGCGTGTTCGCGGCCGTGCCGATCGCCGGCTCTTACCGCCATTCCGCCCAAAACATCGCGTTTCACGAGGTCGGGCGCCAGGCCATCATGGCCGACCCGGATTGGAGCCACGGCAATTATCTCGAGGTAGACAAGATCCCGAAACGCGGCCTCGCGGTTGCGCGGATGGCCGCCCACATCACCTATTTGTCCGAAGCAGCGCTGCATCGCAAGTTCGGCCGCCGCCTGCAGGACCGCGAAACTTTGACCTACGGCTTCGATGCGGACTTTCAGGTTGAGAGCTACCTGCGCCACCAGGGCTATACCTTCGTCGATCGTTTCGATGCCAATTCCTACCTCTACATTACGCGCGCCATGGACTACTTCGATCTCGCGCAGGAGAATGGCGGGGTCCTGGCCAATGCTTTCAAAGGCACGCCGGTCCGATACTGCCTGATTTCTTTCTCCTCCGACTGGTTGTTTCCAACCGAAGAAAGCCGGGCGATCGTGCGCGCGCTGAACGCCGTCGCGGCGAATGTCAGCTTTGTCGAAGTCGAATCCGATAAGGGCCACGATGCGTTCTTGCTCGACGAGCCGGAGTTTCATCAGACGCTGCAGGGCTTCATCGACGGCTCCGCCGAGATTTGCGGCCTGCCGCCCCGCTTAGCCAAGGGGCCGAGAGCATGAGCCCCGCCGCAGCTGGTCCGGAAACCGCCGCGGGCGCCGCACCGCGCATTCGCGTTGACCTGCAACAAGTCGCCGATCTGGTACCGGCGGGTAGCCGGGTTCTCGACGTCGGCTGCGGCGACGGCACCTTGCTCGCGTATCTGACGCGGTTCAAGCGGGTGGACGGCCGCGGACTGGAGCTGTCCATGGCCCGCGTGCGGGCCGCGGTTACGCATGGATTGCCGGTCATCCAGGGAAACCTGGAAACCGATCTCAAGGACTACCCCTCCGGCGCGTTCGACTTTGTGGTCCTCAGCCAAACACTCCAGGCGACCCACAATCCTCGGGCAGTCATGGAAGAATTGCTGCGTATCGGCCGTCGCGCCATCGTTTCGTTTCCCAATTTCGGCCATTGGCGCGTGCGCCTGTCGGTGATGTTCGGTGGGCGCATGCCGGTCACGCCGATGCTCTCGGACCCATGGTTCGAGACACCCAATATTCACCTGTGCACGGTGCTCGACTTTATCGACCTGTGTCGGTTGATGGGCGTGCGGATCGAAGCCGGGTTCGCGCTGGATGCCACGGGACAGCGCAGGGGCTTCGCCGCCACCGGCAAACGCGCCAACTTATTTTGCGAGCAGGCGCTATTCGTTTTGACTCGTCCGTGACGTGACGCCGTTGCCGGCCGCTCGTACCGTGGCCTTGGCACGCGCGCCTTGCGCCGGCACGGCATCGAAAGGTGCTGCATAAATCTGCTTCTCGGCTTCGACGATAAGCACGCCGGCAACCGTCGGAAACCACCGCGCGCCGAGATCTTCCAAGGTCGTCGCCCAAGCTCCGAACAGCCGCCACCACAGCGGCGGCAAGAACAGCGCCGTGGTGGTTTGCAGGGGTACAAATAGGTTGTCGCGGAGAAGGCGGGAGATCTGGCCCATGGAATAGGGCCGGCCTTGGGCGAAGGGCACATTCTCGGCGCGCGCCCACAGCCCGTTGCGATTGGTGACAACGGCGATCAGGCGCCCGCCGTCGGCCATGACTCGCCAGCATTCACGCAAGAACGGCCGCAGCTGGACGCTGCCCTCCAGGCAGTGGATCAGCAGCAGACGATCGATGGACCGATCAGGGAACGGTAAGGTCTGTTCGTCGGTGAGCACCGAAAGATTGGCCACGCCGTCGGGCCAGCGCATGACCCCCTGCCCGGCCGGCATGGCCGCGAGGACGCGCTCGGCCTCGCCTAGGAAGAGCCCGAGAAAAGGCGCGGCGAAGCCGACGCCCAAGACCCGATGGCCGACCAGCGTCGGCCAAATCTGGCGCAGGCGGCGCGAGATCAGGCGGCGCACCAGTTGCCCGAGGGCGCCGGTGTAAAAGGCCCTGAGATCGACAATGTCGGTCCACATGTTCCAGCTCATAGCACGCGGGCGGAAAGGCGGCGAGTTTCGCGGCCGGTGGCGCCACGCCAATACCGTCATAACTCATTGATATATTAAGTGTTTAGGCTTGCGCTCAAAGACCGGATCGCGCAAACTCGCAAGCCGCGCAAAAACGTTGAGCGCGTGCGCCTGTGGCCTGGCAGGCATCGCGCCGGTAATCCAGAACAGTAAGAATTCGGGATCGGGTCAGCGCTTGGACCGGATCGAACAAGCGCTGATCCTTCACACCATCCGCTATGGCTGCCTGCCGTGCCCGGCGACGCCTTGAAACGCGAGTGCCGTGGCCACTGTTGGTCAGGCGGTTGCGGCCGGAACGCCCTACACCAGCGGCTGTCAAGCCGGGGTTTGCACGAGCGCCCAAGGCGTAGTGCCCTGGGTAAATCTGGATCTCTCCGAAAACGATATCACCGACGGATCTGGCGGCCGGATCTCCTATGCTATTGCCACGACGAACACGTTGCAAAATACCAGCGGCATGGTGCGCACGCCGCCTTCAACCTACCCAGCGGGCAATCTTGTCGTGCAAAATATCGCGGTGACGCAGATCACGGCCACCGCCGCCTATGTCCTCATCAGCCACGGTAAAGATCGCGTCTACGGCTTCCGCGCCACGACCGGCGCCCAGGTACCGGCGGGTGCCATCGTATCCGTCCCCCAACTTGCCAACAGCAACGGAACGCCATTCGTGCAGGATGACTCGGCCTATGCCGCTGATGCGGAATATTTCGACGACCTCGTGCGCTGGCGTTCGGCACCGATGATCATCCAGTTTTGCGGCAGCAATGCCTGCGGTAACCCGGCTTAGCCAAAGGAATAGAAGCTTCATGACACGCGCGAAGAGGATGGTCTGGGCTTTCGTCGCCGTCGCAAGTTTCGCCGGCCCGGCCCTCACGCAGGAAGCGGATGTGGCGCCGGGTTTGCAGTGTCTGCGCTACCTGCAGAGCTACGAACGCGGCATGCGCATTCCTCAGGGTCTGCTGACTGCGATTTCGTTTGTCGAGGCCGGACGCTCCGGCGGGGCCAACGGG
>SHVO01000047.1 GCA_009694245.1 Rhodospirillaceae bacterium | reverse complement strand
AATTGCCATCAGTGAATGTACCGGCACCGAATTTTTCTTCGCCCGCCGCGGCCACGCTGCAACATATTGAAATCATTGGGGAGAATAATACGCCCGAGACCCGCCGAAAGATCGAGGCGGCGCTTGGCTCGGCGCCGGCCGGTGTTGACGAACTGTTGAGGCAGTGCCAAGTGTCACCCGCCGTTTTGGCTACGGTCCTCCTCGAACTGGAGCTGGCCGGACGGTTGGAGAGGTTGCCAGGCAACCGCGTGCTGTTAATCGGAACGGTTTGAATTTTTTAACGTTTCCGCGCTAACAGCCTTAATTCACACGCCATCGGAAGCCTTGGAATGCGGCCTTGCCGCCTCGGGCCAACGCGCGGGATGGTCGAAAGATAGGGCGTTTCAATGAAGGTCGTGATCGTCGAGTCCCCGGCCAAAGCCAAGACCATCAGCAAGTATCTTGGCGATGGTTTTAAGGTGCTGGCGTCCTACGGTCACATCCGCGACCTGCCCCCGAAAGACGGCTCGGTCCGTCCGGACGAGGACTTCGCCATGGACTGGGAAGTCGACGCCGCCTCCCAGAAACGCATCAAGGAGATTGTCGATGCCGTGAAAGGCGCCGACGGCGTCATCCTCGCCACCGACCCCGACCGCGAAGGCGAAGCCATTTCCTGGCACGTCAAGGACGAGCTCATCCATCGCAAGGCACTCGGCAGCACGCCGATCAAGCGAGTGACCTTCAATGCCATTACTAAGAATGCCGTCCTGGAAGCGATGCAGCATCCGCGCGAGGTCGATCAGCAATTGGTCGACGCCTACCTCGCGCGCCGCGCGCTCGACTATCTCGTCGGTTTCACGCTGTCGCCGGTTCTGTGGCACAAGCTTCCCGGCAGCAAGTCCGCCGGCCGCGTGCAGTCGGTCGCCTTGCGCCTGATCTGCGACCGGGAACTGGAGATCGAGAAGTTTAGGGCTGAGGAATACTGGACCGTCGGGGCGGAGCTGGGCACGGCCAAGGCGGAGAAATTCGCCGCCCGGCTGACCCATTTCGAAGGCAACAAACTCGACAAATTCGGCTTGGTGAATGCCGAGATCGCCGGACGGGCGGCGACGACCGTGCGTGAGGGGCAATTCACCGTCACGGCGGTCGAGAAGAAGACCAAACAGCGCCGCCCCTATCCGCCATTCACGACTTCTACCTTGCAACAGGACGCTTCGCGCCGACTCTATTTCTCCGCCCGTCAGACCATGGATGTCGCCCAGAAGCTTTACGAAGGCTTTGAGATCGGCGGCGAAACCGTGGGCTTGATTACGTATATGCGAACCGACGGCGTGCAAATGGACGGTGAAGCCATCGTTTCGTTGCGCAAGTTCATCGGCGAACGCTACGGCGCCAAGTCGGTGCCTGAGAGTCCGCGCATCTACAAAAGCAAAGCCAAGAACGCGCAAGAAGCCCACGAAGCCATCCGCCCAACGGATGTAACGCGCACGCCCGACGCCGTCGCCGCTTACCTCTCTCCGGATCAGCTCAAACTTTACGATCTGATCTGGAAGCGCACCGTGGCGAGCCAAATGGAAGCCGCCGTGCTCGATCAGGTCTCGGTCGTCTCGGCGACCGCCGACCGGAAGACATTGCTGCGCTCAAGCGGATCCACCATCGTCTTCAAGGGTTATCTTGAGGTTTATGACGATGCGGCAGCGGCAGCCGCCGCCCCGGGCGAGTCCGAGGACGAGGACGCCGAAGGCAATATTCTACCTGTCGTGATCGCGGGTCAGGCGCTTGACGTCACGAACGTAACGCCCGACCAGCACTTTACCCAGCCGCCGCCGCGTTTCTCGGAAGCCAGCTTGGTCAAGTCTCTGGAAGAAAAGGGTATCGGCCGTCCCTCGACCTACGCCTCGATCATCCAGGTCCTGCAAGACCGCAAGTACGTGCGGATGGACAGCCGCCGCTTCATTCCCGAAGACCGCGGGCGCGTTGTCATCGCCTTCCTGGAGAGCTTCTTTGGCCGCTATGTCGAATACAATTTTACCGCCGATCTCGAGAACCAACTCGATGAGATTTCCGGCGGACGCTTAAATTGGAAGAATGTGCTGGCCGATTTCTGGCGCGACTTCATCGTCGCCATCGACGGCACCAAGGACCTGACGCGTACCGCCGTGATTGATGCGCTCGACAGTCTCTTGGAACCCCACTTGTTCCCGGTTCGCGTCGAAGGCGCTAACCCCCGAAAATGCCCAGCCTGCGCCGACGGCCGGATCGGCCTAAAGTTTGGCAAGTTCGGTGCCTTTATCGGCTGCAGCAAGTATCCCGAATGCCGCTACACCCGCCCCCTCGGCGCACCGGAACCGGCCGATGGTCAAGTGCTGGACGGCCCAAAGCAACTCGGCCTCGATCCGGTCTCGGGCCTGAAAGTGACGCTGCGCGTCGGCCCCTACGGTCCCTACGTGCAGTTGGGCGGCGAGGAAGTCCTGCCGGCACCGCCGCCGGTGGCCGAAGAGTTAGGGCCCGACGGTAAGAAGAAGCGGAAGAAGAAGGTTGCAAAGGGCGAAAAGCCGAAGCGCGCATCGCTGCTCAAGGGCACCGACATGCACGCCGTTGACTTGAAAAGCGCGCTGAAGCTTCTGGCGCTGCCGCGCGAGATCGGGCCCGAACCCGAATCCGGCGAGATGATCCTGGCTGGTATCGGCCGCTTCGGACCCTACCTAAAGGTTGGCCCGCGTTATCAATCGCTGCCCAAAGACGACGACGTCCTCGAAATCGGATTGAACCGCGCGGTCGTTGTCCTGGCCGAAGGCAAAGAGCGCCAAAGCCGACGCGGCGGCGGACGGGCCAAGAACATCGGCAATCACCCCGCGGACGGCCGCGCCATCACCTTGCGCTCTGGCCGTTTCGGCCCATATATACAGCATGGGCAGCTTCGCGCGACCTTGCCCAAGGACATGGACGCGACCACCGTCAGCGTCGATTCAGCGGTGGCCTTGCTCATGGCTAAGGCTGCCAAGGGCGGCGCAGCCGTGAAATCACCGAAAAGCAAGGCCGCGAGAGCCGATGCACCGCTCTCCAAAACCACGAAAGCGGTAAAGGCGAGTACGACGAAGTCCACGGCCAAAAGCGCGAAAGGCCGGGCGACGGCCCGCAAAGCGGCGGAATAACGGTTGAACCGTCCCTCTCACCCGCGCGGTGGCAAGGCATACGCCAAAACGACCGCGCGACCCAAACCTCATTTTAAGAAGACCAATAACGATATGTCACTTCCCAGCAAGGACGAAATCCTTGCGTTTATCCGCGATTCAAAAACTCCCGGTTCGAAACTAAAAATCGGCAAGCGCGACATCGCACGCGCATTCAATATCAAGGGCCCGGCGAAAATCGCCCTCAAGGCCCTGCTCAAAAATCTGACCATTGACGGGGACGTCGAGCGCGGCCCCGGCGGATTTTCTGGAAACCAGGATGGCGCGTCGCCGCCCAAGATGCCGGCAAAGATGCCGGCATCTCAGAAAGGGCGTCCCTTTGGATCGCCCAGCCCCTTGCCCGCCGTCGATGTCATCGACATCACGCATACTGACCGAGACGGCGACCTGTTCGCCAAACCGGTAAAGTGGGACCGAAGCGTACCACCTCCGGAAATCCTCGTGGTCCAGCCCAAATCACACGGCGGCACCAGGGGAAAATACCGGCCGATCACGGTCGGCGTTGGTGACCGCGTTCTCGCCAAACTGTTTCCCGCTGGCGATGACACCTACGAGGCTCGGCCGATAAAAAAGATCGCGGCAGCGCCGACACGTTTGCTCGGCGTCTATGAGTTGGCCGACGGGGTCGGGCGCTTGCGTCCGGTTGACAAAAAATACCGTTACGAAGTCAGCATTGCCCGCGGCGATGTCGGCCCGGCGCTGCACGGCGATCTGGTCGCGGCGGAAGTCTTTGAAGTGCCGCGCTATGGACCCCAGCGGGCAAGAATCCTCGAACGCCTCGGCCCTATGAACGCCAGTCGGAATCTGAGCCTCATCGCCATTCATGCCCAAGGCATTCCGCATGCCTTCAACGACGAGGCCGTCGCTGAGGCCGCCAACGCCAAGGGTGCAACCCTGGGTGAGCGCATCGATTTGCGCCAGATCCCACTCATAACCATCGACGGCGAGGACGCCCGCGACTTCGATGACGCGGTCTTTGCCGAACCCGATACTGACCCCGCCAACCCTGGCGGCTGGCATCTGATGGTGGCGATCGCCGACGTCGCCTGGTATGTGCGCGCGGGCGAAGCGCTGGACCGCGATGCTTACCTGCGCGGTAATTCGGTTTATTTCCCCGATCGGGTCGTGCCGATGTTGCCCGAGGAACTCTCCAACGGCTGGTGTTCGTTGAAGCCCGACGAGGACCGCCCGGTCCTCGTCGCCGATATGTGGATAGACGACAAGGGCAAACCCCTGCGTCACAAGATCATTCGCGGCCTCATGCGCTCCCGTGCGCGTCTGACCTATACGCAGGTGCAGGCGGCGCGCGACGGAACGCCCGATGCCGTGACCACGCCGCTGATGGCAGGAGTGATCGCGCCGCTCTATGGCGCTTATGCCTCACTCGATGCCGCCCGCGCGAAACGCGGAACGCTCGAACTCGATCTCGTCGAACGAAAGATCGTCGTCGATCGTGACGGAAAAATTCTCGGTGTCGAGCCCCGCGCCCGCTACGACAGCCATAAATTGATCGAAGAGTTCATGATCGCGGCCAATGTTGCCGCCGCCGAGACCCTTTCCTCTTCGGCTTACCCTGCCGTCTATCGCGTCCACGACCGGCCTGACCCGGAGCGTGTCGACGGCTTGCGCGAGGCGCTGCAAACCATCGATTTAAAATTTCCACACGCCGGCGAAACGCGCGCCGCCGATTTCAACCGCGTCTTGGCGCAAGTACGCGGCGGGCCCCACGTGCATATGGTCAACACCCTGGTCCTGCGCACCCAAGCCCAGGCGATCTACAGCCCCGGGAATATCGGCCACTTCGGTTTGGGGCTGAAAAAGTATGTACACTTCACCTCGCCAATCCGGCGGTATTCCGATCTTCTGGTTCACCGCGCGTTGATCGCCGCCGGCAGGCTCGGCGAAGGCGGCTGGAACCCTAAACACGATCCCGACCTGATCGCTACCTGTGAATACATCTCGATGACCGAGCGCCGTGCAGCTCTGGCCGAGCGCCAGACCGTTGACCGATTTACGGCAGCCTTCCTCGCCGACCGCACCGGCGCTGTCTTTCGCGGGCGCATCAGCGGTGTCAGCCGCTTTGGCCTGTTCGTCAATCTGGACGAGACCGGAGCCGACGGCATCTTGCCCATGCGCAATTTACCTCAGGATTTCTACGACTTGGATGAACGCGGCCACCGGGTTGTCGGCCGACGGCGGGGCATGCAATTGCGGGTAGGCGACGTCATTGACGTCAACCTTCTGGAAACCAATGAGGTGGCGGGCGGCATCGTCTTCGAATACTCTGGGAGGGTCGACTCTGGGGGCCGGGATGTTAAGGCCCTCAGAAAAGAGGCGCCACGCGCACCCACGAGGCCAACCCGTCGCAGGCGATGAAGATCATTCATTCAGGTACGCAGCTTTCCGGTTTGATCAGGTGCGGCGCCGTAGCGGCCCTGGCCCTCATGCTCGGCGCTTGTGCCGGCATGGGCAGGGACACACCTCGGGCGCCGCGCCGCGTCATCATCGGTGGGCTCGACATCAATGCGGTGAACGATGTCCTGGTCAGGGGCTTCGGGGAAATCAAGGACCGGGCTTTCGAGGACCCGCCCATCGACGACTTATTTACCGCGGCCTTGGCGGGACTCAAGTCGATTGATCCGGAGATTCGGGCCATAAGTACCGGCGGCCGGCTGATCGTCACGTACCGTGGCCGGACCATCGGAGATCTTGGACGCGCATCGCGAAGCGACATCCCCGCCTGGAGCTTGGCGACACTCCAGGCCCTGGTCGCGAGCCGAAAGGCATCGCCGCTGATGTTGGCCGCCGATGCCGAAGCGATCTACATGGCCGTTTTCGCAGGTGCGTTGACCGCGCTCGATCCCTACTCGCGCTACGCGACGCGCGAGAATGCGGTCCGCAACAGACTGGTGCGCGACGGCGTCATCGGCCTCGGCGTCCGCGTTGTACTCGAAGATGACGGCGCGTTGATTCAAGCGATTGTCGACGGAGGCCCGGCCGCCCTCGCCGAACTCGAGCTTGACGACGTCATTACCCACGCCAATGGCGTCTCCTTAACTGGCCGTTCGCTTGCCGATATACGCCGACGCCTAGACGGCGCCATCGGCACGACGGTCACGTTGACCGCAAAGCGGCCCGGCGAACCCGAACCGCGTGTCGTAACCGCTGAACTGGATCTTGTTGTGCCCGATACCGTGACGAGTAGCCTCAGCGATGGCCTCTTGGAAGTACGGATTGCGAGCTTCAATCAGCGCACCGCCTATGCCGTTGAAAAGGCCGTGACCACGGCTCAGCACGACAACGGCGGCACGCTCAAGGGTATCGTGCTTGATCTACGCGGAGATCCCGGCGGTCTTCTGGATCAAGCCATCGACGTGGCCGATCTCTTCCTCGAAAGCGGCACGATCATCACACTGCATGGGCGTCATCCGGGCGCCAATCAATATTATGCCGCCAATCGCGGCGATGTTGCCGAGGGCGTTCCCATGGCCGCGGTCATTGACGGTCGATCGGCGTCGGCCACGGAGATCGTTGTCGCGGCATTGCAAGACAACAAGCGCGCCGCCATTGTCGGCACCGTCAGCTGGGGCAAAGGTTCGGTGCAATCCCTGAGACGGCTTCCCAACGGCGGCGAGATCGCACTGACTTGGGCGCGCATGGTAACGCCGCGCGGTGTGGATGTGCATGGCCTCGGCCTCTTGCCCGACGTCTGCCTTAGTGGCGCGCCGGCGTCCGTCAGCGACGTCGTCGATCAACTATTTGCCGAAGCCGCGACCGGAGACGCAGCTCACCGCCGTTGGCTCTCGCCCGCCGATGACCCGGCAGTGCACGAAAGCCTGCGGATGGATTGCCCCGCGGAAACTCACGCCGACCGGATCGTGGACCTGGAAGTGGCACGGCGGATCGTCAGCGATCCAGTCCTGATGGGCTTAGTGACGTTCGATGACGCCCCACAACTGGCTGTAATACCCTGATTTATAAGATATTTCCGGCCCAGCCCAGCGCTTGACACTGATTTCCGGCAGTGTATTGTGCGCCGCTCATTAGACCGGCCGTCGCGCGCGGTTCCGCAAATTTTAAGGACAGGGCACGACCATGGCGAAGGCGGCCACAATCCAGATCAAGTTGGAAAGCACGGCGGGCACGGGTTACTATTACGTGACGACCAAGAATCCGCGCAATATCACCGAGAAGATGGTGATGAAAAAATATGATCCGGTCGTGCGCAAGCATGTGGCCTTCAAGGAAGGCAAGATCAAGTAGAATCGCCCTTCTTGTCGGATTAGAAAGCCCACCCGGTTGGTGGGCTTTTTCATTGCGGAAATCGCTAGGGCAACCAGCGCTAAATCGGAGTCACAGTGATGGCGCCATCTATCTGTGGTCGCATCGCTTTTGCCGAAAACCGGTTCCCACTTTTCGGCGCGATGCTCTAGCTATGGAAGAGTCTGCGGCGTCAAAAAACGCGCGACCGCTTGCAGGAAGCTCGAGACCGTAATCGGCTTGGCGATATAGCCATCACAACCGCCGTTAAGGACCTTCTGCTCGTCGCCCTTCATGGCGAAGGCGGTCACCGCCACCACGGGAATGCCGCATAATTCTTCGTCCGCCTTAAGCATTTTTGTGAGATCGAGGCCGGATATCTCGGGCAGATTGATATCCATCAAAATGAGAAGAGGCCGGCACTTACGGACCTTTTCCACGACCAACCGGCCATCTTGACCTGCTCCGTATTGTAGCCATGCGCCTGCAACACGTCGTTGAACAGCTTCATATTCAACTCGTTGTCTTCGACGATTAGGATGGCCTTGGGCATGTTTTTTGGGCCGCTCGCGCGAAGCCGCTACGCCGCGGATGCGGGCAAATTGCGCAAGCCGATCTTATAGACCAAAAATCCGTGGGACAAGCTTTCCCCTTACCCACCAGACGCCCCCAATTTCTAGCGGAATACGACGGTTTTCTCGCCATTGACGAGGACGCAGCGTTCGAAGTGGTAGCGCACGGCCCGCGATAACACGACATTCTCCAAGTCCCGGCCAATCGCAATCATGCATTCGCTTATAACCCGCCGGTCCGTGCCGATGTCATTATCGCGCAAGGCTTCAGCACGCACCCGCGCGGATCTCGTAGTGAAATTGGGTCAATCGCCGTTGTCTCAAATGAAGCCGCCCCGCTCTTGCGAGCAGGGCGGCAATAATCAAGCATCGCGCCGGGTTCTAAGCCAGAGCCAGCCGCGGCATCGCCCTGGATGCCGCCGATTCGAGCGCATTCGAGGCCGATACCATGGACTTCTGCAGCTTGGCGAAGGCTTGGTTCTCGATCTGGCGGACGCGCTCACGGCTGATGCCGTAATCGGCGCCGATCGCTTCCAACGTGCGTGGGTTTTCGGCCAGGCGGCGCTCCTCAATGATGCGCCGTTCGCGATCGGTCAACGTCGTTAGGGCTTGATGGAGTAAGCTTGCGCCTAGCACGCGGTCTTGCTTCTCGATCAACGCGCTCTCCTGGCTCGGCTTGTCGTCAACCAAGAGATCCTGGCGTTCGGTGTCGCCGTCCTCGACGACCATCTGATTGAGGGAGGCGTCGGATCGTGACAGCCGGCGGTTCATGTCGATGACCTCTTTCGTGGTCACGTCGAGCCGCTTGGCGATGGTCTTGGCGGCCTCCATTGGAATGTCGCCCTCTTCATAGACACCAAGCTTGGCCTTCAGCTTGCGCAAGTTGAAGAACAGTTTCTTTTGCGCCGCCACGGTGCCGATCTTCACCAACGACCAGGAATTGAGCACGTATTCGTTGATGGCGGCCTTGATCCACCACATGGCGTAGGTCGCGAGGCGGAAGCCACGCTCCGGTTCGAACTTTTTCACGGCCCGCATCAAACCGATGTTGCCTTCGGAGATCAGGTCCGAGACGGGCAACCCGTAAAACCGGAAGCCCATGGCGATTTTCGCGACCAAGCGCAGATGGCTGGTGACAAGCTTGTGCGCGGCCTCGGTATCGCCGTGATCGGCAAAACGGTGCGCCAGCATGTATTCTTCTTCGGGTTCCAGAAGCGGGAATTTCTTGATCGCCGCCATATAGGCGGACAGTCCGCTCTCTGACGCCAAGACGGGAACACGTGAGATAGACATATCAATTCTCCTTCGGGCTCAAAGCCCCCAACACTGCCCTCGCTTACGCGACGGGCAAATTACGCGCCGACATGCTCCTAGCGTCGTTAGCGGGCGGACCCGCAAGACATCAGGATGGCTGCTATTGGATGGAAATGAAGCGCCGTGAAGCGCATTGGGTCATATCCTTCTTAAGCAACATGACACGTCGGTGGCCCACCACATGGTCTGGCCTTTTAAGCCGGAAAGCCCGCAGACGGCGCTTCCCGATGCCAGATATTATCCGATTCTGCGGCTGCGGGTAAAGCATATCCGGCACCCCAGCCCTGAAACTTTGTGCTCGTAGTTTCAATGAGTTATGGGATGCCACAGTTATGGCCGCGATTCGCCATATCCCGGCCACAGAGCGCCGCCAGGCTGCGCCCCAAGACCAAAGGGAGAAAACCCATGCTGAAAATGCGAGCATCACTGAGATCGAGTATTGCGGCGCTGCTGATCGCCAGCACGGCGCTCGGCGCCCTCGCCCCGGCCGTCGCTCAGGACCGCGACCGTCGAGATATTCGGGACGATCGGCGCGATGACCGCGATGGCGGGCGCGGCGGAGCCCGTCTAGAATGGCGCAGCGATCGCCATTGGCACGGCTCGCCCCGCGTGGTCGTCGTCCAGCGCCAACCGCCCGCCTATCGCCGCATCGCCGTGCCCCGCAGCCGCTCATACAATCACATCCAGGTCTTGCGCCCCTACGGCCGGCCCTATCTGGGTTTCGGTTTTCACTATCGCGATCGTGACGCCCTGCGCTTCCTTGGTCTCACCGCGCTTGGCCTCTTCGTATTCAATGAATTGAATGAAACTCAGCAGCGGGCCCATGAGGAGGCCCTGACGCAGGCGACCTCGGCACCGATCGGTGACGCGATAATCTGGAACGAGGCCGGCCGTTCGGGCACCGTCACCGCCGTCCGCGACGGCGTGACCGCGGACGGACGCCAGTGCCGCGAGTTCCAGCAGGAGGTCGTCATCGGCGGGAGAAATACCGAAGCCTACGGCACCGCCTGCCAGCAGACCGATGGAAATTGGCAAGTGGTGGACGATTAACCTTGTGGCGGCGTGGCGCCGATTACACTCAGCGCGATCGCTTCGGCGACACGGATACCGTCCACCGCCGCCGACAAAATACCCCCGGCATAGCCGGCGCCCTCGCCCGCCGGATAAAGGCCCCGCGTATTGAGGCTTTGGAGATCCGGGCCGCGCTTAATGCGGATCGGCGCCGAGGTGCGGGTCTCCACGCCGGTCATGATGGCGTCGGCCATGGTGTAGCCTTTGATCTGCCGCTCGAAAGCCGGCAGCGCCTCGCGGATTGCTGCCGTTACGTAGTCAGGCAGACACGGAGCGAGGTCGGTTAAGTGCACGCCGGGCTTATAGGACGGCAACACACCGCCGAGAGTGGTTGAAGGCCGTCCGGCGAGGAAATCACCGACAAGTTGTCCGGGCGCTTCATATGTGCCGCCGCCTGCCGTGAAGGCTAAGGACTCCCACGCGCGCTGAAACGCGATTCCCGCGAGCGGATGCCCCGGATAATCGGCGGGCGTGACACCGACGACAATCCCGCTATTGGCGTTGCGCTCGGCCCGCGAGTACTGGCTCATGCCGTTGGTGACCAACCGCCCGACTTCAGAGGTTGCCGCCACGACTTGACCGCCGGGGCACATGCAAAAGCTATAGACCGCGCGGCCGTTGGCGCAGTGGTGCACAAGCTTATAGTCGGCCGCTCCGAGAAGCGGATGACCGGCGTACTTTCCGAACCGGAGGCAGTCGATCATGGCCTGAGGATGCTCGATCCTTACACCGATGGAAAACGCCTTGGCCTCTACATAGACGCCGCGATCATAGAGCATCTGGAAAGTGTCGCGGGCACTGTGTCCCACCGCCAACACGACATGGTCGGTAGCGATATATTCACCGCTTTCGAGCACGACGCCGCGCACGCGCCGTTCCCCGTCCGCGGTCGCTTCGATGTCGATGTCCGTTACTTTGCTCTGAAATCTAGTGTCGGCGCCCAAGTTCTGCATGGTGGCACGCATGTTCTCGACCATCGACACCAGTCTGAAAGTTCCGACGTGCGGCTTGCTGACATAAAGGATCTCTGGGGGTGCGCCGGCCTGGACAAATTCCTTCAGCACCTTACGGGCCCGAAATTCCGGATCCTTGATTTGACTATAGAGCTTGCCGTCGGAAAAGGTGCCCGCGCCGCCTTCGCCGAACTGCACATTGGATTCCGGGTTCAATACACCCTTGCGCCACAGCGCAAAAGTGTCCTTGGTGCGTTCGCGCACGATCTTGCCGCGATCGAGGATAATCGGGCGGAATCCCATCTCGGCGAGAACGAACCCGGCGAGCAGGCCGCAAGGGCCGGTGCCGATGACCACGGGGCGCGAACTTAGTTTTGCGGGCGCCTTGGCGACGAATTTGTAGGTCGTATCGGGCGTCAAGCCGATGTAGCGGTCACCGCCGAGCCGCTTCAATACCTCGTCCTCGGCCTCTAATTCGACGTCGAGGGTGTAAATCAGGGAGATCAGCGAAGGTTTGCGGGCGTCGAAGCCGCGACGGAAGATGGTATAACCCTTGAGGTCGGCCGCACCGATCCCGAGCCGCTTGATTATGGCGATTCTGATCGCGCCTTCGGGGTGATCGAGCGGCAATTTGATTTCGGTCAGGCGTATCACGGCGGGCATCCATATCAATTTCGCCAAGCGGGCGTCACCATAAGGGGCTTTGGCGGCGCGTCCTAGAGCATCGTGCCGAAAAGTGGGAACCGGCTTTCGCGCCGGCGAAGGCCGGCATTAACTAGATTCGCGCCTTCGCGCGCGGAACGATGCGGCGACAAAAAGTTAGAGCAAGCGGAGCGATTCCGAATTCGCGCTGCTTGCTCTAGGGGCGGCAGAGATTGCCGATGTGATACACTCGCCTTCGCTTCCGGAGACCAGGGCACCTTGAGCAAGGCTTTCACAAAAGAGACCGATGCGGACGACGAAGAACTGGATGCGCCGGAGAATCCGCTGCCCGGCGGAAAGAACTATGTCACGCCCGAGGGGTTTCGGAACTTGCAGGACGAACTTCTCAGACTGCGCCGCGTTGAGCGCCCCAAGGTGGTTGAAATCGTGGCCTGGGCGGCGGGCAACGGCGACCGTTCCGAGAACGGTGATTACATTTATGGAAAAAAGCGACTGCGCGAGATCGACCGCCGCATCCGCTATCTCACCAAGCGCCATGAAAGCGCGACTGTGGTCGACCCTGCATTGCAGAAGAACCACGATCAGGTGTTCTTCGGCGCCACGGTGACCTATGCCGATGACCAAGGGGATGAGAAGACCGTGCGCATTGTCGGCATCGACCAAGCCGATCTCGACGCCGGCATGGTCAGCTGGGTCTCACCCATCGCCACGGCGCTGCTGAAGGCCTCCATCGGCGATGTGGTCAAGTTGCGCACACCGGCCGGCGAGGAGAGCATCGAGGTTGTGGCCATCCATTACGGTGGAACGGGTCGTTGAGTAGCGTCCGCCGGGCGCGACGTCAATAGATCTTCAACCGCGCGAAGATCATGGCCCCATTCGGGCGTTCGCCGTAAGGCCCCTGCAAGGCCGCCGGAAGAAAATTAAACGAATAAAGCGCGCCGAGGCCGAGATTGGCCCGCCTGGCTATGGGCCAATCGTGGATCGCGCCCGCCGAGGCCTTGGAAACGGTATAGGTAAGGCCGTGATGCCCGTTCATAGAGAGCAGTTCATTATTCTCATGATGCTCGGCACGCGCGAAAACGGTCCAGACGCCCTGCAAATTGATCGCTGTCTCTAGAATGTAGGCATCAAGACTCTCGTGATCGCTGGTTCGCCGTCCCCAGGCGGCCGTGGTCGACCACGAGCCAATGTCCGCGACCGGCCGCGTATAGATGACGCTCAACGACCATCTAATTTGATTGTCGGCGGGCTCCAGGGCTTCAGGGCTCAGCACGTGCGCCCAGGACGCCTGCAATGACCACGCGGCGGCTGGGTTCCAGGATAAGCGAGCAGCAGTTGAGTCGAGCGCGCCGGTCTCAACGTCATAGCGGTTTTCGTCCGGCTCGCGACCGTGAAACCGCGACGC
>SHVO01000004.1 GCA_009694245.1 Rhodospirillaceae bacterium | reverse complement strand
GTGATGTCAGCGCATGGCTGCTCAAGGACATTGGCTGCAGTTTTGTGATTGTCGGCCACTCGGAGCGTCGTGCCGATCATGGAGAAACCGATGCCGTCGTCAAAGCCAAGGCGGCGGCGGCGCTTAAAGCTGGACTGACTCCGATCGTATGTGTGGGCGAGACAGAGGCAGAGCGTGAACGGGGCGAGACCGCTCGCGTAATCGCGCGGCAATTGACGGGATCGATACCTGACTTGGGTTCCGCCCTCAATCTCGTGGTCGCTTACGAGCCGGTGTGGGCTATCGGCACCGGCAAGACCGCGACGACGGCGGATATCGCCGTCGTCCATGCCCAAATCCGCGAGGTCTTCGCGGCGGCGGGTGGGGCCGCGAGGTCGGCGCAGGCCGGGACTTTGCGCATTCTCTATGGCGGTTCAGTCAAAGGGTCCAACGCCGCTTCAATCCTTGCGACACCCGGGGTCAACGGTGCTTTGGTCGGTGGCGCCAGCCTCGACTTGGCGGATTTTTGGCGAATTATTGAGGCTTGCCCCTAAGAATCGAGCCTTCCCGCCCTTTACGGGTGGGGGCCAAGCTCCCGCGTCTGGCTCCAGGACCCTTGCTCTCGTGCAAATTGCCCCTAGCCTTGGGGCAGCCGAAGGACTAAAAGACCGCCAATTCTGCCGCTGCTCCGGTTTAGCTCCAAGGTTTTGAAACCTCAAGTTTTTGAAATCTTTGGGTTTTAAAGTTCCCGGACGTTGTGGCTTTGCTTGCCCGGGGCGCCATGATTACCGTCGTCGTCGTTATTCATCTGCTGATCGCGCTGGCCATGATTGGCCTCATCCTCCTACAGAAGACCGAAGGCAACTCCGCCGGCGGCGGGTTCGCTGCCTCTTCAAGTCTCACCAGCATGATGCAGCCCAGCACACGGGCTAATCCGTTGAGCCAGGCAACGGTTGTCTTGGGCATCGCATTCTTCGCCACCAGCCTCGGCCTGGCCTTGCTTTCGAAGCAGGCCGGGCCTGCGCCATCGATCTTCGCCGCGCCCGAAGCCGCCTCGGGCACCGCGCCCAGAGTTAGCGACATCCGTTCCGAGGCCGCACCCGCCCCGGCTGGCGCTGCGACTGGCGCCCCGGCGCCCGCATCCGGCACACCAGCTCCGTCCTTTGACGGACTCGCCGCGCCCCCAAGCGCACCCGAGGGCGCGCCTGCAGTTCCAAACAACTGACGCCGGGATGAAACCGCAGCGGTTCTTTTCTCACCGCTGCCTCCACCACCTTCAGCACTGTAATTTGGCGCGCGAGCCGCTCAGGCCGCACTTGCTGATGGTTCCTGATGAGGTACATTAGCCGCCCATGACGCGTTTTATTTTTATCACCGGCGGCGTGGTCTCCTCCCTCGGAAAAGGTTTGTGCTCGGCGGCCCTCGGGGCGCTGCTGCAAGCGCGCGGTTATACCGTCCGCCTGCGCAAGCTCGATCCTTATCTCAACGTCGATCCGGGTACGATGAGCCCCTATCAGCACGGTGAGGTCTACGTCACCGACGATGGGGCCGAGACCGACCTCGATCTGGGGCACTACGAGCGGTACACGGGTGTGGCGTCGCGGTTCACCGACAGCGTCACGACCGGGCGGATCTATTCGAATGTCATCGCCAAGGAACGGCGCGGGGATTACTTGGGCGGTACCGTGCAGGTCATCCCGCATGTCACCGACGCCATCAAGGAATTCATCCAGGCCGATATATCGGGCGAAGACTTTATTCTCTGTGAGATCGGCGGGACCGTCGGCGACATCGAAAGCCTGCCGTTTCTGGAAGCCATACGGCAGCTCGGCAACGAATTGGGACCCGAGCGGTCCTTGTTCACGCACTTGACGCTGGTGCCCTACATCTCGGCTGCGGGCGAGCTGAAAACCAAGCCTACCCAGCATTCAGTGAAGGAACTGCTCGGGCTGGGTATTCGTCCTGACATCCTGATGTGCCGCATCGACCGGCCACTGCCGACGTCGGATCGAAAAAAGATCGCGCTTTTCTGCAACGTGCGTGAAGAAGCGGTAATTCCCGCGCTCGACGTCGACACCATATATCAGGTGCCGATTTCTTATCACGAGCAAGGCTTGGATGCGCAAGTCTGCCGCCATTTCAAGCTTCCCGCGGATGAGACCATCGACCTTGGCCGGTGGCGGGAGATCGTCGAGCGCGTCCGCAAGCCCGAAGGCGCGGTCACCATCGCCATTGTTGGAAAATACGTCCAACTCAAGGACGCCTATAAGTCGTTGTCGGAAGCGCTGGAGCATGGCGGCATTGCCAACAACGTGCATGTGAAACTCGCCTGGATCGATTCCGAGGTTTTCGAGCGCGAAGACGTCGTGCAGCACCTAGAACATGTCCATGGGATTCTTGTGCCGGGAGGCTTTGGTGAACGCGGCGCTGAAGGCAAGATCAAAGCGGCGCAATTCGCACGCGAACGCGATGTTCCGTACCTCGGAATTTGTTTTGGCATGCAGATGGCGGTGATCGAGGCCGCGCGCAACATCGCCGGCCTCAAAGGCGCCAGCACAACTGAATTCGGCGCGACACCCCATCCCGTCGTTGGGCTCATGACCGAGTGGGTTCGCGGCAATGAAGTCCAGCGGCGAACGCAAACTGGCGACAAGGGCGGCACTATGCGCCTTGGGTCCTATCCGTGCGTACTGGCACCGGGATCAAGGGTGGCCGGAATCTACGGCAAGCCCAGCATCAATGAGCGCCATCGTCACCGCTACGAAGTCAATATCAACTACAAGGATCGCCTGGAAAAAACCGGATTGCGGTTCGCCGGCATGTCACCCGACGGCATGCTCCCGGAAATGGTCGAGTATCCCGACCATGCCTGGTTCATCGGCGTTCAGTTTCATCCTGAACTTAAGTCGAAACCCTTCGAGCCCCACCCGCTATTCACCTCGTTCATCGAAGCTGCTGTCGCGCAGAGCAGGTTAGTATAGGTCACAACGGTCAGTATGGGCAAGGGTCACACGTTTATCGATGCAACGCTTCGAGAATGGCTCGCGCGCCAGCGCGTGTTCTTCGTTTCAACGGCGCCCTTGTCCGGCGACGGAATGGTCAACTGCTCGCCCAAAGGCGGGGATTACTTACGCGTGGTCGATGAGCGCACGCTGGCCTATCTTGAATTCGCCGGCAGCGGCATCGAGACCATCGCCCACCTGCGCGAAAACGGCCGCATCGTTGTCATGCTCTGCGCCTTCGAAGGTCCACCGAAGATTGTCCGCTTCCACGGTCGCGGGGATGTCGCCCTGCCAAACGATCCGGATTTCGCGAAGCTGGCAAAGCTTTATGACGGCGATCTCCTGGGCCTGCGCTCCATCATTCGGATCAATGTCGAGCGGGTTTCTGACTCCTGTGGTTTCGGCGTGCCGGTCTATGAGTTCGTCAAGGACCGCGATGCCTTGCGCAAGTGGACCGAGAAGAAAGGCGCCGAAGGTGTCCGCGCCTATGTCGCCGAAAATAATGCCGCCAGCGTCGACGGCCTTGCGGGTTTAACGGCGGATGAGGCCAAATTGGCCTCTCCCGAGCGGTAGCCGGACATGGCCGCAGGATTTATAGTGATTGCATGAAAACACATCACGTCAATGTCGGCTCGATTACCATCGGCAACGATTTGCCGCTGGTCCTGATCGCCGGCCCCTGCCAAATGGAAAGCCGGGCCCATGCGCTGGAGGTGGCCTCGGCCCTGAAGGAGATCGCGGCCAAGGCGGGCATTGGGCTGATTTACAAATCCTCCTTCGACAAGGCTAATCGCACGAGTGTCGGCGGCAAGCGCGGACTCGGCCTCAAGGACTCCCTGCCGGTATTCGCCGAGATCAAGGAAAAGCTCGGCCTCGCGGCACTTACCGACATTCACGAGATCGAGCACTGCGGGCCCGTCGCGGAAGTCGTCGACGTTATGCAGATCCCGGCTTTCTTGTGCCGCCAGACCGATCTATTGCTCGCAGCGGGCAAGACCAAGGCCGCGATCAACATCAAAAAAGGCCAGTTCCTGGCGCCGTGGGATATGGCCAATGTGGTCGCCAAGGTTGAATCCACGGGCAACACGCGCATCCTTATCACCGAACGCGGCGTATCCTTCGGCTACAATACGCTGGTCACCGACATGCGCAGCCTGCCGATCCTCGCCAAGACTGGATACCCGGTGGTGATGGATGCCACGCACGCCGTCCAGCAGCCGGGCGGGCAGGGCACCAGTTCCGGCGGCGACCGCGCTTTTGCGCCGGTCATTGCCCGTGCGGCGGTGTCCGTGGGCGTGGCTGCGGTCTTCATGGAGACCCACCCTGACCCCGACAAGGCGCCGTCGGACGGCCCCAATATGATTCACCTCAAAGACATGGCCGGGATTCTCGGGGTGCTCAAAGCCTTCGACAAAATTGCCAAAGCCAACCCGGTTTCGCTGGGTTGAAACGCGTGTTGACCACCAGCGGAGAAACACCATGAGCGCCATTATCGACATCATTGCCCGCGAGATTCTCGACTCTCGCGGCAATCCAACGGTTGAAGTCGATGTGACGCTTGAGAACGGGGCTTTTGGCCGCGCCGCTGTGCCCTCGGGCGCTTCCACCGGCGCCCACGAGGCTTCGGAGCTGCGCGACGGGGACAAGAAACGCTACAACGGTAAGGGCGTGCGCAAGGCGGTGGGCGCCGTGAACGGCGAGCTGCATGCCGCGCTCGCGGGTCTTGATGCCGCCGACCAAGTCAAGATCGACCGGGCCATGATCGAGCTGGACGGCACCGCCAATAAAAAGCGCCTCGGCGCCAATGCCATACTCGGTGTCTCGCTGGCGGTAGCGAAGGCCGCGGCGATCAGCGCCGGCCTGCCGCTCTACCGCTATGTCGGCGGCGCCGCTGCGCATCTGCTTCCGGTGCCAATGATGAATATCGTCAATGGCGGGGCCCAT
Source organism: Rhodospirillaceae bacterium (assembly GCA_009694245.1). Taxonomy (GTDB): domain Bacteria; phylum Pseudomonadota; class Alphaproteobacteria; order Rhodospirillales; family Rhodospirillaceae; genus SHVO01. The sequence goes on along the minus strand of SHVO01000004.1, from coordinate 52,823 downwards.
GCCGACAACCCGATCGATATTCAGGAATTCATGATTATGCCGGTGAATGCCCCGAGCGTGGCGGAGGCGGTCCGCATGGGCGCCGAAGTATTTCACGCGCTGAAGAAGCAGCTCAAAGATGCGGGCCACAATACCAATGTCGGCGACGAGGGCGGTTTTGCCCCTAATCTCGCGAGCGCCGACGCGGCGCTGGCTTTCATCATGAAGGCGGTCAAAGCGGCCGGTTACCGCGCGGGTGAGGATATAGTGCTCGCCCTGGATGTCGCGTCGACCGAGTTCTTTGCCAAGGGCAAGTACAAGATGAAAGGCGAGGGCAAGACCCTCGATGCCGGCGGCCTGGTGAAGTTCTACGCCGACCTGGTGAAACGCTATCCCATCGTCTCGATCGAAGACGGCATGGCCGAGGACGATTTCGAGGGCTGGGCCGAGCTGACGAAAGTGCTTGGCGGCAAAGTGCAGCTGGTCGGCGACGATTTATTCGTCACCAATCCCGCACGCTTGCAGCAGGGTATCGACACGGGCCTTGCCAATTCGATTCTGGTGAAAGTCAATCAGATCGGCACGCTGACCGAAACCCTCGCCGCCGTCGAGATGGCCCACAAGGCCGGTTATACGACCGTGTTGTCGCACCGTTCCGGCGAAACCGAGGACTCGACGATTTCCGATATCGCGGTTGCGACGAATTGTGGCCAGATCAAGACCGGCTCGCTGTCGCGATCGGACCGCCTGGCCAAGTACAACCAGCTTATCCGCATCGAGGAAGACCTGGGCCCGGCGGCGGTCTACGGCGGCGCTGCTTTCAAGCGCAGGCGCAAGATTAAGGGCTAGTCGGGACCGAGGCTGCCTTCGATGCTGACCGCAACGACCTGGGCACTTGGGTTGACCAGCGAGGCGCATTGTCCGATCACATTCAAGTTTGCTAACCTATTATCATCTGTCGGATTTGCTTTCTGTCAGCTAGTGCAGCAAAGGTCGGGAGACTCCCATGGCCATAAAACTCAAGATCAACGGCGTCGAGCAGGCGATCAATGCCGACCCTTCCACACCGTTACTTTGGGTGTTGCGCGACCACCTGGGCATGACCGGCACAAAGTTTGGGTGTGGGATCGGCCAATGCGGAGCCTGCACGGTCCATCTGGAGGGCGTCGCCACGCGCTCCTGCCAGGTGCCCCTAGAGAGCATCGCTGGAGCCGAAATCACCACGATCGAGGGCTTATCGCGAAACGGCGACCATCCATTGCAGAAGACCTGGGTTGAGTTGAACGTGCCCCAGTGCGGTTATTGCCAGTCGGGCATGCTGATGGCGGCAGCGGCACTGTTGAGGCAGGTTCCGCGGCCCACCGACGCCGACATTAATATCTCGGTGGACAACATCTGCCGGTGTGGCACCTACTCCAGAATTCGCGCAGCAATACACAAGGCCGCTGAACAGATGCAGGTATAGGGAGCGGACCATGGGCAAGATTCAAGACATCAATCGCCGCCACTTCCTCATCACCGCCTCCGCGATTGGCGGAGGCTTGGCAATTGGCTTGAAAGCGGCACCGGCTGGGGCCTTGACACCCGCTCGCACGCCTGCCGGTCCTTGGGGTGGACGCGCGACCGGTTCTGAATTCACGCCGTGGCTTACGATCGCGCCCGACAACACCGTCACCGTGCGGGTTGCCACGCCGGAGATCGGCAATGGCGTCATGACCCAGGCGGCCATGACCATCGCCGAAGAGTTGGCCTGCGATTGGTCAAAGATGGTGGTCGAGTACGCCCCTGCCGCGCGGAACTTCAGGGAAGGCGGGGTCTATACCAAAGCCGGCGGCCGGCTGGCTTATTTCAGCGGCCGCTCGACGGTCGACGAGCGCATTAAGCTTGGGCTGCAGGTCGGTGCCAGCGCACGTGCGCGCTTGCAGGCCGCGGCTGCGGCCGAATGGAAAGTCGCTGTGGCCGATGTCGATGCGGCGAACGGTATTCTCACGCATAAGCCGACCGGGCGCACTTTGACCTTCGGTCAAGTCGCCGCCAAAGCCGCAACGGTAAAACTGGCCGCCGAGCCGGCTTTGAAACCGCAGAGCGCGTGGACGCTGCTGGGCAAAAAAAGCCCCGGAAAGTTAAATAATCCGGCGATCGTAAACGGCAGCGCCATTTACGGTATGGACGTGCGCTTGCCAAACATGGTGTACGCCGCGTTGCGGCAGTCGCCGGTGCAGGGCGGCCGGCTGAAAAGCTACGACGCCGAAGCCATCAAGAAGTTGCCCGGCATTATCGCCGTGGTGGTTGTCGATCCCAGCGAGGCGCGCGCAGGCATCGGCGATCAGTCGCCGTTCGGCCAAGCCGGTATGGCAGGCAGCGCCGCGCAAAGCGCCGTTGCCGTGGTCGCGGAACATTACTGGCAAGCGCGCAACGCGCTCGAGGCCTTGCCGGTGACATGGGATGACGGCGATGGTGCCCAGTGGAAAACCACGGCGCAAGTTTACGCCGCGGCCCTGAATGCCCTCGATAAGACCGATGGCAAGGTTGTGGAGGATCACGGCGACGTCTCGGTACTCGACCGCCAGTCCAAGGTCGTTGAGGCGGTCTACCGCACGCCCTATAGCGAACACGCCTGCATGGAGCCGCTCAATGGCACCGCTCTGGTCACTGAGGACGGCGTTGAAGTTTGGCATCCGACGCAGCATTCGGAACAAGCCTTTTGGGTGGCGGCGGATGAAGCCGGCGTGGCCCCGGAAAAGGTCGTATTTCATCAAACCTTCGTCGGCGGCGCCTTTGGACGGCGCGTGTACGGCAACGATGTGCGAATGGTTGTGGCGGTTGCCAAGAAAGTTCCGGGCCGTCCGGTGCATGTGATCTGGTCGCGCGAGGAAACCACGCGTCAGGGCCGTTACCGGCATATGGTCACCGCCAGGCTGCGCGCCGGTCTCGATGAGGCCGGTCAGCCTCGGGCGCTGACGTCGCGGGTGGCCTCGACCGAGGGCCTGGCCTTGGCCGGGCATGCGGACTCGCCGTACGTTACCGCTCTGATCCCCAACGTGCGGATAGAGTCGCTGAACTTGCCGCTGCATATCATGACCGGTCCTTATCGCGGACCGGGTTACAACTCGCTGGCCTTCATGACCGAAACCTTCGTCGACGAATGCGCAATCGCCGCCGGGGTCGACCCTTACGAGTATCGCCTGAAACTTCTGGCGGGCTATACCGATCCGGGCTGGGTCATGTGCTTAAAGGAAGCGTCAAGCAAAGCCGGGTGGGGCAAGGCCTTGCCCAAAGGCATGGGGCAGGGGATCGCGATCTCCAACTGGGGCGGCGCCGGCAAGCCACAGGCGGGCACGACGGTCTGCACAGTGGCGACCGTGGAAGTCACCAAGGCGGGGGCGTTGCGCGTTCACGAACTGGATATTGCATTCGACACTGGGCGCATCCTCAATCGCGACGCGGTGCATACCGAGCTTGAGGGCGGAGCCATCTTCGGGCTCAACATGGCCCTCCATGAGGAACTCAGTATCGCCAACGGCCGCATCGTCGAGGGTAACTACGATCAATATCTGATGTTGCGTGGCGCCGATGTGCCGAAGGTCAATATTCATTTTGGGGCGTTATCGGGACATGAGCGATTTGCCGAAATCGGCGAGCCGCCGGTCGGGACGGTCGGCCCGGCTGTCGGCAATGCGATCTACCGCGCCACCGGCAAACGCATTCGCACGATGCCGTTCAATAAGCTCGATTTGAGCTGGGCCTAAATCGCGCAGCCAACCGCCAGGTGGTGGCGAACGCGCCCCGGGTTTCCGACTCAGAACGCCAGTGGATCGGGTCGCACCTGGAACTTCACCATTGTCGGGCCGAGACCTTGGTCACCACCCTCTTGGTGCCAAACCGGCTCGTGGCTATAGGTTGCCCATAGCCCACGGCCTTTCCAGCCGATATTCGGATTATCGATACGGCCTTCGACGTTGCGAGTATAGAACGCGAGCGGATACGGAACGCGCATAACGTCGAACTTTTCCTTGGCTTGATTGAAAGCCAGCAATGAGTCCGAATTGGAGCCGAGCAACATGATCGTGTCGGCGCCGAGGCCTGATGTGTTGTACAAGTCCGCCCAAATGACGTAGTGCAGATCGGCGGTGCCAATCGTACCGTCAGCGAGTTTCGGACCCGGCGAGTCATAGAACTTCCAACCAGCCGGGCAATGCTGGCCCGTGGCGGTCGGTCCCTTCGTAACCGTGCATTTGCTGCGATCAAACAGACCCATCTGCCCAGTCGAGAACGAGGCCCAGACAATACCTTTGCTGTCGACAGTCACGCCGCGCGCGCCCAGCGCGGGATACTCGCCGTTAGGTAACTGCGGCGGCTCGTAGTACTCCGTCATGCAGGTTACGGGCGCATTGGCCCCGCGTTCAAAACGGACAATGCCGCTGGGATAGGCCGGTGTGTACTTCGCGAGCCAGACCGCGCTGCTATTCGGATCGGTCTCAATGCCATACAGGAAGCCCTGGATCCGCGTGTCCTTGGACTGATCAACCTTCCGTGCAGCATTGGCGTTCGCGTTGTCCGTACCGGCCTCTTCGCCGGCGCCCGCCCGACCGTTTTCGTCGATCCAGGCCGTGCGATCCTGCGTCACCTTTCCATCGCCGTTGGTGTCGAGCACCATCGGGCACCAGCCTGTGGCTTTATCTATGCTCCGTTTGGTCTCGTCATAAATCTTGGTATCGAGCCAGCTCACGACCCGGGTATCGCCACTGAAGAACAGCGTGTCGTTGGTATCGCGTTGAAAATTCAGGTGGTGCGTGCCGAAGCAAATCAAATCCTGGAACACCCGCTTTTGGGAAGGATCGTACATCGTAACGGTATTGGTTTTCTGCTCCGCGCCGGCAAGCGTCGGAACGACCAGGGGAAGCGGAAATAGCTTGGCGTACTTATTGCTCTCGCTCGTGCAGAAAGCCGGCAGAGCCGCAGATGTACCGTCGACAGTTTTGTCTGCTGTCGCCAACTTGGTGCCTGCCATCCAGACACGCCCCTTCTGGTCCATCATGGGGGTGTGTGGGGTGGTATCCACATTGTGCGCCATCTGATGCGAGGGGATATGAATTTCGTCCTGCGTATGACTCACAGGATCGAGCCACGGGATCGTTCCAGTGAAGTAGCCTGAGCCGTAGACCTTGGTATCGGCCAAGAGCGCCGGATTGCGGCGATCCGTCAACGTGACGTCATGAATGAAACGACCCAATTGGTTCTGCAATCCACCCCAATCCCAGCCGGTCAGTACAATGTTACGCTCGACGCCCACGGGACGCGGAGGTGTTTCCTTCGGAATTTCCCCGGCGGCAATACGTGTGGTCCAATCTGCCATCATACTGAGTGCGCGTGATATTCCCATTTGCGTAACTTGGGCCAGCATGCGCCGGCGGCCATAGTCGTGAAAATTCTCCGTCACGGGATCGTTTTCTGGGCGCGTTTTCTGAATGCGCTCCAGCCACCCTTCAACGGTCGGGAGTGGCGTCTCACGGGTGTACTTCGAGCCCAGGGAATGGCATGTGAGGCAGATGCGAAATTCGGTGATGTACTGCTGTTGGGTCTTGATCCGAGGCGAGATGCCATTGCCCTTCGGCCCCGTGCCGGGAAACTCGTCCTTTGTCGGCATCTTCAGCAACGACAGCCAGTAGTTCGGCGGGTAGTACTCGGCGGCCGCCTTACGATCGGGCGCCACAACTGCCTTCAAATTGAGTTTGCTACCAGGCGCCGCTTCCAGCGGAGGGGAATCCACCAACCCGTAGCCGCGCACCCAGACTTTATACTTTCCCTTCGGTAGTTCGGGGGCAACGTAACGTCCTTGATCATCGGTCACGACGATCTTTATGAAGCGCGTCGGAAGATCGAGTGTCTCGGCGATGACCCACACGCCTGCTTCCGGCCCGGAGGAACTAGTGACCACGCCTGAAATCCCATCCGGCACGGTCGGCACGGCATCTGCGGCGAATGACGCGCTTGGCATCAAGGGCACTGAAAGTAGAGTCGACGCTAGTAAGGTCTTCGCAAACGCTTTCATGATTTGCCTCCCTCTAACGGATTGTCGTGCTGATGCGCACGAAGCATTCGGTCAATCTGCAATTCCCCTTATAGCCTTCATCAAACTCTAAGCTGCACGCCTGCGCGGACCAGGCGACCTGCCGTGTCACACACCTGGAAACTCGCGCAAACCGACGGCGCGAGCGTCGCAGGAGGTCGCGCGAAATATATTATCCGACACTCCCGGATGGACGTCGGTTTCGGCCAATATAGTAGCCAGAAAGGCCAGCCCTGGCAATATTACGCCCGACCGAACGCAGTAGAACGTGATCGCGAAGGGCGGGCGGCAAGCCGCCGGCGATGAATCCGTGTCTTCTGAATCAGGCGTCGCGGCCAAGCTTGATCCGAAAAAGGACTCGCAGCTTTCTGCATCCGGGTACGGACTGGACACGAGCATCAGCGACGGCGCGGTGTGGCAGAGCGCCTTCAATCCGGCCGTGCCGAGCGGCGTCATCCGTCTGCAGACCGGCACCAATCCGCCCGAGACTTGCAAGACCGAGTATTTCGAGCCGCCGCTCTTGGCCGACGGCAAGAATTATGCGGCCTTTCATAACCGTGGCCTTATGGTTGACTCCAAGGGCGTGGCTTGGGTGTCCTTTGCCGGCAACGGCCGGCTCGGGCGTCTTGATATCAACAAATGCAAGGTCCGCAGCGGTCCGGCCGCCACCGGCCAGCATTGCCCCGAAGGCTGGGAGTTCCACCAGGTGCCTGGTCCGGAGGTCAAGGGCGGCGCCGCGTTCTCGGCCGACTACAGCTACCTGATGCCGATGGACCTCTTCGACACCACGGGCCTCGGCAAGGACGTGCCCATCGTGCTGGGATCGAACTCCGACTCGCTTCTGGCTTTTAATGATCAGACCAAGAAGTGGACTATTATGCGCGTGCCCTATCCCATAGGCTTCCATGCGCGCAGCGCCGATGGCCGCATCGACGATCCGCACGCTGGCTGGAAGGGCAAGGGAACTTACGCGAGCTATGCTTCCGGTCCAGTGTGGACGCAGGAAGGCGGTGAAGACGCCTCCGGTCCGCAGATGGTGAAGTTCCAGTTCCGGCCCAACCCGCTGGCCTATTAAAGGCGACGATAAGGCGGGCTTGAATCGCACGGCCAAGCGGCGGCGAAAGCCGCTTGGCCGCAACTCTTGCGAGTCATCTGCGCCGTGATGTGAGTCATATTTGCCACACTTTTCGCGACGGGAACAAAAAAATGAATCGCGCGGAATCAGTAAACTTGACCGAGCGACTCGGCCGTGATTCCCTCAACGCGCCTAACGGGTACCTTCGCGGGAACCAGTCTCAGTGAGCGGCCGCAGTGAATAGACAAGATCTCAGCCGAAAGGCCCATCAAGTGCTCGGCCCGCTCATGGGGGCAGCGCTGATGGCGTACTTCGCCTACCATGCGGTGCAGGGTGACCGCGGGCTGATCGCCTGGTGGAACTTGCGTTACGAGATCGAAAAGACCAATTTTGAGTTCAACGAGGTAACCGCCGAGAAGCAGTCCCTCGAACATCGTGTCTCGCTCCTGCGCCCCGACACCCTTGACCGCGACATGCTGGAGGAGCGGGCGCGGCTGATGCTGGGTGCGGTCGCTCCCGGGGACGTCATCGTCCCGCTCGCGAGCACGTCTGAGGCTGCCAGGCCGCCGGCCCAATAGCCCACGCGCCGTTTCTCTACTGTATAGATAGCATCATATCTTTCGTGCGTGGCGCGCCGCGCGATTCGGGCAATTATAATAGCAAGCATTCTAATTATGCCGTGTCGCGGTACCGGCACTCGCTTCCGCAGCGCAAAAACCGGTCGCGGTTAGCTGGGTTTATGCAATTAATGCCCGCTAGTTACCGGCCGGTCCTCAATTTAGCAGCTGCAGAAAATACTTACCCAATGTTTCACTTGCCAGGGCTAAATTTCGCGCCATATCGTGCTCAAGTCGATTACAAGCGTTACGCATTGTCGCGAGAGTCCGCGGATGGATTGGTCCCGCGTTCGGTTGGTATTGGAGGGATGGTTATGACGACCAAGAAGGCGGTCTCGCCCAAGGGACCGGCGCAAGGCAGCAATACCGCGCCGACGGTCGATGAACTGATCAAATTCTACAAAGACATGTTGCTGATCCGTCGTTTCGAGGAGCGCGCCGGCCAGCTTTACGGCATGGGGCTAATCGGCGGTTTCTGTCACCTCTATATCGGTCAGGAAGCGGTTGTGGTCGGTCTCCAGGCCTGCGCCAACCCGGGCGATACGGTCGTTACCAGTTACCGTGATCACGGTCACATGCTCGCCTGCGGCATGGATCCGAAAGGCGTAATGGCCGAACTCACCGGCCGGGCTGCGGGCTACTCCAAGGGCAAGGGCGGCTCCATGCACATGTTCAGCCGCGAGAAGGGATTCTTCGGCGGTCACGGCATTGTCGCGGCGCAGGTTCCCATCGGTACCGGCCTCGCTTTCGCCCACAAGTACAAGAACGATGGCGGCCTCAGCATGGCCTACATGGGGGACGGCGCTTTCAACCAAGGCCAAGTCTACGAATCCCTCAACATGGCGTCGCTCTGGCAATTGCCAGTGCTCTACGTCGTCGAGAACAACAAGTACGGCATGGGCACCTCGGTCGAACGCTCATCGGCCTCGACCGATCTCGCGAGCCGAGGTGACGCCTACAACGTCAAGACCATGGCGGTGGACGGCATGGACGTCATGGCCGTGCGCGAAGCCGGCATCGAAGCTGTCGAGCACATCCGTGCGGGCAAGGGGCCGGTGCTGATGGAGGCCAAGACCTACCGCTACCGCGGACACTCGATGTCTGATCCGGCGAAGTACCGCACCAAGGAAGAGTTGCAGAAGATGCGCACCGAGCACGATCCTATCGATCATCTGCGCCAAACGCTGATCGCCATGAAAGCGCTGGACGACGAAGGCTTTAAGGCCCTCGACAGAGATATCAAGGACCTGGTGATGGCGGCGGCTGAATTCGCCCAAGCGGCCCCCGAACCGGACCCGTCGGAACTTTGGACCGACATTGTCGTCGCGGCCTAGCGAATCAGGCGGGGAAAATTTCATCATGGCCCTCGACATTCTCATGCCGGCGCTGTCGCCGACGATGACCGAAGGCAAGCTCAGCAAGTGGCTTGTCAAGGAAGGCGATCAGGTTTCCAGCGGCACCATCCTCGCCGAAATTGAAACTGACAAGGCGACCATGGAACTTGAATGTGTGGATGAAGGGCGCATCGGCAGGCTGCTGATCGAGGAGGGCACCGAAGGCGTTCCGGTCAAACAGGCGATAGCGACGCTGCTCGGCGAAGGCGAAAGTGCACCCTCCACCAAGGCGCCGGCATCGAAGCCAGCGTCCCCCGCCAAACCGGCGAAGGCTGCGGCGCCAGCGAAAGCCGCCTTACAGGCGCCGACCGTCGCAACTTCGCCAACGGGCGAGACCCAATATTCCACTTGGAAGACACAGACCGTTCGCCAAGCGCTGCGCGATGCCATGGCCGAAGAAATGCGCCGCGATCCCAACGTCTTTCTCATGGGCGAGGAGGTCGCGACGTATCAGGGTGCCTACAAGATCAGCCAAGGACTGTTAGAAGAATTCGGCGAAAACCGGGTTGTCGATACGCCGATCACCGAGCACGGTTTCGCCGGCCTTGGTGTTGGCGCGGCTTTTGGCGGCCTGGTTCCAATCGTCGAGTTCATGACCTTTAACTTCGCCATGCAGGCGATCGATCACATCATCAATTCAGCGGCGAAGACCCTCTATATGTCGGGTGGACAGATGGGATGCCCGATTGTCTTCCGTGGCCCTAACGGCGCCGCCGCGCGCGTGGCCGCTCAACACTCACAGTGTTACGCCAGCTGGTACGCGCATGTGCCGGGATTGAAGGTTGTCGCGCCCTGGTCGGCGGCCGACGCCAAGGGACTCCTGAAGTCGGCGATCCGCGATCCAAACCCGGTGATCTTCCTAGAACACGAGATCCTCTACGGCCAAAGTTTTCCGGTGCCCGACACCACCGACTTTTTGCTGCCGATCGGCCAGGCCAAGGTCGAACGTCCCGGCAAGGATGTGACCATCGTCGCCTTCTCGATCATGGTGGGCAAGGCCTTGGAAGCGGCCGAGAAGCTGGCGGAGGAGGGCATAGATGCCGAGGTGATCAATTTGCGCTCGATCCGCCCCCTCGATACGGCGACCATCATCACCTCTATCGAAAAAACCAATCGCTGCGTGACCTGTGAGGAGGGCTGGGCTTTCTCCGGCATCGGATCGGAAATCGCGGCGATTATCATGGAGCAGGCCTTCGACCATCTTGACGCACCGGTGACGCGCGTCGCCGGAAAGGATGTGCCGATGCCCTACGCGGCCAACCTTGAAGCCTTAGCCATGCCGCAAGTAGCCGACATCATCGAAGCGGCGAAAACCGTGTGTTACCGGTAAGGATGCACAAGGATGCCGATTGAAATCCTGATGCCCGCCCTGTCGCCGACAATGACCGAGGGCAAGCTTGCCAGGTGGCTAAAGAAAGTAGGCGACAAAATCGCGAGTGGCGATGTCATTGCCGAGATCGAGACCGACAAGGCCACCATGGAAATGGAAGCGGTCGATGAAGGCACCCTGGGAAATATTTTGGTCCCTGAAGGCACCGAAATGGTCTTGGTGAATCAGCCTATCGCCGTGCTGGTGCTGGAAGGCGAGAGCAGGAGCGTTCTGTCAACGGCTCCGGCAAAGGCTCCGGCGCCAAAGGCTAAGCCTCCAGCACCGCCGTCCATTTCCGCGACGCCTGTACCCGCGGCGCCGGCACCGCCAGCAACGCCAGCACCTAACCCCGCCGCGGTCTTCAGACCGGTGGCGAGTCCGGCACTGGCGGCGCATGGGCCGCGCATATTCGCAAGCCCGCTCGCCAAGCGCATCGCCGCCGACGCCGGCATCGAACTTGCGGCCGTTCTGGGCAGCGGCCCGCAGGGGCGCATCGTCAGGTCCGACGTTGAGCATGCGATTGGCGCGGGTGGAGCGCGCAGGCCGGTGCGGGCGCGCGCTCTCCCGGCAACGGCCGCCGGCTCCGACTATAGCCAGCCCTATACGGAAATCCCCAACAGCGGCATACGCAAAACCATCGCGCGGCGTCTCACGGAAGCCAAGTCCACAATCCCGCATTTTTACCTTACCGTCGATTGCATCATCGACGACCTCCTCAAACTGAGGAAGGACGTTAACGACCGGGCAGGGGACAACTACAACCTCTCGATCAATGACTTTGTCATCAAGGCCTGCGCGCTCGCCTTGCGGAAAGTTCCCGAGGCCAATGCCAGTTGGACCGAGGAAGCCATCCGGCTTTACAACCGCGTCGACATCTCTGTCGCGGTGGCCACTCCCGACGGGCTGATCACACCGATTGTGCGTGACGCTGACCACAAGAGCCTGGGCGCAATCTCAAACGAAGTGAAGGATTTGGCGGCGCGCGCCAAGGCCAAGAAACTGAAGCTGGAGGAATTTCAGGGTGGCGGCTTCTCGATTTCCAATCTGGGCATGTACGGGATCAAGGAGTTCTCGGCCATCATCAACCCTCCGCAAGCTTGCATTCTGGCCGTGGGCAAAGGCGATCAGCGCCCAGTCGTGAAGAATGGCGCGCTCGCTGCCGCCACTGTCATGACCTGCACGCTATCGTGTGACCACCGCGTGGTTGATGGCGCGGTAGGTGCCGAGTTCATGCAAGCATTCCAGGCGTTGATCGAAGATCCGCTGAGAATGCTGCTTTAGGGCAATCATGTTGGAACCCTCGCGCGTCCGGTTCTTCGATATCCGCGATGCCACAGCGGATGATACGCAGACCCTCATCGGCCTCATCCGCGCGCTTGCGCGTGATGAAAAGCTGGAACACGAAGTCGTCGCCACGCCGGAGTTGCTTGCCCAGGCACTTTTCGGCACGGACCGCAAGGCATTCGCTCTGATTTGCGAGGCCGGCGGCAAAGCGGTTGGATTTTCAATTTGCTTTCATACTTTCTCGACGTTCCTCGGCCGGCCGGGTATCTACATCGAAGACTTGTACGTGGAACCGGAGTACCGCGGCCGCGGAATCGGCAAAGCGATTTTCCGGTACCTGGCCAAGCGCGCCCTCGCCGGGAACTGCGGTCGCATAGAGTGGAACGTGCTGAAGTGGAACGAATCGGCGATCAGATTCTATGCGAGTTTGGGTGCAGTACCGATGGATGAGTGGCAGACACAACGCATCACAGGGAGCGCCTTGCACGCGCTGGCTGCTTGATGAATCGCGAAAGGTGACGCGTGGCTAAACAGACTTTCGATCTTATCGTCGTTGGCGGCGGCCCAGGCGGCTATACTGCGGCGATCCGTGCAACGCAGCTTGGTATGAAGACCGCGATCGTCGAGAAGGAGCTTCTTGGCGGGATCTGCCTGAACTGGGGATGCATTCCAACCAAGGCCTTGCTGCGCACGGCCGAGGTATATCACCTCATGCAGCGCGCCCCGGAGTTCGGCCTCAAAGCCGACAGCATCGGTTTTGACATCGCGGCGGTCGTGAAGCGCTCGCGCGCTGTCGCCAGTCAGCTCAATGGCGGCATCAAGCACCTGATGAAAAAGAACGGCGTTACGGTGTTTGAGGGCCATGCCAAACTCGCCGGCAAAGGCCGGGTGAATATTAGCAAGGACGGCAAAACGGTCGCTGATCTTGGCGGCAAGAATATAATTCTTGCGACCGGGGCGCGGGCGCGGGAATTGCCGGGGCTCGAAGCGGACGGGGAATTGGTCTGGAGCTACCGCCATGCCATGGTTCCCAAAGTTTTCCCGAAGACGCTGCTGGTGATCGGCTCAGGCGCCATCGGCATCGAATTCGCGAGCTTCTACCAGACCCTCGGCGCCAAGGTGACCGTCGTCGAAGTCTTGGACCGCATCGTGCCGGTGGAAGACGCGGAGATTTCCGCATTCGCCCACAAACAGTTCGAAAATCAGGGCATGGTCATCAAGACCAAGGCCGCTGTAAGGGCGTTGAAGAAAAGTGCCAACAGCGTCGCCGCCACCATCGAGCAAGCCGGGAAGGCGGAAGCTTTGACCTTCGATCGTGTCATCGTTGCTGTCGGTATCGTCGGCAATGTCGAAAATCTCGGCTTAGAGGGCGCCAAAATCAAGGTCGAGAAGACCCATGTTGCGATTGGGCCCTACGGCGAGACCGGCGAGCTTGGCGTCTACGCCATTGGCGACCTCTGCGGTCCCCCGTGGCTTGCGCACAAAGCCGGCCACGAAGCGGTTATTTGCGTCGAAAAAATCTCCGGACTGCATCCACACCCCTTGAACGTCCTAGGCATTCCCGGGTGCACCTATTGCCATCCACAGATCGCCAGCGTTGGGTTGACCGAACAGGCGGCCAAGGATAAGGGCTATCAGGTCAAGGTCGGGCGCTACCCATTTATCGCCAACGGCAAGGCGATTGTGCTCGGCGACGTCAACGGGTTGGTCAAGACGGTGTTCGACGCCAAGACCGGCGAGCTCTTAGGCGCGCACATGATCGGGCCCGAAGTCACTGAAATGATTCAAGGCTACGCCGTGGCCAAGACCCTGGAAACCACCGAGCAGGAGCTGATGCATACGGTGTTTCCGCATCCCACCCTCTCGGAAATGATGCACGAGGCGGTGCTAGCCGCTTACGGCCGCGCGATCAATCTGTGAACTGTGCTAAGATCAACGCATGAGCAATGTCGAAGCCATTAAGGATAATCCGCCGCGCCAGCCCAAGCCCGCTTGGCTGAGGGTAAGGGCGCCGACATCGCCGGAGTATCACGAGACCCGGCGCCTTATGCGCGACTTGAAGCTGCACACGGTCTGCGAGGAAGCGGCCTGTCCCAACATCGGCGAATGCTGGGCGCAAAAGCACGCAACCATGATGATCTTGGGAGACATCTGCACCAGGGCTTGCGCGTTCTGCAACGTCAAGACCGGGAAGCCTGGCGCCGTTAATGCCGATGAACCGGTGCACGTCGGCGAAGCTGTCCGCAGCCTGGGGCTGCGCCATGTCGTCATCACCTCAGTAGACCGCGACGACCTCGATGACGGCGGCGCGGCCCATTGGGTGGCGGTCATCAAGGCGGTGCGCGCCGCCAATCCAAACACGACAATCGAAGTTCTGACTCCGGATTTTCGCAAGAAACTCGGCATGGTCGATCTTGTCGCCCGGGCGCGGCCCGACGTTTACAATCACAACCTGGAAACGGTGCCGCGGCTCTACCGCAAGATCCGCGCCAGTGCCCGCTACTATACCAGCCTACGTCTGCTTGAGCGTGTGAAGGAAATCGATCCCGCTATGTTCACCAAGTCCGGCATCATGGTCGGCCTCGGCGAGATGAAAGAAGAAGTTCTTCAGGTTATGGATGACCTGCGCGCGGCGGATGTCGATTTTCTCACCATCGGGCAATATCTCCAGCCCACGCCGCGCCATGCCGTGGTCGAGCGTTTCGTTTCGCCCGATGAGTTCGCCGAGTATGAGCGCATGGCTCGGGCTAAGGGCTTTCATATGGTCTCGGCGAGTCCGTTGACGCGGTCCTCGTACCACGCCGACGCCGATTTCGATCGCTTGCGCGAATCGCGGGCGATGGCCCTCGCTAGCGGTTAGCCGCGGCAATCAACATGCCGACACATCGTGAAACCCGGGTGCTGCCCTACACGCTGGAGCAGGTCTATGGACTTGTCGCCGACGTGGAGAGGTACCCGGAGTTCCTGCCGTGGTGCGTTGCTTCCCGGATCAGGCGGCGCGAATCTCCAACATCGTTCACGGCCGATTTGGCCGTCGGCTTCAAAATGGTGCGTGAGCGGTTTGCGTCGCGGATCACCCTGAAGCCCGTCGAGGCGATTACCGTGGAATACCTTGATGGCCCCTTCGCGCATCTGACCAACGAATGGAACTTCGCGCCCGCCGCCGGCGGCACGGCGGTCACTTTCTTCCTCTCCTTCGAATTCAAATCGAAGCTGCTTCAGGCACTGATCGGTATGCTGTTCGAGGAGGCTGTTCGCCGGATGGTGTCGGCCTTCGAGGCGCGTGCGGCCAAGATCTACGGAACCGCGTCAGTCGTGAAGCCTTCATAGGAGGGCATTAGCTCTATTCGCCCTTCATGCTTCCGAGCAGAAGCTCCATCGCCGCGCCGACGGCGGCCCGGCGAATATCGCTGCGCGTACCGGCAAAGATATACCGTTTAACCAGGGCGTCGCGCCCGGTTTGGGCGAGGGCCATGTAGACAAGGCCGACGGGTTTTTCCTTGGTGCCGCCGGCGGGTCCGGCGATGCCGGTGATCGATACGGCCATGTCGGCATCGGTTTGCGCCAGCGCGCCCTCGGCCATGGCCGAGGCCACTACGTCGCTGACCGCACCCAGATCGGCGATTGCGTCGCGCGGGACACCCAGAAGCCGCGATTTAGATTCATTGGAGTAGGTGATGAAGCCACAGTCCACGACTTCCGACGACCCGGCATTGGCGGTCAGGCAGCCGGCGAGCATGCCGCCCGTACAAGATTCCGCCGTAACGATGCGCTTTTTCGCGGCCTTGGCTGCGCTCAGGACCTCTTTAGCTAAGTCGATGAGATCAAGGGGCAGGTCATTCATGAGGGGACTTTGGAATGAGGGCCGTTCTTAAGATTCGGCAGACCAGCGTTAGCTAGCCCATAAGTACTGCAGGCCACTGAGAACCCCTGCGGCATACAGGCCGGCAAGCACGTCGTCCAGCATTATACCAAGTGCGCTCGGCACATGACGGTCAGCCCAGCTAACCGGCCAAGGTTTGTAAATATCGAACAGTCGAAACAGTGCGAAGCCGAGCAGGTACCACAGCCAGTACAGGGGAACGACCGCTAGCGTTATCCACAGGCCGACCACTTCGTCGATCACGATCCATTGCGGATCACTCGCCCCGGGTTCGCTGCGCAAATAGCGCGCGGTGTAAATCAGCCCGAGGACGAACGGAAAAATCGCAGCGATGATCAGCGAGCGCTCGCCCGTCAGCCAGGCGATCGCCGCCGCCATGGGCAGGGCGTTGAGCGAGCCAACTGTGCCCGGGGCGTGAAAGGAAAACCCCGCGCCAAACCAGGTCAAAAATACCAGGCCCTCCGGTTTTGGTTTACGCCAATCCGGGCCGCCAATTCGCCAGCCATTTTCCGTCACCAGCGGCTCGCATCCGCCGGCCGCGGGGGTATTTTGCTGCTGCTGAGGCGGTCGGGGATGGGTTGGCATTCGGGGCATAGTTAACGCGGGACGAGGATTAGCCACATTAAAGTATTGAGAGTGGTTCACAAAAGGACTTTAAAAACTCCACCAACATATTGTTTCTAAAAAGTTAAATGAACCTTTACTTTCTCTTTGAATTTAAGGGGTAGAAACGGCAGGATGTAAACTGGCTGCCAGCTCTTTTCCGAGCGTCACGGCGTATTCGCCTGATCGTAGCGGCCAGACGGATGAACATGGTTCCGGCTGGTGCTGCGCGGGGGGGTGTTACGTTGCTTAAAAGAACGCGAAGCACGTCTTTAGCCGACGCAGTTTCAAAGGAAAAGTTGGGGTCAAGACCGGGGACGAATACGAACGATCCCCCGGGGCGTATTTACTGACAGGGTGTTATCAGTAAGAGGGGGCGGCGTGTTTTCAGGTAAACAACACTCGAAGTTTGACCCGCAGGATCGCGGGCTCAACCGAGCACAAAAACTTCTTCAGCGGTTCTTTCCGGAACGCCAGCTCATTGTCCGGTCTGGCGAACGCATGCGGACGCTGCGACTGTCCACCAACCGCCAGGCTGTACTTGTTACGGTGAGTTTGGTTCTTGGGACGTGGACGCTGTTCAGCTCCGGCCTCGCCATGAACCATAGTGAGCGCATCAGCGCCAAGAATGTCGAGATCAAGGACGCGCGCGTGGGCTACGAGCAATTGCTGGCGCAAGTCTCAATATATAAGGACCGCGTCGCCGACCTTACCAAGGATTTGGAAAGCAATTATCAGCAGTCGCTTACTTTGGTTGATCGCGAAGCCGCGCTTCTCAAGAATAAGGCCGCCGAGCTTAGCAGAGCCTCGGATAAGAAGATCGGCTTAGTCGCGAAAATCAAAAGCCGCGCCAAAGCCGCGCTCATCGATCCGGCCGGCGCTCTGGCCGGGGATACCGAAGACGTCGACCTGGTTCTAAACAAGGCCAAGCTTGATCGCGGCCATGCCGACCAGGAGCGCAAGGGCCTGCTCGACGAACTCGCAAAACTTGAGGACTCGATGGTCAACGTCGTCGACCATCACCAGAAGACGCCCTTCATCGCTACGGAAAGTCTCGAACTCCGACAGGTGGCCCTGCAGCGCGATATGGCGCTTTCCGAACGCGAAGGCCTGGCGCAGAAGCTCGACGCCCTCGAAAATCAAATCCGCGAAATGGAGAGCAACCAGCTCCTGCTCTATCATCGCTTCGCGGAAGTCGCGGAAACAAAGATATCGGCGATCGAGTCGTCCTTGAGTGTTACGGGTCTCGATATCGATCTCTTGGCGAAGCGGCAAAAGGCCGGCGCCGGTCAGGGCGGCCCGTTCATCCCACTCGATAACGCCGGGCGCGATTCCGGGCCGCTTCAGGAGTCGTTGTACCAGCTCAATGCCAACGTCGACCGACTCCAGGACCTGCAAAGCTTGATCAGGCGGTTGCCGCTGGATACGCCGGTCAGGAATTTTGAACTCAACAGCGGTTTCGGGGTGCGCAAAGACCCTTTCACGGGTCTGACGGCGCAACATCTAGGGCTTGATCTGGGCGCTGCCTACAAGTCGTCGGTGCTCAGCTCGGGCGAGGGAAAAGTGGTTCACGCCGGTTGGGATGGCAGCTATGGTCGTATGGTCGAAATCGACCATGGCATGGGCCTGGTCACGCGTTACGGCCATATGGCGCGCCTCAACGTCAAGGACGGGGACAAGGTCGAGCGCGGCACAGTTCTTGGACAGCTTGGATGTAGCGGTCGGTGCTCGGGCCCTCACGTCCACTACGAAGTTCTGAATAATGGTCAGCAAGTGAATCCCTTGAAGTTTTTGAAAGCCGGCAGCGATGTTTTCAAAGGGCAGTAAAGCCATCAACGGCAACGGCCAAGCGCAGGATGCGCGGGCTGACATCGCCGTCAAGGCGGTGCCATCGATCATCAGCGCCGATCTGTCGATCGAGGGCAATCTCAACTCCGGCGGTGAAATTCAAGTCGACGGCGTGGTCAATGGCGATATCCGCTGCAAAGCGCTGATCGTCGGAGTCAAAGGCTCGGTTGTCGGCGAAGTTGTGGCGCAAACCGTTCGTATGCACGGCGCGATCAAAGGCTTGATCCGCTCGAAGAGCGTTTTCCTGGCCTCGACGGCCCGCATGTCGGGCGAGGTTGAACACGAAAGCCTTGCGATCGAGCCTGGCGCTTATATGGAAGGCCACTGCAAGCGCATTACCGAATCCGGCTTGGCACCGGTGGAAGTGCCCCGCCCCATGGATCGTCCAATGATCGGCGCGTCGCGCATCGGCGGCATGCCCAAGCCAGCCATCGCCGCGACCTAACGCAATTTCGGATTTGCGCAGGCGTTGCGTGAGAAAAGGGGCCGGATCAAACCGGCCCTTTCGTCATTTTGGCACCCGCCTTTTGGGCAATGGTCAATTTGGTTGGCGCTGTTCTTCGTGCCGCACGAGTTCGCGCTCTAACGTCCTTGCCACTTCGCTCACGCCTCCAAGAACAGCGCGATAAACCATGAGGTTTTCCATAACGCGCTGAACGTAGTTGCGGGTTTCCGAGAATGGAATTTGCTCGACCCAATCTATAGCATCGGTCTTCGGATCGCGCGGATCTCCGAACTGGCGGATCCACTGGCGCGAGCGGTTCGGGCCGGCGTTGTAGGCGGCGGCTGCGAGGACATAGGACCCGTCGAAAATTGACAGCAGCGTCCTCAGGTAGCCCGAGCCAAGCTGGATATTGTAGGCCGGGTCGGTGGTAAGTCTCTTTTCGGCATAGGCCTGCTTGCTCGCCTTCGCGACCGCGCGCGCCGTCGGCGGCATGAGCTGCATGAGGCCGCGAGCGCCGACGCTGCTGCGTGCGTCGACGTCGAAATTGCTCTCCTGACGCGCGATCGCAAGGATCAGGGCCTTCTCCGGCGCACCGGGAAAGGCATAAGCCGGCGTGGGGTAGCCGTATTGTACGAGCATGATCTTGTCGCGCGCCGCTTGGCGGGCCACGACGACACCGAGGTCGACGCGCGCCCGGCGGCTCAGCAGTTCCGCGGTCATATGCCGATCCGAGGCTGAGGCGGCGTTCTCGGCCAGCGCTTGAGCGAAGGCGCGCTGGTAGGTCTTGGCGTCGACCTCCATCAGTACGCGCAAGGCTTGGGTCAACTCGGATGAATTGAAC
This sequence comes from Rhodospirillaceae bacterium, assembly GCA_009694245.1. Taxonomy (GTDB): domain Bacteria; phylum Pseudomonadota; class Alphaproteobacteria; order Rhodospirillales; family Rhodospirillaceae; genus SHVO01. The sequence goes on along the minus strand of SHVO01000004.1, from coordinate 33,415 downwards.
GCCGCGCGTTCCTCAGCCGTCGGGGCCGGGTCCTGCGGGAGCTGCGGCACGCCGTCGCCGCGAAGCCGCGCCAAGGCAAGCTGGCCGTAATAGGTCGTCACATGGGTTGCCGCGCGTTGATACCATTCGGCGGCGAGGTCGGGTCGGCCGAGAAACTCGGTCGTGCGCCCGATCCAATAGGCGCCCCGGGCGGCGCTCGGCGGCGTCTGAACAGCATCATAGACCCTTTGAAAATGCGCGAGCGCCGCGTCGCCGTCTTTCAGAAAGCGGAGGGCGATCCAACCCGCCAGCCATTCAGCCTCGGAAACGCTAAGCGCATCGATGGTCCCGTGGTGCTTGGCCAAATCATAGGCTTCGCTGATTTCACCTTTGCCGAGGGCGTCGCGGGCAAGCGCTTGGCGTTCGCGCCACCACAAGTCGGGACGCGGGCCTCCGGCTGCGAAGGGCGGCACAAGTTGGCGGGCACCCGCTTCGTTGTCGTGTTGCCGGCGCCAGCGGATACGGTCATAGAGCAGGCCCGCGTCGTTTTGAAGCGCGGGCGGCACTGCGGCGAGGGCTGCCTCGGTATTGCGCGCGCCGGTGATCAGTGCGATTCGCGCCCGTGCGAGCTGGACCCGGCCCGGGTCGATATACCGCATCAGGCGGGTCGCGGCCGTGGTTTGCTCGTCGTAGAGAATCCGGTCAATACGTGCCCAATGGTCTTCAGCCGTCAAAATCGAACCGAATTTCTGTAAGAAATCTCGCTCTTCGTCCCGACTGAAGGTGCCGGTGATCCAAGCGTCGCGTGCCATCGCCTGGGAGTCGGCAGACTTACTCTGGGTTTCGAGTACGCGGGCGTAGGCGACCTTTCCGGCCGTCGATAGGGGCGGGTGGGGTTCAAACCATGCGGATAGGTCTGATGTCGGCACTGATCGATCGATGCTGTCCTCCGCCCGGCGGCGGATGTCACTCGCGTTTGGCCACAGGGGATTGGCGGTAAGAAACCTGGTCCTAGCGGTGAAGTCGGCATGGGGGCCGGGTTCTCGCAGGAAGGCCCATTCGATGATCTTAGACAACAGCGGATGGCGGGCGGTGGCGACAGTGGCGCGCGCGCGTGACCATTCGCGGCGCGTGGCTGCCTTTACGGCTTGGGTGAAAATCTCTTTCTCACGCATCGTTAGCGTCGGCGCCGGCGCGGTCACATTGAGCGTCGGCAAGGCGGCCGCTGGCGGTGGAACTGACGAGCTTTTGGCCGCGGGAACCGGCGGCTTGCGTTCGGGTAGGATGAGCGAGCCGATTCGAGGCTCAGGGCTCGGGGCGCCGTCCGCCGCCAGAACTGGCAATCTCGGCACGGCCGCAATAAAGCCAAGCAAGACGGCGAACGCCGCCGGCCCTTTATGGCTCGTCAACGCGTCCTGGCGGTTTCTAACGGTCCATCGCATCTTCATACCGACCTAGACTATCACGGATATTCCCCGAGCGTGCGCTCGCCGGATTCGGCTAAGGCCGCCAGGGTCGGCCCGGCACGCCTTGTCGAGCCCTTGCCCTGTGGTAATGTCCGGCGCGCGCCTCTACACATCGGCGCGCACGAAGGCAGGAGCGCTCAATGTTTCGCGGTTCGATCACCGCCCTTATCACCCCCTTCAAGAAGGGAATAGTTGACGAAAAGGCTTTTCAGGATTTTGCCGACTGGCAGATCAAGGAGGGTTCGTACGGTCTTGTGCCCTGCGGCACGACGGGCGAATCGCCGACGTTGTCGCATGCCGAGCACAACCGGGTCGTTGAGCTGTGCGTCGAAGTCGCGAAGGGCCGCATTCCGGTGATCGCGGGCACAGGCTCAAATTCCACCGAGGAGGCCATCGAGTTGACGCGGCACGCTAAGACGGCGGGCGCCGACGCGGCGCTGGTGGTGACGCCATACTACAACAAGCCTTCTCAGGAAGGATTGGTGCTGCACTACCTCGCCATCGCCAATGCCGTCGATATTCCGATTATCATTTACAATATTCCCGGACGCTGCGTCATTGATATGTCGGTTGAGACCATGGCCAAGCTCGCCAGCCACGCCAATATTGTTGGCGTTAAGGACGCGACCAACGACCTGACCCGTCCGCAGAAAATGCGGCAGCTCGTGGGCGAGAAATTCTGCCAACTCTCGGGCGAGGACGGAACGGCGATGGCATTCCTGGCCCAGGGCGGCGTGGGATGCATTTCGGTCACGGCCAATGTCGCCCCCAGGCTGTGTGCCCAAGTTCAGGACTCCTGGCACCTCGGATCTTATGAAGATGCCTTCCGCATTCGCGATATTCTCTCGCCCTTGCACGAGGCGATGTTTGTGGAAACCAACCCGGGGCCGGCAAAGTTCGCGGCGAGCTTGCTTGGAAAATGCGACCCGGAGACGCGTCTGCCGCTGTCGCCTCTCAAGATCAAGAGCAAGGCGCGGATCGAGGAGGCGATGCGGGCCGCGGGATTGCTGAACTGAGCGCCGGCGCTCAGTTCACATCCGATGGCAAAGGCACTCATTTCTCACGGCACTGTGGCGCAAAATCGCAAAGCGCGCCACGAATACGCCATCGATGAGACGGTTGAGGCGGGCATTATGCTCACCGGCAGCGAAGTCAAATCCCTGCGCCTTGGCCGGTGCACCTTGCTTGAGTCGTTTGCTCAGCCCGAAAACGGCGAGCTTTTCCTTATCAATGCCCATATTCCGGCCTACGAGGGCGCCAGTCACTTTCAGCACAACGAACGCCGCAAGCGGAAACTCCTGCTTCATCGCCGGGAAATCGACCGGCTCATGGCCGCGGTCGGCCGCAAGGGCATGACCCTGGTGCCGCTAAGCCTCTATTTCAATGATCGTGGCAAGGCCAAGGTTCAACTTGGTCTCGCCAAAGGCAAAACGCACGTTGACCGGCGTGACGATATCAAGAAGCGCGAGTGGCAACGTGAGCAGGCCCGGGTGATGCGGGCAAAGGGTTAGGCACCGTGATCGGCGAAGAAAAAATCGAAGGCGAGGGGCCTCACGCGGATGTGAACGCCAAGCTCGTAGGCACGAAGGAGAAATGGGCGAAGGACGGTCGCGCTTTGACCGGCACCTCCGCCGATCCCATTCGCGATCGCCGGCCACCGGGGCAGCGCGTCACCCAGGACTTTCCCGTCCTGGATCTGGGCATTCAGCCCAATTTGACCCATGAGGAGTGGGCCTTATCGGTAGCCGGTGCAGTGGCCAGTCCTCTGAAGTGGGACTGGCGGGCGCTCATGGCCCAGCCACAGACGAGCTATACCAATGATATTCATTGCGTGACAACCTGGTCGCGCTACGACAATAGTTGGGCCGGCATCGCCATGCGGGCGCTCTTGGAACAGGTAAAGCCGCTACCGTCGGCAAGGTTCCTGATGGTAAAGAGTTACGACGGATACGCGACGAATGTCCCTTTGGCCGACGTGGACCGCGACGATGTATTCCTCGCTCATACCTGGCAAAATAAGCCGCTTGATCGCGAGCATGGCGGCCCGGCCCGTCTGGTCGTACCTCATCTTTATTTCTGGAAGAGCGCCAAGTGGATACGCCACATCACATTCATGGACCGGGACCAAGCCGGCTATTGGGAAGCGCGCGGATACCACATGCGCGGCAACCCTTGGAAGGAGGAGCGCTATGGTTAAGGGCAGAGGCTTAAAATTCGCGAGCTGCTTTGCACTGGCAGCGGGACTGCTTTGGGGATCGCCGGCAATGGCCAAAAACGCGCATGACTTCGCATTTGAAGGTATCGAAGGCGGGCCGTTGCCGATGTCGAAGTTCAAAGGCAAGGTCGTACTTGTCGTGAATACCGCCTCATTCTGCGGTTTCACGCCGCAGTACGAAGGCCTCGAGCAGATTTTCAAGGAATATCAGGGCCGGGGCCTGGTTGTTCTGGGCGTGCCGGCCAATAATTTTGGCGGCCAGGAGCCCGGTACCAACGCCGAGATTAAGGAATTCTGTGAAGCCAAATACGACGTCGACTTCCCCTTGGCATCAAAAGTGTCCGTAAAGGGCGGGGACGCGCACCCGTTTTACAAATGGGCCTTGGAAACGCTCGGGGAGGACAAGGCGCCCCAGTGGAATTTTCACAAATACCTGGTCGATGCCAGGGGTTATTTAGTCGCGTCTTTTCCGACCCGAGTTGTACCCGACGCGCCTGAAATCAAAGCGGCAATTGACCGGGCCATTGCGGCGAAGTAGGGCTGGGCTGAACTTCTATCCAACGCCTATCGGGAGACGTGCCATGCGCGGTGTTTCGAAGTGGGGCTTTCTACTTGCCGCCATCCTGTTTTCGGGGGCGGTTGCGGCGGAGAGTCTCGATATAGGTCCGAAGGTCGGCGCGAGAATTCCCGAACAGTTCGTCGTGAGCGATCAGGCAGCGGTCGTCCGGGCGTTTAGCGACATTGTCGGGGAAAAGGGTGTCGTGATCGCTTTCGTGCGGTCGGCGGCTTGGTGCCCGTACTGTCAAGCGCAGCTCAAAGACTTGCAATTGATTGCCGGGTCCCTGGCCGGGAAAGGTTTCCCGCTGGTGTCGATTAGTTACGATGCCCCCGATGTCCTGGCGAAATTTGCCGCCAAGCACGATATCAAATACACCATGCTCTCCGACAAGGGGTCGGTCTTGATCGACGCCTTCAATATTCGCGACCCACAATACAAGGAAGGCACGTTCGCCTACGGCGTGCCGAAGCCGGTCATTTTCGTCATTGATAAATCGGGGATCGTCCGCGCCAAGTTGGCCGAGGAGAGCTATAAGACCAGGCCGCAAATTGCTTCCATCGCCGCCGCGGTCGATGGCGTTCTCGCCAACAGGTAAATCGGAACCGCTGGTCTCAAGTTGCGGCTATCGCCCGCTCTAGGGCCGCGTGGAACATCGGTTCCGTAAGCACCCTGGTGTTCAGATTATATCGCGAACAATGATAGCTGTCGGTGACTGAGGGCTTGCCGTCGATGCGATGGGTTGTTCCGTGGCCGAAGGGGTAAGCGGCCTTCCGCAGCCCGAGGGTCGCGATCGTCGCTTCGTGGGCGATGCGGCCGAGCACGAGAATCGACCGCAAGCGCGGCATGGCGGCGATTTCGGCCACCAGGAAATCTCGGCAGGCCTTTTGTTCCCGCGGCGTTGGCTTATTGGCCGGCGGCACGCAGCGCACGGCGTTGGTGATGCGGCAATCGACCAGGTCGAGGCCGTCATCGGCCACGGCATCGTAATTTCCTCGGGCCAAACCGTACTTCAAAAGGCTGGGATAAAGTAGTTGCCCGGCGTAATCGCCCGTAAAGGGCCGTCCGGTGCAATTGGCTCCGCGCAAGCCCGGGGCGAGTCCCACCACCAGGAGCCGGGCATCCATCGGGCCGAAGGCGGGCACCGGGTTATTGTGCCATGTGGGAAAATTACGCCGGTTCTCGGTCCGAAATTCGGCGAGCCGCGGGCAGTGGGGGCAATTTTTCGGCGGGCCCTTGAAAACGAGTCCGGGAGCGGAGGAGGAGGTCATGAAGAGTAGTAGCGGCTAGTCGAAAATTACGGGATAGAAACCCTGGAGCCGGGCCAGGCCCAGTGTGTCGATCGCTAGTTCGATGTCCATATTGCTTTTCATGCGGCGCCGGCCGGCAGAATCGACGAATTCATTGGCGGGCTTGGTCAGCACCGTGAAGCCGTTATAGTCCAGCCAGTCCATGAGGGCGCCCAACGTCGAGTATTCCGGCTCCTCGAGCAGTGTAGTAGTAGGCTCTGAACAAGCCGGCCCTTGGTCGCGAACATGGTCAGTAAACGGCGGTAACCGTTGTCGAAGCCGAGGGCCTTAGCGGTTTCAGAGAGGTTTGCGACGTCGATAAACCGCGCGATCCGCCCTGCGGGCAAAAATACCATTGTCGTGACTCCAATAAACTCAATGAGGCAAAGCGTTAATATAATTTTCTAAGGTATTAAATGAACTTCCAGGAAGGCCCGAAATTGGCCCGAGACGGCACGGTATAGCCGCTTCCATGCCAAGGCAAGCGCTCCCAGGATCGAAAGGCTTCGGATGATCTTGATCGGGATCGGCGGCAATTTAGCGAGCCCCGTAGGCGATCCCATGACCACCGGTAAGGCGGCTCTCGCCCGGCTGGGCGTGGTCGGGGTCGCCTGTTTAGCGTGCTCGCCTTGGTACGAGTCGACGCCGGTTCCGCCTTCGGACCAGCCCTGGTTCATAAACGCCGTGGCCCAGGTCTCGACCGCGCTGGGGCCGGCAGAATTGTTGGCCGCATTGCATGGCGTGGAAGACGAATTTGGCCGTCAGCGCGCGGTCGCTAACGCTGCCCGGACACTCGACTTCGACCTCCTGGCCTATGGCGATCTCGTTCGGGAAGAACCACCACTTTTGCCCCACCCCCGGCTCCACCAAAGGGCCTTCGTACTGCTCCCGCTTCGCGACCTTGTCCCGGCCTGGCGCCACCCGGTCTTCGGTCTGACACCCGCCGAGTTGATCGAAAGGTTGCCCCCCGGAGCGGATTTGGGCGCTATCGTTCGCAACGCCCAAATCGCTCGACCTCGGCCGCCAATCGAGCTTTAGGCCTAATGACGCGTTAGGCCTTGAGCCAGCGAACATTTGCGCGTAAATAGGCGCCACTTCCAGAGCGTCGCGCCACTTCCTATATCAGCCGTAGGAACGGGGTGGGGTCGTTGACCCTATCGCCAATTTCGCGCAGTCTAACCTAAAGCAACGTAAGGAATATCCGATGGCCCGCGTAACGGTCGAAGATTGCGTCGAAAAAGTCACCAATCGGTTCCAACTGGTCATGGTTGCCGCGCAACGGTCGCGCGAAATCTCGGCCGGCGCCGAGCCTCGCCTCGAACGCGACAATGACAAGAATCCGGTGGTCGCCTTGCGCGAAATCGCCGACGACAAGGTTAGTCCGGACGACTTGTACAACTCAATTATTCAGGGCCTCCAACGCCATGTCGAAGTAGACGAGCCGGAAGAAGACGGCTTTGACGCTATGGCGTCCAATCCGGAATTCGCCGGTATCGCCAGCCAAATGAGTGAGCAAGTGGCCGCGGCCGCCGGCATGAGCATTGAGGACAGTGACGACGACGAAGTCGAAGTGGCGCCGAAGGCTGCCGGCTCTCATCCCAAAGTGTCCTACGAGGACGTCGAAGAGGAAGTACCTAAGGGGTGATATCCGGAGGCGCGCCCGCATCTATCCAGCACCTCGCGCGCTACGCCGATCCGCACCAGCCGTCGCGCCGTCAATCTCACTCGCCCACCACTCCTGTCGTAAACTATCGCGCCCGGCGCCCCAAAGCTGGCGGGGGTGCCGCATGATGCGTCAATTTGAATTGGTCGAGCGCGTCAAATCCTACGACCCCGACGCCGACGAGGACGCCATCAATCGCGCTTACGTCTACGCCATGAAAATGCATGGTGCGCAGATACGCGCCTCGGGCGACCCCTACTTCTCGCACCCCATCGAAGTCGCGGGCATTCTCACCAACTACAAGCTCGACACAGCTTCAATCGTCACGGCGCTGCTCCATGACATTGTCGAAGATACGCTGGCCACCTTGGATGACGTCCGCGAACTTTTTGGTGATGAGGTCGCGCGGCTGGTAGATGGCGTAACCAAGCTGGCGCGAATCCAGATCCAGAACATGGAGACGAAGCAGGCGGAGAATTTCCGCAAGCTTGTGCTCGCCATGTCCGAGGATATTCGAGTGTTGCTCGTCAAGCTAGCCGATCGGCTGCATAATATGCGGACGCTGAATTTCATCACTGACCCGGCCAAGCGCCGGTTCATTGCCCTTGAGACCATGGAGATCTACGCGCCGCTCGCCGAACGTATCGGCATGCAGGAGATCAAGACCGAACTTGAGGACCTTGCGTTTGCCGAGCTGCACCCCGAGGCGCGGACATCGATTCTTGCGCGGTTGCGGTTTCTGGAATTGCACGGCGGCGATCTCGTCGTCAAGATCATGGACGAACTCGACCAGGTTCTCCGTAAGGCTGGGATCGAGGGTTATATCTCGGGTCGAGAAAAAACCGCCTACTCCATCTGGCGCAAGATGCAGATCAAGGACGTGAGCTTCGAGCAACTCTCCGACATCATGGCCTTCCGCGTGATGGTGGAGAAACCTGAAGACTGTTACCGGGTTCTTGGCGTCGTCCATACCTCCTACCCAAGCGTCCCCGGTCGATTCAGGGATTATATCTCAACGCCCAAGCGCAATGGCTATCGGTCTCTGCACACTTCGATCATCGGGCCAGAGCGGCATCGCATTGAGATTCAAATTCGCACTCACCAAATGCACGAGGTGGCGGAACTGGGCGTTGCGGCGCATTGGCGCTACAAGGGCGCAGATTTGTTCGGTGATGCCGCGATTGTCAAATCTACCGAGGGCCGCCAATATTCATGGCTCCGCGAAATGCTCGATATTCTTGAACACGCACAGTCGCCGCAGGAATTCTTAGATCACACCAAACTCGAAATGTTTCACGACCAGGTGTTCTGTTTTACGCCCAAGGGCGATCTGATCGCCTTGCCGCGTGGGTCTAGCCCGGTCGACTTTGCCTATGCCGTCCACACCGAAGTGGGCAATACCTGCGTCGGTGCGAAGGTCAATGGCCGCATCGTGCCTCTGCGCACGCGTCTGCAGAACGGTGACCAGGTGGAGGTCGTGACTTCATCGGCGCAAAGGCCTTCGCCTGAGTGGGAAGGCTATATTTTCACCGGTAAGGCACGAGCCCACGTGCGCAGGCGAGTGCGCGCTGAAGCGCGGACGGAGTACGTCAAACTCGGCCGTGAGATTCTCGAGAAGAGATTTGCCAAGGAGGGCCTCGCCCTCAGCGACAAGGGCCTCAACAGCGTGCTTGAAAAATTCGCCGTCGACTCAATTGACGATCTCTATGCCAAGGTGGGCGAGGGACGGCTGGTCGGGCGCGAAGTGCTTGTGTCGGTCTATCCAGGCGCCCGTATGGACAGCGACGACAAGATCGCCAGTCTCCCGCAAGCCCGCTCCAAGCAAGATCACGAGGCGAGCGGCGCTATCGCAATCCGAGGTCTAACGCCCGGCATGGCCGTTCACTTGGCCGACTGCTGCCACCCGTTGCCCGGTGACCGCATCGTCGGCATAACAGCGGATGGCCGCGGAGTCGATGTCCACACCGTGGACTGCGAACGCCTCGAAGACTACACCGACCTGCCAGATCGCTGGCTCGACCTAGACTGGGACGCCAACAAGGACGAGGACATTCACATTGGCCGTGTCAATCTGGTCGTTGTGAATGAGCCGGGTAGCCTCGGCGCCCTGTCTACGGTAATCGCGCGCAATTTTGGGAATATTTCAAATCTAAAAATTTCGAAGCGCTCTAAGGACTTTTTTGAAATGTGTCTTGATGTCGAGGTGCGCGGCGCCAAGCACCTGACCAACATCGTCGCCGCTCTGCGTGCTACCCCAGCCATACACTCGGTGGAGCGGGCGCGCCGCTAGCTCCCACTGGTTGTCCGCGCCACCAAGAATGCTTGACCCCGGCACGCCGGATTGATTTGCGGAATAGATCGAAGTCATGTTCCAACGCCGAAAACGACTGCCGATCCAAGAGAGACTAGGCCAATGGATTTGGCCCCGCATGGGTTGGCGGCGTACGGTGACCTACTACTGGCATCGCTTACGGCGTATCCCCGGCACGGCGTCCAGCATTGCCGCCGGCTTCGCATGCGGAGCGGCGGCGGCGATGACGCCGTTCTACGGCACGCATATCGTCACGGCTGGATTTCTGGCCTGGGCCATCCGGGGAAATGTTTTCGCCGCCGTGCTTGGCGCGCAAATCGCCAATCCTTGGACTGGGCCGCCGCTTTGGTTCGGCGCCTACTACTTAGGCGCATCGATGGTAGGGATTGATCTCGGTGAACATCCGCCGAACTTTGTTCAGATGTTTAAAGGACTCATCGAAGCTATCTTGAACGCCGATATTGAGGTGTTTCGTGCGAATGTCTGGCCTATATTTTGGCCGATGATTGTGGGTAGCATTCCTATGGCAATTGTCGCGGGGTTCGCCGCGTATTTCGGCCTGCTTCCGGTCCTCAGGGCCGTCCATCTTGAGCGGGTTATGCGCCGTGTTGGAAGGCGCGCCGTAGGGCAATCGCGGGTACCGGGAACCGAAGCGTGAACATCATGCGGCAGCCAAACTATTTGCGTCTCGGTGTGAACGTCGATCACGTCGCGACCGTGCGCAATGCGCGCGGCGACCGCCATCCGGATCCGGTGCGCGCAGCGTTACTCGCTGCCGAAGCCGGCGCCGACGGTATCACGGCCCATTTGCGCGAAGACCGCCGTCATATATCGGACGCCGATATCGAGCGGCTCGTCGCTGAGCTGAAAGTGCCGCTGAATCTGGAAATGGCGGCGACGGCGGAAATGCTGGAAATTGCCTTGCGCCATAAACCTCACGCGGTTTGTCTGGTTCCGGAGAAACGCCAGGAGCGCACGACGGAGGGCGGCCTCGATGTCGCCGGCGAGCACAATAGTTTGGTCCCTTACGTACGAGGCCTCACCGTGGCCGGCATCCGCGTCTCAGTGTTCATCGAAGCGGAGACGCGCCAGCTCGATGCCGCGAAGAGCCTGGGCGCGCCGGTGGTCGAACTGCACACTGGCGCCTATTGCGAAGCTATTCCCGGTCCTGAGCGGGAACGGCACCTCGCGCGATTACAGTTCGCGGCCGCTCACGCCGCCAAGATCGGGCTTGAGTGCCATGCGGGCCATGGCTTGGGATATGAAACCGTCGGTCCTGTCGCGGCCATTCCAACCCTCGCCGAGCTCAATATCGGGCATTTTCTGGTAGGCGAGGCGATTTTTTCCGGGTTTGTCACGGCGATTTTTCGCATGCGCGCCGCCATGGATGCGGCGCGCGTGGCGGCGAGGGTAGGCGCATGATCCTTGGCATCGGCAACGACCTTATCGATATCCGCCGCATTGAAAAAACACTGGCCCGGTTCGGCGACCGTTTCATCCACCGAATCTATACCGAGGCCGAGCAGCGCAAGGCCGAGCGTCGCCTCGGTTCCGGGAACGCCTATGCGGCGACATTGGCGAAGCGTTACGCCGCCAAAGAGGCGGCCGCGAAGGCGCTCGGTACCGGCTTTCGCAACGGCGTTTATTGGCGTGATCTTGGCGTCCTAAACCTACCCAACGGCAAGCCGACCGTCGTCATGACCGGCGGTGCGGCGGAACGGCTAAAGGCGCTCACGCCGGCCGGCATGCGGGCGCAAGTGGACCTCACGCTCAGCGACGAATATCCGATGGCTGAGGCCCTGGTAATCATCTCCGCCGTTCCCCTCGATCATTGATCCTTTTTCCGCTCCGGGACTCTCGTTGCTCCGACGAAAATCGGTGGCACGGGCCGAGATAGCAAGCCGAATGCCGGAAATTGGTGGCTGATTCCCTTGACTTTGACGGGCCGCGCTGGCTTCATCCCGGCCTTGCGCGTCCCCCGACAGTGATCGCCGGACACGCGTCCACTATTGCCTTGACGACAATGTCAGAACCCGGTTCCGCAGTCATTTCCACCCCGACAAAAAAACAAGAAGGATTCGGCGAAACCGTATGGACCGTGGTCTATACGTTGATTGTTGCGCTCGTGATCCGTACGTTCTTGTTCGAGCCATTCAACATCCCATCCGGTTCGATGATTCCGACGCTGCTCGTGGGCGACTACCTGTTCGTGTCGAAATACTCCTACGGCTATAGCCAACATTCGGTTCCTTTCAGCGTTATTCCGTTTTCAGGGCGCGTCATGATGTCGCAGCCCGAGCGCGGCGATGTCATCGTATTTAAGCTGCCGTCGGACAATTCAACAGACTACATCAAGCGGCTGGTCGGACTGCCCGGCGACACGCTGCGTATGCAGGATGGCCGCCTTTTTATCAACGGCCAGCTGATCGAGCGCGAAAAGGTCGACGAATTCGTCTACCGCGACACCGACGGCAACGTCCGCCGGCCTGTCCGCTACAAGGAGACCTTGCCCGGTGGGCTGGTTCATTTCATTCTTGAAGAAGGCGACAGTCGCAGGCTCGACAATACGCGCAAGTTCGTTGTCCCTGAGGGACATTTCTTTATGATGGGCGACAACCGCGATAACTCAGTCGATAGCCGCGCTGACGTCGGCTTTGTTCCGGCCGAGAATCTCGTAGGCCGCGCCGAATTCCTGTTCTTTTCGACCGATGGCAGCGCATCGATCTGGGAAGTGTGGAAATGGCCCTTCGCGATCCGTTTCAACCGCCTGTTTGACGGAATCAATTGATGGTGAGGCGCGCCTTTCATGACTGAGCGCCAGAAAACTCCAAGACGCCCTTTAGGGCAATCTCTTGAGCAGATCCTGGATTACCGGTTTGAAAATCCCAGTCTTCTGGCCGAGGCGCTGACGCATCGCGGATCCCTGGGCGCTCTCAAAAAAGATCGTGCCCCGGTTTCTGCCACGGCCGGGAACGAACGCCTCGAGTTTCTCGGCGACCGGGTGCTGGGCCTGGTCGTCGCCGATGCGCTTCTGCGTACGTTCCCCGACGAGAACGAGGGCGATCTTGCCCCGCGTCTCGCGGCCCTGGTCAGCGCACCGACGCTGGCCCAGGTCGCAGCGGACCTGGGCCTGGAGGATCATGTAAAGCTTGCGCGCGGGCAGACCGCGACCGCGACCGAGACGGCGGTGCTGGCAGACGCCTGCGAAGCTATTATCGGCGCGCTCTATCTCGATGGCGGGCTGCCGGCAGCCGAAAGTTTTATCATCGGGCGATGGCGCGCATTAATCAAGGCCGCGATCGTTCCGCCGAGGGACTCGAAGACGGCACTGCAGGAATGGGCACAGGGGCGCGGGTTGCCTCTTCCGGTTTACCGGGTGGTTGAGGCGTCGGGTCCGGCACACGCGCCGTCGTTCACGATGGCGGTAATGGTGCAGGGGTTTCCTGAGACGGTTGGCCGGGGGCGCACCAAGCGTCTGGCCACGCAGGCCGCCGCGGCGGTCTTATTGAAGAGTCTTTTGGAGCACGCCGAGTGATCGATGAAGGCGAAATGCAATCCACGCGCTGCGGCTTTGTCGCGGTTATTGGTGCGCCTAACGCCGGAAAGTCCACGCTAGTCAATGCGCTGGTCGGCACCAAGGTAAGCATCGTCTCGCCCCGCGTGCAAACGACACGGACGGTTGTTCGCGGCATCGCCATGTTTGGCCCGGCGCAAGTGATTTTTGTCGACACACCCGGAATCTTTCAACCGAAGAAGCGTTTGGAACGCGCCATGGTCGCTGCGGCCTGGTCGGGTGCGGCCGATGCCGACGCCATTCTGCTCATTGTCGATGCGGCCAAAGCCGGCAAACACGCCGATTCTGACGGCGACACGGACCGCATTGTCGCCGACATCGGCGCCTCTGGGCGCAAAGCCCTGTTGGCACTTAACAAGATCGATGTCACCGACAAGCCGAAACTTCTTGATCTTACTGCGCGCTTGGATGCAACCGGCGTCTTCACGGAAATCTTCATGATCTCGGCTTTGACCGGGGACGGCCTCGATCATTTGCGCGAACGCCTTGCAGAGCTGATGGCGCCGGGCCATTGGTTGTTCCCCGAGGACGAAGTCTCGGATATGCCGGCGCGCCTGCTGGCGTCGGAAATTACGCGGGAGAAATTATTCCTCAATCTTCGTCAAGAACTGCCGTATTCCTGCGCGGTTGAAACCGAGCGTTGGGAAGAGAAGAAGGACGGGAGTGCCCGCATCGATCAGGTCATTTACGTTAGCCGCGAAAGCCATCGGCCGATTGTTCTCGGCGATGGTGGGAAGCGCATCAAATCCATCGGGGCCGCCTCCCGCTTGGAATTGGAATCGCTGTTCGGGCGACGCGTGCATCTGTTCCTGCATGTGAAGGTTAACGAGCGCTGGAACGAGGACCGCGGCCTCTATGCGTCATGGGGGCTCGACTTCAATGCGTGATTCCGTTTTTATACGGCGGCAGTTCGGTCAGGATTCCCTGGAAGTCGTGCGGGTAGGCGGGCTGTGAGCGTTTTTCGGGGTCACCGCTTTCTTGCTTGGCGTGATCGCGTTGGGGCTCCTCGCGATCCGGCGCGGCCAGAAACGTCCGACGACTTGGCCTGACTACGTCATGATGTTTGTCGGCGTCGCCGGCGCAATCACGGGAATCGCGGTGGTTTTTATGCGCTTTGAGTAGGGCGCCCCCTGCGCTTCAATCCAAGTGGGAAGCGCTGTAGATCGATTAAGCTGCGAGTGCCCTCATGGTCCAAAGTTCGCATCGCTGCCTGCCGGCTACTCTAGCCTCGGCCGCCACCAATAAGAATTGCGCCTCATGGCCGTAAGTTGGGAAGATCAGGGTATCATATTGGCCGTTCGGCCCTTCGGCGAGCATGACGCCATCGTCACGCTATTGACCGAGGCCCAGGGCCGCCACGCCGGTATCGTCAAGGGCGGCAGCGGCAAGCGGGGTCGCGGCGTACTCCAGTCCGGCAATTTGGTGCGGGCCTGGTGGCGTGCCCGCCTCGACGAGCACTTAGGAACCCTGACGGTGGAGGGCCTACGCCCCTTCGCCGCCGAGGCCATGTCCTCGGCCGAGGTCTTGGCCGGATTAATGGCGCTTTGCGCCATGGCTGAGGCAACGCTGCCGGAGCGCGAACCCCACGCCGAAGTATTTCGCCAATCGCTCCATCTCCTCGAACACCTGGGCGTTCCGGGATGGGAAGCCCACTACGTCATGTGGGAATTGGCGCTGCTCCGCGATATGGGCTACGGCCTGGATCTCTCGACTTGCGCCGCCACCGGTGCGGCCGACGATCTTGCTTTTGTTTCACCGCGATCGGGCAGGGCCGTATCCCGGGCTGCGGCCGCGCCTTACATTCCCCGCCTCCTAGCCCTGCCGGCGTTTCTGCGGGACGAGAACGCCAAGGCCGCCACCTCCGATATTGAGCGGGCCGAAATCGCCCGGGGCCTGGCTTTGGCCGGGCATTTTTTTGAGACCCACGTTTTTGGGCCGCACCGTCAGCAGATTCCGGCCTCGCGCACACGCTTCGCGGCGCGATTTAGTTAAGCAGGCGGAAGCACTACAAGCGTCCGGGCCGATCAGTTGACAACAACTAAGTCTCACCTACTATCGCTTGTGGCTTTTCCGGCGGGGACGGCTATGCTTCGCGTCCCTAACGAGCAGGATTTCTATGGCCAAATCATCCGCCGCGCCCAAGCGCCCGGAAAACATCCGTGAGACGCCGCTCGCCGAAGCGTTGAGCGAGCGTTATCTCGCCTATGCCCTCTCGACGATCGTTTCCCGGTCGCTGCCGGATGTCCGCGATGGCTTAAAGCCCGTCCACCGCCGCCTTCTCTATGCCATGCGCCAATTGAAACTGGATCCGGCCGGCGGATTCAAGAAATGCGCACGTGTGGTCGGCGACGTCATCGGCAAATACCATCCCCATGGGGACATCAGCGTATACGACGCACTGGTTCGCCTCGCGCAGGAATTCGCAGTGCGCTACCCGCTCGTGGAAGGCCAGGGCAACTTCGGCAACATCGACGGTGATAACGCCGCAGCCATGCGATACACCGAGGCAAAACTGACACCCTTCGCCCAGGCGCTCATGGATGGCCTGGACGACGACGCCGTCGATCTGCGCCCGACCTACGACGGCGAGGAGAGCGAGCCGGTCGTCATGCCCTCGGCGGTACCGAATCTGCTCGCCAACGGATCTTCGGGGATCGCTGTCGGCATGGCCACCAATATCCCGCCACACAACGCCGGCGAACTGTGCGATGCGTTGCTACACCTTATCAAGACGCCGAAAGCGCAAATCGCCACGCTTGTGGATCTCATTCCGGGCCCCGACTTTCCAACGGGCGGCGTGCTGGTGGAAAACCGCGAGACGATCATTGAGGCTTACCGGACTGGGCGCGGATCGCTGCGCCTGCGCGCGAAATGGAGCGAGGAAAAACTCGGCCACGGCCAATACCAGATTGCCATCACCGAGATTCCCTACCAAGTCCAGAAATCCAAGCTTATCGAGCGCGTTGCCGCGCTAATGGATGAGAAGAAGTTGCCGTTCCTGGCCGACATCCGCGACGAGTCCACCGAGGATGTTCGGATCGTCCTGGAACCTAAATCGCGCACCGTCGACGCCACACAGCTTATGGAGCAGCTATTCCGGCAAACCGACCTGGAAACGCGCTTCGGGCTGAATATGAACGTGCTCGACGCCGACGGCATCCCAAAAGTCATGGATCTTCGCGCCGTCCTTCAAGCCTACCTGGATCATCGCCAGGTTGTGCTCGTGCGGCGTTCCAAGCATCGCCTCGCGGATATTGTCCATCGGCTGGAAATGCTCGAAGGCTATCTGATCGCCTATCTCAACCTTGATGCCGTCATCAAGATTATTCGCACCGAGGATGACCCGAAACCGAAGTTGATGAAACGATTCGATCTGACGGATGTGCAGGCTGAAGGCATACTCAATATGCGGCTGCGGTCCCTGCGTAAGCTTGAAGAGTTCGAGATCAAGACCGAGCATAAGGGACTCTCCGACGAAAAAAAGGATTTGAACGCGCTCTTGAAGGACGAGGCAAGGCGCTGGAAGGTCGTCGCCGAACAGATCAAGCGGGCGAAAGAAAAATTCGGTCAGAAAACGCCGCTGGGCAAACGCCGTACCGCCTTGAGCGATGCGCCCGCGGTCATTGTCGTGCCGATTGAAGCGCTTGTGGAAAAAGAGCCGATTACGGTCGTGCTCTCGGCCAAGGGTTGGATGAGAGCGATAAAGGGCCACCGGGACGACGTCGTCACCGGCGGTGGCGACATGAAGCTCAAGGAAGGCGATACGTTTCTCGCCGCCGCGAAGGCGCAGTCGACCGACAAGATTTTGCTTTTTGGTACCGACGGGCGATTCTATACCGTGGCCGCGGAACGCCTGCCCCAAGGCCGCGGCTTCGGTGAACCGCTCCGCCTTTCGATCGACCTACCCAATGACGCCGACATTATCGGCATGTGGGTTTATGCGCGTGAGCAGAAGTTCCTGGTTGTGTCCAGCGTCGGGCGCGGTTTCGTTGTTTCGGCCGAGCAGGTTTTCGCGCAGACCAAGAACGGTAAGCAGTCCTTGAACCTGACCGAAGGTGAGAAAGCGCGGGTCTGCACACCGATTCCCGGCAGCTCCGGCACCGGCGCCGATTTGCTCAGCGGAAAGCCACCGGACTCGGTGGCAATCATCGGTGACAACCGCAAGCTTCTGATCTTTCCCTTGAAGGAAGTCCCGGAAATGGCGCGCGGTCGCGGCGTCATATTGCAACGCTACAAGGACGGCGGCACCGCCGATGCCAAAGTCTTCAATCTGAAGGAAGGCCTGAGTTGGAAATCCGGGGACCGCGAACGCAGCGAGTCCGACCTCAAGGACTGGATCGGAATGCGCGCCCAGGCAGGACGCCTGCCGCCCAAAGGATTCTCGCGCGACGAAAAGCCCTTCAACTGATCATGAGCGAAAGAGGTGGTGATCGCCGCCCGAGGAGCGCTTACCCGGCCGGGCTCGGCTCGGCCACCGAAGAAACGAACGGTGCCCAACCCCCGGTTCCCAAAGCCTCCAGGGGCTGAAAGCGCGCCTTGTAGGCCATCTTGGCGCTGTCCGTGATCCAATACCCGAGGTAAACGTAGGGCAGGTTCAGCCGGCGCGCCTGCTCGATCAGCCACAGAACCACATAGTTGCCGAGGCCGTCGCGAACACCACTGACTTCAAAAAAGCTATAAACCGCCGACAGACCGTCGGACGTGCGGTCCGTCAGGCAGACTGCGGTCAGCACGCCGGCACGGTCACGATATTCCACCAAGAAAGTATCGATTGGGCTGTCTTCAACCATGGCGCTGAATTCGTAGAAACCCATGAGCGCCATGTCGCTGCCGGCATGGCGTGAATGCTGGTAGCGTACGAACAGTTCGTATTGTTCGGGAGTGGCGCGGGCCGGAACTTTGATCGCAAGCAAATCCTGATTCTGCTTCCACTGTTTAGCGAGCGTTCGGCGGCGCATGAAGTCCTTCGCCACCACGCGCACAGGCACGCAGGCCTTGCAGCCGGGACAAGCCGGAGCATAAGCAATGGAATGGCTGCGGCGAAAACCAGAACGCGCAAGGCCCTCGTGCAGGGTCTCGGCACCCGTCCCTGAAAGCTCGGTCACCAGTTTCCGCTCAAGTTGGCCAGGCAAATACGGGCACGGTAGCGGCGCCGTGGTGAAGAAGAACTGCAGGCGTTTGAGCGGTGTCTGGTCCATGATTTATGAGCATAGCATGGCGGGCGAGGGGCGTTCTGGCAAGCCCAACTCGGGCCATTGATCGCGGCAAAAATCAGCGTTTGGCGGCTGGCGCGAGGCTTTCCCCGGTGGCCGAAGTGGTCGGCTTGGTTCCGGAAGTTTTTCGAGGAAACGCGGCAAACGGTCAAACTCCTCGGTCTTTACGTTTTCAGCCCGAAGCAAGACGATGGATACGCGCCGGTTTCGCGGCGAACGAATTTGCCCCTTCTCAATCGGATCACAGTCCGAGACACCAGTTACCTTATTGATCTGCTTATCATCCATCCCGCCTTCGAGAAGGGCCCGGCGCGTCGCTAGGGCGCGGTCGGAGGAAAGCTCCCAGTTCGTGTATCCCGAAGGGTCGATGGCATTGGACGGGCCGGCGTGGCCGGAGATGCTGATTTTGTTGGGCATTTTGCGGACTACTTTCGCCACCTGCGCCAGCAGTTCCTTGCTGCGAGGATAAAGATTCGCGCTGCCCGGAGCGAACATATCGACCTTATCTTGATCCATGATCTGGATGTGCACACCCTCCGGCGTGTTTTCAACCAACAGGCTGCTCGCCATGGGTGCCAGGTCGGGCACGCCGCTGATCTGCTCTTTCAGGTCCTGCGAAACCTGTACAAACTGCATTTGGTCTTTGGCCTCTTGGGCCGCGCGAACCGAGGCATCCTCGCTATTCTGTGAGCTTTGATTGGGATCGGTCATCTCCGATCCGCCTGAGCCGATCGAAGGCGGCGGCAGCACCACCGCGGCGGTCGCGCCGGTGCGCGACTGCGAAGCACCTTCGCCGACTGTCTGGCCGCCAAGCATACCGCCGGCGCCGCTCTCACGCGTCGAAGCCGCGATCGGTGTAAAATAGTCGGCGACGCCGTTGAGCTGTTGTTCGGTCACGGCATTCAACAGCCAGAGGAGCAGGAAGAACGCCATCATCGCCGTCACGAAATCGGCATAGGCAACCTCCACGCACCGCCATGGTGGCCGTGTGCGGCCTTCTTGACGCGCTTAATGATGATATCGGGGCTTTGCCTTCGCCTCCCGCCACGCCGCCGAAATCTGGTCGCTCTGCCATGAGCTTTTATGCCGCCTGTCTCAGTAGAAGGGTTAGCTGGCCCGATTACCCGGGCAACCCCAAATCATTGACGAATAATGTAAACCTTAGCTTAACAGCCCACAAGCAGGGGCCAAAATGCCGCGCGAATCAGCGATTAGCGGGTCTTAGGGCCAGGTGGTGGGCCGCTTTGGACGCATCCGAGGCCTCAAAATAGGCGCCGTCCCGCCAGGATTCCAGCTGATTGGCGTAATGCGGCGAAGCCATGTGCCCGGACTGGCCGCCAGCCAGCGCGAATTGTGAACGGGCCAGCTCGCCGAGGTCGTAGACCGCACGCAGGCTAGCACCATGGCGGTGGCGAAAGGGAAACTGGGCGGTGGAGGGGGAGAATGAGCCAACATTGACCGTGTAACCGTCGCCGCCGCTACTTAGCGAGCGAGCGCCGAGATCGCTAATGCCGGGAAAATTCCTGAAGAGGAGGTGGCCAAAGCTGGCTTTGTGAAAATCACCCCAGTGGACATCAGTGGCGTCGCCAAGCCTTTGGCCATCGAGCCAGACCATGACCTCGCCGAAGGCGCCCGCGACCTGCTGCGCGCAATTTTCGGCTTCCGGCGTCCTGAGATCATCGCACCAGCCCGTCTCGGCCGTCAGAACATTCCGCAGCACTTCAGGCTGCAAGCCGCCAAACTGACGAAAGAGGTCGCCGAGATCGTCTTCAAGGATGCGGGCCTTAAGTTTCTCCATCCACAGGGCAAAGATCAGCGGCTCGGGGCGCTCGCGGCCCATGGCGCCGTCCCAAGCCGAAAGCATCCCGATGATTGCACGGTGCCGGTCGGTTTGTGGCGTTATGCGCGCGAGCATCAGGGGCAATAACTCCTGGGCCATCACGGAGACGACGTCCAATTGCGCTGTTTGCGTGGAAGAAGGGCTCGCGGTCGCGGTGACTTTTAACAATTTCTCGATTCGCCCCGCCCGATATGCCCCGTTCCAGTGGGCGGAAATTAGGTAAGGGTAGTCCTCCCGGATCATTTTGTTATTGGCGTTGATCAAGACGCCCGCCGCCGGTGCGATCTCCTGCGGCAGCTGCTCAAAGGGAATCCAGCCCGTCCAGTCGTAATCGCCGCGCGCCCCCGGGACGGGCGTCGTGCCGTTGCCGGCCTTGCGGATCGGGACGCGTCCCGGAGCGTAGTAGCCGATGACGCCGGCGACGTCGGCGAAAATCATATTCTGTTGAGGTGCGTGAAATAGCCGGATGGCCTCGATGAAAGCGGCCGCATCGATGGCCCGGTTCATACGATACATGCCGTCGGCGGTGCGGTCGTTGAGTTGAAGAATCCCCGCCGCCAAGGCAAGAACGCGATTTTCCGAAACCGAATCCGAAACCGTGCGGCCGTTGTCCAGGATATCGCTGACCACGGGGCCATGGCGGGTCTCACGCACGGTCAGAACCGCCGGATGAGAGAAGCGAACCTTGATGATCTCGGTGCGACTTTCAAAGGGCTTGGGCCCGTCGGGCGTCTCGTAGTGCTCGCCATCGCTCGTGGCTTGCTCGATGAACAAGTCGCTGGTATCGCTCTCGGGCGTGGTCAGGCCCCAGGCCACGTGGTGATTGTGTCCGAGGATGTGAAACGGCACGCCGGGGACAGTTGCGCCGAATAGTTTGAGCGTGGGCGTATCGATCCCGGCGAAAAACCAGACGCTCGGCATTTGGAAATTCAAATGTGGATCGTTGGCGACTATCGGCTTGCCGGATCGCGTGTGCGCGCCGTCGACAGCCCAGGCGTTCGAGGCCGAGGTCGGTTGGATGACCTCGGTCATCGCGGCGAAAAGGCGGGACGATGCCAAGCTCGGATAAAGCGCGTCATGCCGCGACATGGTGACGGGATCATTGGGGCGAGGATCGGGGCTCAGCATCGCGGCTTTCTCTGCGCCCAATTTGGCGACGAGCGCGGACTGAAACAGTTCGTCGCCCCAGTTGCCCGAGAGTTGCAGACCCATCAACTTTTGCCAGACCAGTGAGTCCACCGGACGCCAGGGCTCCGGCTTAATGAATAGCACCTGAAACTCAAGCGGCAAGGCATGGCCCTCGGCCAGCCACAGGTTGACACCGGCCGCGTAACGCTCAAAGGCGCGCAACGTCACAGGATCAAGGCCGCGAAGGTCGTCCTCGGCCCGTCTATAAATGCCCAGCGTGCGCATGAATCGGTCCGTCTCAAGGCCGTGGATGCCGATGAGTTCCGCCAGCCGTCCTTGACCTTGGCGACGCATCATTTCCATCTGCAGCAAACGGTCCTGGGCATGGACGTAGCCCAGCGCGAAATAGGCATCATCTTCGGACGCCGCCGTGATCAGGGGAATTCCGCGGGAGTCACGGCCGATGCTTACCGGCGCCGTGATCCCGGCGACAGTGAGGTCGCCATCGAGCGCGGGGAGTGCGCGCCGCGCGGAAATCCATAGCCATCCGCCGATCAGCAGGGCGCAAAAAGTGAGAACAGCCAGCACTTTCACGAATTGGCGCAGGGCCTTCATCGCATCGTCTTTCCGTCCGTGCTGTACTCGTTTAGATTGGCTGCAGCTCATCTCGACCGCAAGCCCAAGCCCCATGTTCTCCATTATAAGGAGACAAAGAGAAGTGTCGGCGCCATGAGTCACCAAAGCGACATTGATCCCGAGCTGGGCGAGGTGCTTTTCGAAGTAAAAGCCGTGGGCAATGCCTTAAAGGTGTCCGCCTTGGATCCGGTGACGAATATCGAAGTCAGTATCGTCGGTTCGGCCTACGCCAGTCCCTATTCGTTCAAAATGAATGCCTTGCGCAAGCTCCGGGCGGCGGTCATCAGGAGCGCCCACGAGCAGGCCTGAAGTCATGAGAATTCATCAATAAATCCAATCTCTTGTGTCGCATTGGCACGGCGCGGCGATATGTGGTATCCCCTCGCGCACCTGAGTGTTTGATACTGCGGTCTCAACCGGGACGGCAGGAGCAGGTTTGGTTGCAAGTTTGGTGGCATGGCTGAAAAGATATTAGCCCGGGCCGGAGAGACCGTGGTGGTCGCCAGCGATCACGCAGGCGTAGAGCTCAAAGCGGCGCTCAAGGGCGATCTAACTAGGTTGGGCTTTAAGGTGCTCGACTTGGGTCCGGCGACGACCGACTCAGTTGACTATCCGGACTTCGGGCACGCGCTCGCGCGGTCCATTAGCGACGGCGCAGCCAAGGCCGGTGTCGCGATTTGCGGGAGCGGTATCGGCATCTCCATCGCCGTCAACCGCCACGCGGGCTTGCGTGCCGCACTAGTCCACGATGTGGCAACCGCGAAACTTGCTCGGCAGCATAATGATGCCAATGTTTTGGCGTTGGGCGCGCGGGCAATGTCGCCTGACACCGCGCGAAACGTACTTCAGGCGTTTTTCGCAACCGAATTCGAAGGGGGCCGACATAGCCGCCGCGTGGAAAAGCTCGGGTAACGGCCAAAGTCAGCATCGTCGCAATAACTAGTTCAGGAAAATTAATCACCATGGATCGCCCCCTAACGTCCGCTTTCTTCAGCCGCGGCTTGGTCGACGCCGATCCGGCTGTGATGGTGTCGCTTACCAAGGAACTCGAACGTCAGCAGTCGCAGATCGAACTGATCGCCTCGGAAAACATCGTCAGTCGCGCGGTCCTTGAGGCGGTGGGCAGCGTGCTGACCAACAAGTATGCCGAAGGATACCCCGGCAAGCGCTATTACGGCGGTTGCGAGTTCGTCGATATCGCCGAGACCCTCGCCATTGACCGTGCCAAGCAGTTGTTCAACTGCACTTACGCCAATGTGCAGCCCCATGCCGGGGCGCCGGCCAACGAGGCGGTGTTCCTCGCGCTGCTCAAGCCCGGCGATACCATCATGGGCATGGATTTGGCCTCGGGCGGCCACCTGACTCACGGCGCCGCGCCGAACATTTCGGGAAAGTGGTTCAACCCGGTCCGCTACGGCGTGCGCCGCCAGGACTGCCGGATCGACATGGATCAGGTCGAAAGCCTCGCCAAGGAACACAAACCCAGGCTGATCATCGCCGGGGGATCGGCGTACTCGCGGATCATCGACTTCAAGGCCTTCCGCGCCGTCGCCGATGCTGTCGGCGCATTCCTTATGGTCGACATGGCGCATTTTGCCGGGCTTGTCGCCGCCGGCCTCCATCCGAGCCCACTGCCGTTTGCCGACGTCGTCACAACCACGACTCACAAGACCCTGCGTGGACCGCGCGGGGGCATGATCCTCGCCAACAGCGAGGACATGGGCAAAAAGATCAACTCGGCGATTTTCCCCGGATTGCAGGGTGGACCGCTGATGCACGCCATTGCCGGCAAGGCCGTGGCTTTTGGCGAGGCACTCAAACCCGAATTCAAAATTTACGCCCAAGCGATTCTCGACAATGCCAATATTTTGGCCGAGACCCTACGGCTGGGCGGTCTTGAAATCGTCGCTGGGGGCACGGATACCCATCTCATGTTGGTTGATCTCCGACCGAAAAAGCTCACCGGTAATGTCGTTGAGCATCTGCTTGAGCGGGCGGGCATGACTTGCAACAAGAATGGGATCCCCTTCGACCCCGAAAAACCGAACGTCACCTCGGGTGTCCGTCTCGGGACGCCGGCCTGCACCACGCGCGGGTTCGGCACGGCCGAATTCAAGCAGATCGGCGAATGGATTTGTGAGGTCTTGGACGCCCAGGCGGCCAAGCCGGGCGATACCGCCGCCGTTGAGCAGGAGATTCGGGGTCGCGTCCAGAATTTGTGTCGCCAGTTTCCAATTTATCAATAAACTGGGGTCACAAGGGATTCTCAAGGGAAATTAACACCGGCGAGACAGGGTTGTCGGGCTGGGATCATTGAAGGGCGGAAGACATGCGTTGTCCCTATTGCGGTCATATGGATACCCAAGTGAAGGATTCGCGGCCGACGGATGACAACTCCGCCATCCGCCGCCGCCGCTCATGCCCGTCCTGCGCTGCGCGCTTCACGACATTCGAGCGCATCCAGTTGCGCGAACTAACCGTTGTCAAGAAGGGGGGCCAACGGCTGCCGTTCGATCGCGATAAGATCGCCCGTTCGATCACCACGGCCTGTCGGAAAAGGCCGGTGGAAGAGGAGCGCATCGAGCGCGTGGTCAACAGTATTCAGCGCCGCCTCGAGAGCATGGGTGAGACCGACATTCCCTCTAGCGTGATCGGCGAGATGGTCATGGAGGCCTTGCAGGGGCTCGACAAGGTAGCCTATGTCAGGTTTGCATCGGTCTACAAGAATTTCCGTGAAGTCAAAGACTTCGAGAGCTTTGTTGAGACTTTGGCAGGGCAAGATTCAGCCGACGAAAAGGTCTGATGCCGCCCGTCACCGCTGACCCCGTCACCGCTGACCACGGGGCCGATGCCGCGTTCATGGCTGCGGCGTTGTCCTTATCGGCGCGGAATCTCGGTGACGTCTGGCCCAATCCAAGCGTTGGCTGCGTCCTTGTTAAGGGTGGCATTGTGGTTGGGCGCGGCTGGACGGCCAGCGGCGGCCGACCTCACGCCGAAACCATTGCCTTGGAACGCGCCGGCCCGGCGGCGAGAGGTGCGACGGCCTATGTCACCCTTGAGCCCTGCAGCCACCACGGCCGGACACCGCCCTGCGCCGACGCCTTGGTCGAGGCCGGGATCAGACGGGTGGTGGTCGCGACCACCGATCCCGACCGACGGGTCTCCGGACGGGGCATCGCCAATTTAAAGGCTGCCGGCGTCATTGTCGAAGTAGGCCTTGGCAAGGACGCGGCCGACCGTCTGCACGCCGGCCATTTCCTACGCGCCAAAAACAATCGGCCCTTTTTTGCCTTGAAAGTCGCCGCCAGTCTCGACGGCCGGATCGCGCTGGCCAACGGCGACAGCAAATGGATCACCGCGCCCCCAGCGCGGCGGGCGGTTCAGGCCCTGCGCGCGCGTTTTGACGCCATCCTTATTGGCTCGGGTGCGGTGCTAGCGGATGATCCGCTGCTCACGTGCCGGCTTGAGGGCTACGCCGGGCGGGCCAAGGTCCGAATCGTGCTGGATCGGCGTCTGCGCCTTTCGATGAATTCGCGACTGGTCACGACAGCTAAAGATATTCCGACTTGGGTCGTCACCGCCGACGTCGGTCCCAAGGCTGAGTCCCTTGCGGCCCAAGGTGTCGTGGTGATCACGGCCGGCGCCGATATGCCCATCCAAAGCCTCGGCGAATTACTGGCAAGCCGAGGCCTAACCCGCGTGCTGGTCGAAGGCGGCGGCTTGGTCGCCGGGTCCTTCCTCAAGGGCGAAATAGTCGATGAAATAGCTTGGTTTTCGGCTCCGGCGTTGATTGGCGGCGACGGCTTAGCCGCGGTAGGCGAACTCAGAGCCTCCTATATCGGCGCGATTCCAGCCTTCAGGCGGTGCGAAAACCTTGTTTTCGGCTCCGATACCCTCGATATGCTGGCACGAGATATCTCATAAGATCGACATCGGCCTACCAAACCAGGTCTTGCTGCCCATGTTCACCGGCATAGTCACCGACCTTGCAACGATCGCCGAAGTCGCCCCAGGCAAGGCCGCGCGGCGTTTTCGGATCACCACGGCCTATGCGCTCGACACTATCGCCCTCGGCGCTTCGATCGCCTGCAACGGCTGTTGTTTGACCGTCGTGGAGACGGGCCGTGACTGGTTCGCGGTCGATGCCTCGCAGGAAACCCTTGATAAAACCACACTTGGTTCTTGGAAGGTGGGGGGGCGCGTCAACCTTGAGCGGCCATTGAAAGTTGGCGACGAGCTCGGAGGGCACATGGTGCTCGGCCATGTGGACGGTGTCGGGATCGTTAAGTCGCTACGCGATGATGCCGGCTCCAAGCGCTACACCATCGCCGTGCCGGCGAATCTCGCCAAGTTCGTCGCGGCCAAGGGCTCGGTCTGCCTGGACGGCGTTTCGTTGACGGTCAATGACGTTGCCGCCGACTGCTTTGATATCAACGTCATACCCCACACTCTGGCCGTGACCACATTCGGCGCATTGGGTCCCGAAGGCCGGGTCAACATGGAAATCGATTGTCTGGCGCGCTATGTTGCGCGCCTCATGCAGCCCGCATCCTGATAGAACGAACCCGTGCCCGACACCACGCACGACAAGGCCGACCACGCCGATTTCCTCTCGACCGTCGAGGAGATCCTGGATGATGCCCGCAACGGCCGCATGTTTATTCTGGTTGACGACGAAAATCGCGAGAACGAGGGCGATCTGATCATTCCGGCGCAGATGGCCACCCCCGAAGCCGTGAATTTCATGGCCAAGTACGGCCGGGGCCTGATCTGCCTTTCGATGACCCGCCATCGCACCGAGCACCTGCGACTGCCGTTGATGCCCGCCCACAACCAGTCGCGGCTGTCCACGGCCTTCACCCTCAGCATCGAAGCGCGCACCGGCGTGACGACCGGCATATCGGCCGCTGATCGCGCGCGGACCATTGCCGTTGCCATCGATCCGGATTCCACGCCGCAAGACATCGCGACCCCGGGCCACATCTTCCCGCTGGTCGCCAAGGACGGCGGCGTTCTGGTGCGCGCCGGTCACACCGAAGCTGCCGTCGATGTTGCCCGATTGGCCGGCCTGATTCCCGCCGGGGTCATTTGTGAGATCATGAACGACGACGGCTCCATGGCGCGCATGCCCGACCTGATCAAGTTTGCTCAGCTTCACGGCTTGAAGATCGCAACCATCGCCAGCCTGATCGAATACCGCAGACGCAATGAGCGATTGGTTCGCATGGATGCCGAGGCGCCCTTTGTCTCAAAGATCTGCGGTCAGTGGCTCATGCGCGTCTATGTGGACACTGTCAGCGGCGTCGAACATGTCGTCCTGGCCAAGGGCGCATTCGATGGCGAAGCACCGGTCATGGTGCGTATGCACCACGTCAACCTGCTTCCCGACGTGCTTTTGGACGGTGAGACGGCGCGCAGCGGCGAATTGCATGCGGCGATGCGGATGGTCGCGGATTACGGCCGCGGCGTGCTCGTGCTGTTTCGCGAAAGCGTGCCGGGCCGCTTGGGTGAACGCATTCGTGCTAAGGCCCGCGGCGAGGAGCAGACCAGCCGTTTGGTAGATTACGGACTCGGCGCGCAAATTCTCGTAGACCTCGGCGTGAAGAACATGATCCTCTTGACGAATACGTCCAAGATTATCGTCGGTTTAGAGGGCTACGGCCTGCACATCGCCGAACAGCGCCCGATAAAAGTTACTTAACACCGCAGATGTTTGGGTCGGAGCCCATCAATGCCATATAAGCGGTGAGGTCGACGCGCGATTCCTTGTCGGAGATTCCGACGTATCCCATTGCCGTTCCCGGCAAGTAGGAGTAGGGTTCGGCCAAGAATTCATCCAGGGTCTTTACGTCCCAAGCCAATCCCGAGGAGCGCAGCGCCTCGAAGTATGACGGATAGTCGGTAAGGCTCGCGGCTTTCCGCCCGACAACGCCGCAATGTTTAGGGCCGACTTTGTTTTCCCTGAAGGTGTGGCAACCCTCGCACTCGGTGTACGTAAGCTTGACGCTGACCGGATCGCCCTTGGCGGCGGCGGCGGTGAGAGCAGTAAAGGGGGCAAGAAGAATCGCCGCCGCGAGGCTGAAGGCAAACCCTCTAATTCCGATCGACATCAATGTCAGAGCCCCCGGTTTAGAGATAATCGCTCCAGCGTCTTCCGATCGTTCAGGGGACGCGGGTCGGCAATCCTGCGCACAATGAGGATCGTCGCCTCCGTGCCGGATGACCACGATCTTCGTCAAAGGCGAAAGAATTTGGGCAGCGGTGGCATCGTCACGACGACTCCCCAGGAGATCAGCCCCCCTATCCCCGTATTTAACTTATTGATAATACGTTGTTTTGTGCGATGAATGGGTCGCCGATAGGACCCGCCGCGATGGGTCTCATACCAACGGCCGTAATCCCTGACTCTGATTTGGGATTCCCAAACGTTTAAAAGTCTGATTCCATAGGCTCTCCCAGTAGAGGAGGGTCATCGATGGGGGCGGCAGTATCGATTACACGGCATGACTTGAAGCCGCCCTCGTCCTCGACGGCGCAGGTTATCACGTCGCCAAACGCCTCACCGTGCCGGACAACATCACGCTGGTTCCGCTGCCGTCCTATGCGCCCGAACTCAATCCCATCGAAAACGTCTGGGAATACCTGCGCGGCAACAAACTCGCGATCACCGTCTTCGACGACTACCATGACATCGTCGAAAAGTCCTGCAACGCCTGGACCTTCTTCGCCAACGACCCACAGCGCATCAAGTCCATCACCACAAGATCATGGGCAACGGTCAATCCTTGAGGCCGTTGGTATCACAAGGCTTCTCCCGCGGCCATGTGTCGGTATTTTTTGTTACTTTCCTTGGCCGCAAAAATACCTAGAGTAGCGTGCATTTTGGCGCCGAGCCCGAAGATCACGTCGCCGGATTATGCGGTCTAGACCTTGGGGAGAAAATAGCGAGATGCGTTCTTGGTGTCGGGTTTTTTGTTTCGTTCTCGCGATCGCTGCCGCGCCGGCCCATGCTGCCGAGCGCTCTGGTCAACGCGAGGTAGATGTCGCGCTAGTTCTCGCGGTCGATGTATCTTCAAGCGTGGACGAAGGCGAAGCGGGTATTCAGCGATCCGGCTACATAACTGCCTTGCGCGACCCTCGGGTGGCCGAGGCCATCCGCGGCGGATTGTACGGGCGCATCGCTCTGACTTATATCGAATGGTCGAGCCCGACCGACCAACGCGTCGTAATTCCGTGGCGCGAAATCTCCGACGGCGCCGGCGCCACGGCCTTCGCCGACGAATTAAAAGCCGCGGCCTATAAGCCGGGCAGCACCACTTCGATCAGCGGCGGCATCGATTTCTCGACAAACTTGCTCCTTAAGAGCGGTTTTCAATCGCTCCGTCGCGTGATCGATATCTCGGGTGATGGCTATAGTGATTATGGCCGCCCCGTGCGCGCGGCCCGAGATGCGGCCGTCAAAGCAGGGATCATTATCAACGGTCTGCCGATCATGAACGAGCGCCAGAGTTATCGAACCAAGATTCCGCCCGACCTCGACAAGTATTACGCCGAAAACGTGACGGGCGGTCGCGGATCTTTCACCCTCGTCGTCAAGAACCTTGAGGATTTCAACAAGCTCGTGCTGCAAAAATTGATCCTTGAGATCGCGCAGTTGCAGGGTCACCGACCAGCCGACGACGGGGAGCCGCAAATCGTAAAGTCGCGCTCCTAAGCCGATACCGAGGGCTGGCCTTTCCGGGGTGTCCTTTACGCACCCTTGTCCCGCAGGCGCCTGAACCGCATGTGGCGGAGCTCTATCTTAACTCTCGGGACTTCGACGTTGGGGGGATGGATCAAAACCGGAGGCCGTAGCTTTCTCACGTCGCCGGCCGCCACGACGGCATTCCTGGCGCTGCCGGCTTGATCCAAGAGCCGGACGCTCCAGCCGTTCTCCTTCAGGTGGTGGCCAATTATATCGGCGGCGCGATCGGCCCGGTTATCGAGGCAGACGTTTACAAACAAGCTGCCGCCGCGCCGCAAACACCGCCGCGCCGCGGCAGCCATGGCGCCGCCCGCGAGATGCGGCGGAATTGTCTCACCGACGAAGGCGTCGATCACCACCGTATCAAAGCGCCGGCGGGTTTTCTGCATGTACGCGAGACCATCGCCAACGCGGCATGTGATGTTGGCCGGCAAGCCGAAATGGTGTTTGGCGAGCCGAAAAGACGCGCTATCGATGTCGACAATGGTAACTCGCTTACCGATCGCCGAGAGCATCTTGCCCAAAGTGCCGCCGCCGCAGCCGATCATCAGTACGTTTTTTGCGGGCGTCTGCAAAACCAGTCCGTAGATCGCGTGAATATAGGTGTCGAGACTTATGCCATGGCGGTCGACCGCGCTTTGATTGCCGCCTCTCTGGACGTAGGTGAGGGTGCCGGCATCCTTCTCGTAACGGAGCCTGATCGTGCCCAGCACCGAAGTATGCGTGACTTTGCTGAGTGGTTTCGGCGCGACCAATCCAATTCCTCCGGCGGCTTCCCGCTCACCAATTGAGCGCATGATGGCCTGAGCTTTTGGCACTACCATATGGCGCGGCGTAGCTATAGTTTGGCGGCGTCAACGTTATCCGTCGATGGAGCAGGCAACCGTGGGCGCGGCCGAAAATAAGTGGTTCAGGCGGGGGTCGAAGGGCTTAGGGCATTTTCCCCGAACCTGGCAGGGTTGGGCAAGCCTGGCCGCGTTCATGGTCGTGCTGGCCGAATCCGTAGAAATCATGCAGACATATATGGCTGAGAACGGGGCCGGGCAGGGTATCGTTTGGGTAGTGGCAGCGCTCGAGATCATAGCCTTCATGGGCTTCGTTCGCAGGCATTCACAAGTTCCGGACACGAAGACGCCAGAAAAATAGCTGGAAAATACAGGCCATGGCCAGTTCTTTGCACATTCTGATCGTCGAAGCGCGTTTCTATGAGGAGATTGCCGACAATCTATTGAAGGGCGCCTCAGCCGTACTCGCCGGCGCCAAGGCCAAATTCAACGTTGTCACGGTTCCCGGCATACTTGAATTGCCGCTCGCTGCGATCCTCGGCCTCAATCCCGACCGTAAGCCCGTTCAGCGCTACGACGGATTTATCGCGCTCGGCTGCGCGATCAAGGGCGAGACCGATCACTACGAGTATGTCTGTGCCGAATCCATGCGCGGCGTGCAGCAAATCGCGCGGGATCTGAGAATGCCGTCCGGCAATGGCATCCTGACCTGCCCAACCTGGGAGCTGGCGCAAAACCGCGCCAACCCGGCGGAAGGCGACGCCGGCGGCCGCGCCGCGCGGGCCTGCTTGCGTCTCATTGAGGTCAAACAGCGCTTCGGGCTATAACCTCGCTCACTTGCCATGTGACTTCGCTGGATCCACGGCCAACGCGGCCACCTCACTTGCATTTCAGGAGACAGCCTGCGTCATGACGGCGATACGTTTATCACCGATGGAAACTGACCCCGCGGGCGAGCCCGCGGGACCCGCCATGCTTGAGCGCAGCGCGGCGCGCCTCGCGGCGGTGCAGGCGCTTTATCAGATTGAGGCCAGCCAAACGCCCCACGATGAGGTGATCAAGGATTTCCTCATTGGCCGGCTCGGCGGGCTGGCGGTGGCCGAGGATACCGAGACCGCGCAAGAATCGATTGTCGCCTTGGCAACGCTCGACAGCGAACTCTTCATCAGTCTTGTGCGCTCTGTCCAGTCCCGAAGCGCGGATATCGACCAGATGATCAAAGGCGCGTTGGCGGCGGAGTGGCCCTGGGAGCGCTTGGAAATGACACTGCGTGCAATTCTGCGCTGCGCCGTCGCCGAACTTCTGACGCGTACCGACGTTCCCGGCCGCGCAACGATCTCCGAGTTTGTCGACGTTGCCCATGCCTTCTACCCGGGGGCCGAACCACGCTTGGTCAACGCCGTGTTGGATCGGATTGCCAGGGTTCTTGGCCGGGTCGAGGATCGCGGCGTAGCGGAGGGCCTTGAGGCAGCGCCATGAGCGGCGAGCGCCCCTGTCGCGGCGAATTCGAATTGATCGCGGATCTGTTCGCACCGCTTTCGCGGAATGCACCGGGCGCGCTGGGACTCATAGACGACGCGGCGCTCCTCGACATCTCGCCCGGCTGCCAACTGGTGGCGACCACCGACACCCTCATTGCCGGTGTGCATTTTCGCCATGACGATCTGCCGGATCTGGTCGCACGCAAGGCGTTACGGGTGAACCTGTCGGACCTTGCCGCCAAAGGCGCGCGCCCCATCGGTTTCCTTCAAGCACTTTCACTCAACCCGTCGATCGACGATGCATATCTGCAACGCTACGCCGCCGGTTTGGCCGCCGACGTCGACCGCTTCGGCGCGGCACTTCTGGGTGGCGATACGACCAGCGGGCCGGGTCCCCTCAGCATTACGATCACCGCTTTTGGCGAAGTAGAGAATGGCAAGGCGCTTTTGCGAAGTACCGCGCGTCGCGGCGATGTCGTCTGCGTAACCGGCACGATTGGCGACGCTGCGCTTGGCCTCGCATGCCTCGACGCGGCGCTAAACTTGCCGGCGCCGCTGGCCGAGGACTTGTCATCGCGCTACCGGCTTCCCGAGCCGCGCCTTACGACGGGCCGCGCATTGCTGAACCTGGCCTCGGCTTGCCTCGATATCTCCGACGGCTTGGTCGGCGATCTTGGCCACTTATGCAAGGCCTCCGGATTGGCGGCCACAATCGAACGGGATTCGATTCCCCTGTCACCGGCCGCACGGGCGGCGATCGCGCAGGATTCGCGCTGGTGGGAGTCCATCTTCGGCGGTGGTGACGACTACGAACTGGTCTTTGCGACGGCGCCCGGACGCGTTTCTGAACTCAAAAAGTTATCGGCCGACTTAAACGTCGCGCTTACTCCGATTGGCGTTCTTTCCGGCCCGGAGGCTGGAACCGGCGTAACGGTTCGATCCGGAGGCCACCCGATCGACATCGCCCGGCCCGGTTACCGCCATCGCTAGTGGTCCGACTCTGACAGACCGGTCGCGGATTAGAAGCCCGCCACCAGGCCGTAGCCCTGGCCCGCGGAAATGTGGTGTAATCCACTTTCCCACAGCGCGCTCGCAACGGATCGGGAAGCGACTATCGATGAAACGCATAATCGTAATCCTCTGGCTGTGATTCTGGTGGCCGGTGGCGGCGTCGGCGGCCTGATCATGCTTGGGATCATACCCAATCCCATAAATCCAATGGTTTTGGACCCAGCAGCGGCGGCTGATATGGCGGCCATGGAGCTGGCCGCGAAGACCAAATTTGACCCGCCGATGACTGAATTCCCTTTGGTGAAAGTCGCCGACTTGGTCGTGCCGGTGATCATCAGTGGCCAAGTTCAACGCCGCGTGCCGGTGATAGCCCGCATCTTGGCGGCGACGCCGGCCGATACCGACTATATTGAAGCGAATATGAATCGCTTTCAGAACGCGGTGATCAGCGATCTGGTGCCTTACTTCCAAACCTACTTTGCCGATCATGACATGGTCGACGTAGTCGCGATCAAGGCGCGCCT
>SHVO01000046.1 GCA_009694245.1 Rhodospirillaceae bacterium | reverse complement strand
CTCAAAGCCGGAGCTTCAGATTTGGTCAACGCCGATCTCAACGAAGAATCGGCCAATCTTTTGTCGCTTCAGACCCGCCAGGAACTGGACACGGTCTCATTATCCATCGCCCAGCGGTCCGAACAATCGATCCTGCGCTTGTTCTAAACGTCTAAACCCTAAGCTCGATACTGGGCAGCCTATAATTCGGCCGCCCTTTTTTTGCGCCGAACCTTCGATAGAAGCGATCTCCGGCCGTGCCGTCTTAACCTTTTATTGTGCTTTCCCGTCTATTCCAGTGGATGGATGCGTAGAAGAACGTGTGCCACGCGCCGGTCATTTTGATCGCGCCGGTGCGCAACGGATCGGACCGGAAAACGCATCTTCGGCCGACACGACATGAGGTCTGAAATGGCTCAGGAAATCACGCTATCTACCGCGACGCGGACGAATCTGCTGTCGCTGCAGAATACGACGGGTCTCATCGGCCGCACGCAAGAGCGGTTGGCAACCGGCCTCAAGGTCAACAGTGCGCTCGACGACGCACTGGCATTTTTCAAAGCGCCGAATTTGAACAGCTGCGCATCCGACTTGCAAAGCCTCAAGGACGACATCACCGGCGGCATCAACGTCATCAAGGCCGCGGTGCAAGGCCTAGGGTCGATCGAGAATCTTCTGAAGCAGATGAAAGCGCTTGCGCAGTCGGCAGTTTCGGCGCCCGAGAGCATGACGCGCGCGAAGCTGGCCAGTCAGTATAATGAGCTGCGCAGTCAGGTTGACAACTTGGCCGAGGACGCGAATTTCAACGGCACCAATCTTATCAAGAACTCAACCGCTGCCTTTCAGCCTGGTGCCGATCAGCTGACAGTGAAATTCAACGAGCGTACCGAGGCCGCCGCGATCAATCAGCTCGTAATCAGCGGTCTCAAGGTTTCGGATTTTACCGCCATGATCGGCCGGTCGGCGATTTCCACGGGCGTCGCCGGCGACATAACCGTTTGGGGCCAGACCGGCACCGCGGGCACGAAGGCGATCAACTCGATCCTGCGCTCGCTCGATTCGGCGCTGATGACCGTCCGTCAGTCGGCGCAGAGCTTCGGTACCAACTCGGCGCTGCTCCAAATCCGCGCTGATTTCACGACGCGCATCATCAATACGCTCAAAGGCGGCGCGGCCGACCTCGTCAACGCCGACATGAATGAAGAATCCGCCAATCTGCTCTCGCTTCAGACCCGCCAGCAGCTCGGCACAATTTCGCTGGCTATCGCTCAGAAGTCCGAAGAGGCGATCCTCAGGCTCTTCTAAGGCGCTTCCAGCGGATCAGATGTGGAACCGTTCCATGGCCGCCGCGACTCTTTGCCCGCACAGCTTTCGGCGCCGCGCACCCGGCCAGGAAACGTTTCCCGCGGCGTGGCACGCGCCGCGTAAGCCGATTCATTCCGCGCGCGCCCGCCGGCTGCCACGGATGCCCCAGGCGCCCCGATTTGTTGATTATTTTTGGATCCTCAGAATTGCAAACCGGACCACGTCGAGGCCTTTATGCCGCTTAAATTAACGCTCAAGCCCAACGAAAAGATCTTGATCGGCACCTCGGTCATCGCCAACGGCCCGACCAAGACCGAATTTGTCGTGCTCAATCGCGTACCCGTGGTGCGGGAAAAGGACATCATCACCGAACAGCGGGCGGACACTATCGCCAAAAAGCTCTACGTTACGATCCTTAACATGTATATCAATCCTGCCCGGGAAAAGGATTACCATGGCGATTATTTCGTTTTAATGAGACGGATGATCATGGTACCCATCGACGCCAGCGGGGTCGATGTGATGGTGGATATGTCTCAGCATATCCTCGGCGGCGACCACTACCGCGCCCTGAAGCTGTGTCGGCAGCTGATCAAGCTCGAGGCGGAGGCCTTGGTGAATGTCAAAAGATAAAGTTGCCGCCTACCAACAACAGCAGAAGCGCAGCCTCTCGCCGCGCGAGGTGGAGGCCATGGCCTTTACCAAGGCCGCCGTGCTCCTCGACGAAGCCAAGCAAAAGACCGGCAGCATCGAAGAGTATTCGAAAGCCCTGCGCTTTAACCACCTGCTCTGGACCATTATCCAAGCCGACCTGACGGAACCCGAGAATAATCTTCCGGATGAGATCAAGGCCAACATCATGTCCTTGACCATTTTCGTCGACAAACAAACCACCAAGGCCATGCGCTCCAGCAACGCCGCCGATCTTGAGGTATTGATCAACATCAACCGTAACCTCGCCGCGGACTTGCGTACTAACCCTCAGGCCGCCCCGGCAGAGACCGCGCGGCCTCAGAGTTCATCGGAGTCCGCATAGCTGCTAATGGCGCCGCCACCCGGTGATGCGCCGATGCCGCCCGGCAACCACTCGCTTCAAGCTCAAGCCCCGGCACGGCCGATTTCGCCCTTGCTGCAACAGGGACTCAAATTTCTCGAAGCCGGGGATGGCGCGGGCGCGGACCTTCTGCTTGAAACCTACCTCCTGCGCAGTCCCGACGATGCCGATGGCCACAACCTTGCCGGGCTCGCCAAGCGCCACCTCGGTCAACTGGAAGCGGCCGTTGAACATCTCAGGACCGCGGCCTCGCTAAACCTTCGCGAACCCCTCTACGCCGTCAATCTCGCGATGCTGCTCGGCGAGCTCGGCCGCGCCGACCAAGCGATTGTCGTGCTCGATAATTTCTTGACCGCGGTTCCCGGCCAGGCCGACGGCCTGATTCAACGGGCCGCGCTGCTCCGCCGCCTCAATCGGTTCGACGAGGCCGTCGCCAGCGCCCGCATGGCTGTCGCGTTCCATCGCGACTTCGCTCGCGCGCACAACGCCCTAGGCCTCGCGCTGATGAAAGTGAATGCCTTCGCGGAAGCCGTGACCGCCTTTGGCGAGGCGCTGCGCTTGGATCAAGGGGTAGTGGAGACTTGGATAAATCGCGGCGTTGCCCATAAGGAAACCGGCGATTTATTGAATGCCGAGGCCGACTATCGGCGGGCCTTGAACTTGGCGCCAAATGATTCCGTGATCCACAATAATTTGGCCAATACACTCTTGGCTGCCGGACGGGATGAGGCGGCGGTTGAACACTATCGGCTGGCGGTGGCGCTTGATCCCGGCTACGCCGACGCCAAGGCCAATCTTGGCCTGGCGCTTCGCGACACCGGCGACCTGCCGGCCGCTTTGAAGCATTTGACCGACGCCGTTGCCCAACATCCCGAGCACGCGGGTTTGCTCAATGCCTGCGGCAATACGCTCCGCCAGGCCGAGCGCTTTGATGAAGCCATTGCCGTGCTGCATCAGGCGGTTGAGGCGGCCCCGGGTTACGCCGAAGCTCACAATAACCTCGGTCTCGCCTATGCCGTACGAAACCGGCTTGAGCCTGCGGAGCGCCATTTCCGCCGTGCCTGCGAGTTGCGGCCCGACATGGCGGTGATCAGCAACAATTATGGCGCCGTGCTCTTGCGCCTGTTCCGCTTTGACGCCGCCGTGGCCGCGCTCTCGAACGCCGTGGCGCGCCAGGCCGACTACGAAGAGGCAATGGTTAACTTGGGTGTCGCTCACTACATGCTCGGCCAAAGTTCCGAGGCCATCGCCACCTATCTCCGGGTTCTTGAGCGCAATCCCAACAACGGCTTCGCCCGCTATAGCTTGGGCGTGACCTATCTTGAGGATCAGCGCCTGGCCGAAGCCGAGGTGGAAATTCGCCGCGCGCTCGAACTCGATCCCAGCAACGCCATGGCCTTGAATACCTTGGGCGTACTCCTCTTAGATCAGCGCCATGTCAGCGAAGCACGCGCCGCCATGCGCGTCGCAGCCGACGTCAACACCCTCTCGGCTCCGGTGTTCTACAGCAACTACGCCTTCGCCAGCCTTTACGAACCTGACGTTTCCAACGCCGAGATTTTGGAGATCCACAAAGAATATGGCCGCAGGTACGCGGCGAGCGAGGTAAATCTCGCCAAGGCCCACGCCCACATCCGCGATCCTGGGCGCCGCTTGCGCCTCGGCTATATGTCGCCGGATCTTCGCGCCCATTCGGTCGCGTATTTTTTTGAGGCGCTGCTCGAAAAACACGACCGTGGCCGTTTCGAGATCGTCTTGTATTCCGACACCACCCGGACCGACGCCGTCACCAAGGCCATGCGCGCGGCCGCCGGCCTGTGGGTCGAAACGGCCGGGCTTACCAACGACGTTTTCGCTCAGCGCATTGTTGACGATCGTATCGACATTCTGATTAACCTCGGCGGCCACACCTCCGGCAACCGCTTGCCGGTCGCTGCGGTCAAGCCCGCGCCCGTCCAGATCGAATACCTCGGCTACCCGGAAACCAGCGGCGTCCCGGCCATGGACTATCGTATCAGTGATGGCCGCGCCGACCCTGACGGCGAGGCCGACCGCTGGTGCACGGAAAAGATTATCCGCCTGCCGCACGGCTTTCATTGCTATCGACCGGCCGGAACGCCGCCGCCGCCCGCCCCGGCGCCCCATATTGCCAGGGGCTACGTCACCTATGCGTCATTCAACGTCCTGCCGAAAGTAACCGACCGGGCGATTGCCGCTTGGGCTGAAATCCTGAAAGCCGTACCCAATGCGCGGTTCTTTATGAAATGCAAACAGCTTCGCGACGTCCAGGTGCAGGCAAAGATCCGCGGCGAATTCGCCCGCCACGGCATCGACCAAGCGCGTATCGGCATGGGGGCATTCGTGCCTTCCGTTAGGGAACACCTAGAGTGTTACGGCGATGTCGATCTGGCGCTCGACACCTTTCCCTACAACGGCACCACGACGACCTGCGAGTCGCTTTATATGGGCGTGCCTGTGCTGACTCTGCGCGGGCATAACCATCGTGGGCGGGTCGGCCTCAGTCTGCTCTCGGCGATGGGGCTCGACGGGGAATTTGTTGCCGACGGCGTCGACGATTACATCGCCCGCGCCGTCGCGTGGGGCCGCGAGCCCTCGAAGCTTGCTGAGATCCGCCAAGCCTTGCGCCCGCGCATGGGGAAATCGCCGCTGCGCGACGAAGTCGGGTTTACGCGAAATCTGGAGGCCGTGTACCGCGATGCTTGGCGGAAATGGTGCGCGGGTCCGCCGACGTACATGTTCAAATCTCCGCCCGAGCTGCGGCCCGAGGACTCGATCCAAGGCGTGCTGGTAAAGACCTTGTAGACTACCTAACTAGCCGCCCATCTGGCGCCGGAAAGTGACCGTGGATACTCGCCTTGTTCTTGCGCTCAAGTACTACGATAACCGGCTTCCCGATGAGGCCTGGAAACTCGTGCGTGAACTGCTGGCCGAGCGGAATCGATTCTGGAGGCGCTGGGCCTCGGGGCAGCTTGCGCCTCGAAGCCCGAGCCTTCGCCGACGCCATCGACCTTTCGGCCCGCGTCATCGCCCGCGATCAAACCAATGTCGGCGCCTGGCTGATCAAGACCCAAGCGCTGCTCCTGGCTGGCCGCGGGCTTGAGGCCGAAGCGGCCTATGGCACGGTCACGGGATTGGCAGGTCGGCATCCGGCGGGATGGAATAACCTCGGTAATGTCTTCGACGCCCTTGGCCGCGCCGGCGAGGCGCGCGTGGCCTTCGCCCGCGCCATCGAGCAAGCGCCGGATTTTTCCCTGGCGCATAACAACTTGGGAGCCTCGCGGGCCGGGCAGGGCACTTTGCCGCCGCCGCGTGCTACCGCGAAGCCTTACGTTGCGATCCGAACAATCTCGCGGCGCTAAACAACCTTGGCGTAGCACAGCTGGAACAAGGACTTCACGCCGAGGCCATGGCGACCTTCGACGCCGTTCTTGCCGCCGATCCCCCTTGCACCGCGATGCCGCCGGCAACCGGCTGTATGCGCGGGTTTACACCGAAGCCGATCCGCGAGCACTTCATGCCGACCATGCGGCTTGGGGAAAGCGCGCGCCGGCGAGCACGCCGCTCCGCCCCCCACTTCCCGATCCTGGGCGCCGTTTGCGCATCGGTTGCGTGTCGCCGGATTTCTGTCGGCATTCGGTCAGCTTCTTTTTCGAACCGCTGTTGTCGGCCCATGACCCGAAGGTGGCGGGGATCTTTTGCTATAGCGACGTCGCGATTGGCGATGCCGTTACCGCGCGCCTCAAACATCTGGCTCATCACTGGCGTGATATATACGGCCCAGCCGACCGCCAAGTTCTCGATCTCATTCGCGCCGATAACATCGACATCCTTGTCGACTTGGCCGGACATACGACGGGCAACCGCCTTCCGGTGTTTGCCCGCCGCGCGGCGCCGGTGCAGGTCACCGCCTTGGGCTATCCGGCGACCACGGGCCTCGGCGCCATGGACTACCGGCTCGGCGATGGCGTCACCGACCCGATGATCTCGCGCCTGCTCGACGAGATCGAGCTGCGCGCCGAGGTCGAGCTGGCCAAATTGAGCCGCCGCCTCGCCTGAGGCGCGATTCCTGCCTGGCATTATCTTATAAATATAATAAAAACAACATTATAGACGGCCTTGCGGAAGGGTGCGCCGCCCCCATATAGTCCCGCGCCGTAATTCAAAGGGATTCGAGTTGACCCATATGACCGTATCGGTTTCACCGGACTACCGGCCTTCCGAAAAAGAGCCGTTCATGAATCCCAAGCAGCTCGCGTACTTCCGCCGCAAGCTGAACACTTGGCGTGGTGAGCTGCTCAAGGAATCCGAGGAGACTCTTGAAAGCTTGCAAGAGGGCGGCCATCAGGAGCCGGATCTCGCCGATCGCGCCTCGGCCGAGATGGAGCGGGCGCTCGAGCTTAGGACCCGCGATCGCGCCCGCAAGCTGATCGCCAAGATCGACGCCGCGCTGCAGCGCCTTGAGGATCGATCCTACGGCTATTGCGAGGAGACCGGCGAGCCGATCAGCTTGAAGCGCCTCGAAGCCCGTCCGATCGCGACCTTGAGCGTTGAAGCCCAGGAGCGTCACGAGCGCATGGAGCGCACACACCGTTCGGATTGAGTCATCCCGCACTGGGTCGATCAGTAAAGATCACGGCGAAAACTGGCGAGTAAAGTCGACTGCTGTCCGGGTCAATTCTCTCAAATCGACCGGTACAAAAAAAGCCGTCAGGTCACTTATGCCGCAGGTCCAGAAAGTCCTGGGCGCGGATTCAAGCAAGATTCAGCGGGTCTTCGGAAGCTTCAACAGCATTCCCATCGAAAACGAGATGGATCTGGTCGTCTCAATCGGCGCCCTCCACCATTCGGAGAGCTTGTTTGTGACGCTGTCGGAATGCTTCAAGGCGCTCAAGCCGGGCGGCTGGCTGGTCGCGACCGAGAACCTACCTATCCCGACAGCGAAACCAACAGCCAGATTCAGGCGAGATACAAGAAAGAAGACCCTGCTTCCCTCAAGAAATATGGCCGCGTTACCCGCCACGAAGACAACTCCGATCACTATTACCGGCTGAGCGAGTTTCTGGCGGCGGCCTACAGCTCCAAGTTCGACGTTTTTCCATTTGTTTTTGATTTGAACGGCCGCCGTCAAGCGGACGATCGTGCGCTGTCCGAGCGCAAGGTCGCGACCGGCTTTTTCCCCAACGTCCTCTATCCCTACTTTGCCAAGAGCCCCGCC
Source organism: Rhodospirillaceae bacterium (assembly GCA_009694245.1). Lineage (GTDB taxonomy): Bacteria > Pseudomonadota > Alphaproteobacteria > Rhodospirillales > Rhodospirillaceae > SHVO01. Next base: position 7,525 of record SHVO01000046.1, on the reverse strand, counting down.
AGTCCGATGTTCGACAGTTTGCTCCTGGCTCTGCAAAAACCGCTCGATGGCGGATGCGATCTTGGCCACGTCCTCTCGGGACAAGGTCGGAATTGGTAGATCGGGCCTTGTGGCCGTTTAGGCACGCTCCACGTAGGCATCCGCGTCCAGCAGTAGTTTCCAGACGGTGTGAATGCAAAGCCCGACGATGTTGGTGTAGGACCCATTGACGGAGCCAACATATGCCCCGGCCCGGCCCTGGATGGCATAACCGCCCGCCTTGCCCTGCCACTCGCCGGTCGCGATGTAGCCTGCGATTTCAGCATCGCCGAGACGCGCGAATTTCACGGTCGTCTGTACATTCCTTTGCCAAAGCTTGCCGTCTGGCGCACGCACGGCAATGCCACCGTAGACCCGGTGACGCCGGCCCGAGAGCAGCGCGAGGCAAGCTCGCGCCTCGCACTCGGTTTCGGCTTTCGGCAGAATCCGCCGGCCGCAGGCGACCACCGTATCAGCGGCGAGGATCAGGGCGGCGGGATGCGCGCGGGCCGCCGCGACGGCTTTCTCCAGAGCAAGACGAAGCGCGAGACTCGCCGGCGGCTCGCCTGGGCGCGGGCTTTCATCGACCTCAGCCGGCGCGACGATATCGGGCGGGCGGCCGATCTGCTGTAAAAGCGCCAGCCGCCGCGGCGACGCGGAGGCCAAAACGAATGGAACCCTCATAGGGCCTGCAACTCCTACGACATGTGCCAGGACGTGGGCGAACCCGGCGCGCGGCGGTCGCCCGGCGCCCTATACCTAATGTTCCTGTAACTAATAGTCCATGTGATCCGAACGCGGGAAAAGTTCGAGGATTTTCTGCTGAAGCTGGTCGCGGGTCTGGCGATAGGCGGCGAGCCGGGCTTCGCGCGCCGCCACCCCTGGCTTGAGGCGGGCGGTGGCGGCAGCAAAGACAAATCAACGGGAGGGGTGTGCCTTGAAGACGGGAAACGGGGATATCGGTGCGCTGAGCAATCGTCGTTCAGAGTGGCTTGGCAGCAAATCAGGAAAAGTATCGCGCGAACTTGCTACAGGCGGCCCTGACGGCTACCATGTTGCCCGTAACAAGGGGTTCATCTGGGAAATGTCGGCCAACACTGCCTTATTGTTGCTAAGCAGAAAATAAAAGGAGAGATGGCTGTATGGCAAAGCAGTTTGATTTCGCGTTGGCGATCGGTGGTGCCGCCGGGCAAGGCGTCGCGACCCCAGGAATGATTTTGGCGCGGATTTTTTCGCGCCGCGGGCTCCACCTGAACGCGTACAATGCGTATCAGTCGATTGTGCGCGGTGGCCACATCTTTCTAACCGTCCGCATCAGCAACGACAAAGTGTATAGCCACGGTGACAAGCTGGACATGCTGATCTGTCTCAATCAGGACACCATGGATCGCCATCTTCACTTAATGGAGGCAGGCGGCCGGGTAGCCTTTAACAGCGATACGGTTACCCCCGGCAAGGCCGCCGACGGCGTGCAGATATGTCCCATACCGGTCAAGGAATTAACCGGGGGCAGCCGGAACAAGGTTATCCAGAACACCGTTGCGCTGGGCGTCATCACCTTCATGCTCGGGCTTGATTTCCAAGTTCTGGACAATGCTCTTGCGCTCCAGTTCAGCCGCAAGGGGCAGGAGGTCCTGGACGAAAACGTGGGCGTCGCCCGGGCGGGTTACGAATACGCTAAAGCCCATTTCCAATCTTTCGACGAGTCGGTTCCCAATGGCGCAAAACCGCTGGCGCTTTGGACCGGCAATCAGGCGCTCGCGATGGGCGGTGCCGCGGCCGGGGTCAAGTTCTACAGTGCCTATCCCATGGCCCCGTCCACGGGTGTGCTTCACTGGATGGCGCAGAACGCCCGCGAATTAGACATCATGGTGCGCCAATGTGAGGACGAAATCGCAGTCGCTAATATGATCATAGGCGCTGCGCACACAGGAGTCAGATCCATGTGTGCCACCTCGGGCGGCGGTTTTGCATTGATGACGGAAGCCGTCGGGGCCGCCGCCATGATGGAAATCCCGGCCGTCTTCATCAACGTACAGAGAGCGGGGCCGTCCACAGGCGTCCCTACCAAGACAGAACAGGGCGATTTATGGCAGGTGTTGGGAGCGAGCCAAGGCGATTTCGAACGCTTCATAGCGGCACCGTGGAACGCGCTGGATGCGTTTAATACGATTCCGGAAATGTTCAACCTTTGCGACAAGCATCAGTGTCCCGGCATTGTTATGTCGGACCTGTTGATATCCGAGGGCACCTTCAGCTTCGATGCCGACGATCTCAACATGCAACCCGCCATAGACCGGGGCGAGATGATCACTGAAGGCACGGCCAACGGCGACTATATGCGGTATAAGGACACAGAAAGCGGGATTTCACCACGTGCCATTCCCGGTATCGAGGGTTACGTCCATGTGGTCGCCACTGACGAGCACGACCAGGACGGTGTTCTGATCAGCGACGAGTATACGAATCCCCACAAACGACGGCGCATGGTCGAGAAAAGGGCCCGGAAGTTCGCCGGTGTCGACAAGGCAATGGTAGCGCCGTCACTGGAAGGCCCTGCCGATGCCGAAGTGACGCTGATCGGGTGGGGATCTACCTATGGCGTAATCAAAGAGGCGATCGCTCAACTGAAAAACGAGGGGATTACCGCTAATCATCTGCAAATCAAGTGGATCGTCCCGTTCCACAGCCAGCAGGTGACAGAGATCGTCACTGCGGCGAAGAAGACGATCATCGTCGAGAACAATTATTCGGGACAGTTTTTCCGGTATATGCGCAGCGAAACTGGTTTGAAAGTCGACGGGCATATTCGCAAATACGACGGCGAGCCGTTCATGCCCCATCACATCGTAGATGGCGTGAAGGAACAGATGGTCGGCAATACTGACCATTTCGTTCCCCATCAAGAAATTATGGTTTGAGGATTCTGAAAATGGATGGAATTATTACCCACGATCTGGTCGTTGATCCCCAATCGGTTGACGACTTCAAAGGCAAGGTCGATCCTGACTGGTGCCCAGGATGTGGTGATTATGGCGTTCTCAATTGCCTCCGGCGAGCCTGTGTAGATTTGGGGCTAAAGCCACACGAGATCCTTACTATCAGTGGTATCGGCTGCTCCTCAAACTTCCCCGGATTTTTCAACTCCTTCGGGATGCACACCTTGCACGGGCGCGCCTTGGCGGTGGCCACCGGCGCTAAGTTGGCGAACCATGAGCTGACCGTCATCGTCACCGGCGGCGACGGGGACGGCTTCGGCATAGGCGGCAACCATTTCACGCACACCGCGCGGCGAAATGTCGACCTCACCTATATCGTCATGGACAATCAGATATACGGTCTCACGACTGGTCAGCTGTCGCCTACGAGCATCAAGGGAATGAAGACCAAGAGCACCCCCTTTGGCAGCGTTGAACCGACTTATAACCCCATCACGTCGGCCATCATGAACGGTGCTACGTTCGTCGCCCGTGGATTCTCGGGCGACGTCAAACATCTTTCCATGTTGATGCAAATGGCGATAAGACATAAGGGCTTCTCACTGGTCCAGGTGTATAGCCCCTGCCCTACTTTCAATCACGATAACGATTTCAAATTCTTCAAAACTCGAGTGAAGAAGCTGGAAGATGCGGATCACGATACCAGCGATTGGAAGACAGCTTGCGAGAAGGCCATGGAGTGGGGCGACACCATTTATACGGGGCTGTTTTTCCAGAACAAGAAGGCGGAAGCGCTTGGCGATTTGGAGCCAATCCTCGACAAGGGCGGACCCTTGTGTAATCGCCCCCTGGGTCTGTCGGACAAACAAGTAGACGGCATCATCGCCCGGATGATGTAAATAGCTTCCGCGCCTCGCGTTCCGTCTCGGCGTTAGGCAGGATACGCCGTCCGCAGGCGACCACCGTATCGGCGGCGAGGATCAGGGCCGCGGGATGCCCGCGGGCTGCCGCGGCGCCTTATACCTACTGTTCCGCTGACTAATAGCCCATGTGATCCGAATGCGGGAAAAGTTCGAGGATTTTCTGCTGAAGCTGGTCGCGGGTCTGACGATAGGCGGCAAGCCGGGCTTCGCGCGAGCCTTCGGTCATCGAAGGATCAACGATATTCCACAGGCGCAGGTCGCAGTGCATATAACGCGTCAAGTCGGCGGCGGCATGTTTGGCCTCGGTCGACACCGCGATCGCCATATCAAAGGATTCGTCGGCCAGATTATCGAATTTCTTGGGCCTATGACGCGACATGTCGACACCGATTTCGGACATCGCCGCCACCATCAGCGGGTCCAATGAACCGGGTCGGACCCCAACCGAATCCACGAACACTTGGTTGCCGTGAAAGCGTTTCATGATGCCCTCCGCCATAGGCGAACGGATCTCGTTCATGGTGCAGCAAAACAAAACCGATGACGGCAAAATCATGTGTTCCCCCTCACCCGCGCATATGAAGAACGCAAAGCAACGTGAAAAACCGCCGTGACGTGCCTTGGTCCAGTTCGACGTGTTCGGCTAGCCTTTCCTTGAGCATTTGCGCGCCTTCGTTGTGCAGTCCACGGCGGCCCATATCGATCGCCTCGATTTCCGAGGCCGAAGCCGCCTTGATTGCGTCGAAATAACTTTCACAGACCAGAAAATAGTCTTTGATAATCATACGGAACGGCTTCACGGCCAGAACGATCTCGCGCAAGCGCGCGTCAGCGGTGTCGCGCACGTCGAAGACCAGCCGGTCTTCCGTCAAACCGAGCCTGAGATGGAACGGCCCGGCGGCGGTGTCCGCGTTCTTTAGGATAAATAGGTTTTCTTCGAGGAGGTCGAAGAGCGCCACCTCGCGCTCATGCTCCACCTCGGGACGGCGGCGCAGAAATGATTTTTCATCCAGTTGAATTTTGACAAACGAGCGGCGGTGCTGGTCGGAGCTACCCCGTGCGGCGTCGCCACTCCCCGCAGGGGGTCCGTCGCCGGCGGTCACCCTTAAGCCCCTATAATCCGCTCAATCCGGGCACCGCAGCCGCCCAGCTTCTCCTCCAGGCGCTCATAACCGCGGTCGAGATGATAAATCCGGTTGACCAGGGTTTCCCCTTCCGCGGCAAGGCCGGCGAGGATCAGGGACGAAGATGCCCGAAGATCGGTGGCCATGACCGGTGCGCCCGATAGCTTCTTCCGGCCGCGAATAATGGCAGAGGCCCCGTGGACGTTGACGTCGGCGCCGAAGCGCGTCAATTCCGGTACGTGCATGAAGCGGTTTTCGAAGATCGTTTCGGTAATCATCGAAGCGCCGTCAGCCGTGGCCATGAGCGCCATCCACTGCGCCTGCATGTCGGTAGGAAACCCCGGGTAGGGCTCGGTCATGACGTCGACACCGGCGAGGCCGTTTTCCGCGGCGACAACAACGCCCCCCGGCACCGGCTCAATCGAAACGCCGGCTTGGCGCATGGCGCTAAACACGGACTCGAGCAGATCAAAGCGGGTGCCCTTGAGGGTGATCCGCCCGCGCGTAATGGCGCTGGCGATGGCGTAGGTGCCGGTCTCGATGCGGTCGGGCATCACGGCAACGCGGGCGCCATGGAGGGCTTGAACCCCGCGGATCCTAAGCGTGCCCGAGCCGATCCCGGTGATTTTGGCCCCCATGGCATTGAGGCATTCGGCGAGATTTCCGATCTCGGGCTCGCGCGCCGCGTTCTCAAGAATCGTGTCGCCGGCAGCCAATGCCGCCGCCATCAGCAAGTTCTCGGTTCCGCCGACGGTGACCTTGGGGAATACGACATTGGCGCCCTTGAGCCCGCCCGGCGCGGTGGCGTGGATGTAGCCTTCCTTGAGCTGGATCTTGGCGCCCAGACTTTCCAGCGCCTTCAAGTGCATATCGACCGGCCGCGTGCCGATGGCGCAGCCCCCGGGCAGCGAGACCTTGGCTTCACCCCTGCGGGCGAGCAGCGGACCCAGCACCAGGACGGACGCCCGCATGCGCCGCACGAGGTCATAGGGCGCAGTGACGTTGGTGATGCACTCGGTGGTCAGAGTCATCGATCGGCCGGTCGTACCGGCCTCACCCGCACCGGCTACACCCGAACCAGCTACCCCCGAACCAGCTACCCCCGAGCGGGCATCTGGCGCCAGCGCCGACTGATCGATGCGTGCGCCGTGCTGGCGCAACAGATTGCTCATGGTGGTGATGTCCATGAGCTCCGGCATGTTGATCAAAGTCAGCGACTTGTCCGTCAGCAGCGTCGCCGCCATCAGCGGCAAAGCCGCATTCTTGGCGCCACCGATGACGATTTCACCGGAAAGCGGCACGCCGCCTGTGATTCTTATGGCATCCACGGTGTTGGTATCCTTCTAGCGGCTTAAAGCCGCGGAAGTGTGACGCCCTTCTGGCCCTGGTACTTGCCCTTGCGGTCGGCGTAGGACGTTTCGCAGATGCTATCGGCTTTAAGGAAAATAAACTGCGCGGCGCCTTCGTTGGCATAAATGCGCGCCGGCATGGGTGTGGTATTGGAAAATTCCAGCGTCACGTGACCTTCCCATTCGGGCTCTAGCGGCGTCACGTTGACGATGATGCCGCAGCGGGCATACGTGGACTTGCCGAGACAGATCACCAAAACATCACGTGGAATGCGGAAGTGCTCGACCGTGCGCGCCAGGGCAAAGCTGTTGGGCGGAATCACGCAGATATCGGTCTTGCGGTCGACAAATCCCGCGTCGGAGAAATTCTTGGGATCGACCACCGCCGAATCGACGTTGGTGAAAATCTTGAATTCGTCCGACACGCGCGCATCGTAGCCGTAGGACGATACGCCGTAGGAAATCACGCCGTCGCGGCGCTGCGCCTCGGTGAACGGCGAGATCATGCCGTGGTCCACGGCCATTTTTCGTATCCACGTATCGGGCATCACGGGCATGGCCGAGGCGTTCCTGTCTTGCCGCACCTGCGCGGCACGGGGCGGCTTCGTCGGGGTTCTTGTAACGCGGGTGCCATCCCCATGCTACCGAGTTTTGCCTCCGGCCTTGGGGGATTTGTCGGTGCTGCCGGGTTCGGTCGGGGTGTCGTTGGCGTCATCCCGCGCCCGCATCTGTGCCTTACGGCGGCGCAGGTTGTCGCGCAAGGCGTCGGCAAGGCGGGCCTGGGCCTGTGCGGACGTCAGCTTTGGGCCGCGGCCTTTGGCGGGGGGCAATTGGGGGGGGGTCATAGCGAAGTTTTCCCATACTTCCGGGCGCAGATGAAGGGGACGCAAACATCCGTATTTGCCAGCAATGGCCTGAAATGCGGCCGGTTGCGCCGCCGTTGCACCCTGGGGGGGTGATATGGCATGTTCCGCGCCCTCGTGAGGTGCCCGGCTCGCGGGTCCAATCGCCTCGCCCTCGCCTGGCGCTGCCGTAGCTCAGTGGTAGAGCACCCCCTTGGTAAGGGGGAGGTCCGCAGTTCAATCCTGCGCGGCAGCACCATTAATTAGTTAGGCAAATGAGTCACTTAGCCTAACCGATTCAGTCCAGACCAATCTCTGAAATCGCTGCCT
>SHVO01000045.1 GCA_009694245.1 Rhodospirillaceae bacterium | reverse complement strand
GCCATCTGCATCATGACGCAAAGGGAACAGCGGAAAATATCTTCGACCGCGTGAACACCGCTTTGTCTTACACCTATCCGGCCCTGCGCTTTGCCATCTATCTCCAAGATACCCAAAACCAGAGCGGCGGCCTCAAGGTAGGGGTCGGAACGCACCACATGGACGTCTCCAGTTTTAAGAACATCAACCTGCACCTTCAAAACGTAGACTCGGTGCCCGGGGACGTCATCGTGTTCACTCATAGAATCCTGCATTCTCCCTTGGCACTACGCCTCAAGTCCGACCCACGGCGGGTATTGACGCCGGAAGAGGAGGATGAACGCTGCTTTCGGCACCCGGACGACTTCTTGCCGATGCCTGGCTTAAGAGACACCATTTTCATCGATTACATGTCGACCGAAGAAACCGTTGACGCCTACATCAAGAATCGCGCGTTGGTGTCGCAGGACTCCACGAACGCACTTGCTAAGTTTCTCGTGGACGACGGTTTCCTCGATAAGAACATAGACTCTCCTTTCGCTTTCCGCGTCGATACCGCGATCGTAGAGACCGTCAGGAATGCGCGCAACAGGATCGTCAATCGGCAGATCGACCGCGAGGGCCAGGAGATCCTGGAAAGGTTGCCGCGGCTGTGCCAGGCGCACTTCGAAACGTCTTGCCATCACGTCCTGCACGATTCGGAAGTCGGTGACTTAAGCTTAAAAACCGCTGTTCGGCTTGCCCAAGAAATCTCGCCACGATTGGACCGGCTTGATGCGCAAAGGGCGGTGATGAAGCGCGACCTACACATGGGCCCCACGCCTACGGCCAAACTTATCAAGGCGCAATTGGCCGGCGCGCGCTGATCGTGAATGGAAGCGGATCGACGCGAAGAGAAAGCAACCGTTTTTGCGATCGTCTTGCCAATCAGGAGCCGATGGCTTTCGCGGGCCAACCGTAATAGAAGCGTGAACTCGTGGACGATACGGATTGCGGTCAAAAAGCGTAGCCAGGGCAGCTGGTGGCGGTTGGTAGCACAATCGATGTATCCGACGCGACCTCAGCGGTCCTAAACAATCCGTATGGCTCATGGAGGCCGTCTTGAGGCCGCGGCCCGCACGGCAAGGGGCGAGCGAAATCGCCGATCAGCCCGAAAGCGCGTTACGCAGCTATGGGCTCGGCACCCCGCGGTGAAACCAGAAGCAAGGGAAACTGTATTCTAACGCTCGTTCCGGTTCCTTCCGATTCCGACGCGACGATCACGCCGCTCCGGCGTGGTGCACGCCATGCTGACCTGCACTACCTACAAGGGGGTGCATCACTTCAATCGAAGGTCAAAAAAGAGCGGCAAGGTCAAAGACCGCTCGGAATGGGTACCCTTTGAAACCCCGGTGATTATCGAGCCTGCCGTCTTTGACCGGGTTCAGTGCCAATTGGCGGCCCGCAGGCCCACCGTTACCCCGCCCCGGGAGGTCAACGGCCCGACCTTGCTCACTGGCCTTGCCAAGTGCTCCACCGGCTCCGGCATGACCATCCGCACCGGCAAGGGCGGGCGCTATAGGTACTACACCTGTGCCAAGCATATGAACCAAGGCGCATGTGATTGCAGCCGCAAGAGCATCTCCATGGCGACACTGGACAGCATCGTCCTGGACCAGCTTCAGAGCCGCATCTTAGTTCCAGAGCGGCTTGAGGCGATGCTGGCCGAACTTATCGACCGCAAGCGCCTCTCCATGACTGAGGGCCGTGCACGGGCCCGCGATCTGAACCGGCAGGAACGGGAGATCACCGCCAGATTGGACAGGCTGTACGACGCCTTATCGGAGGGAACGGTGCAGAATACGGATACATTCCAACGTAAGGTCACGGGCCTTGAGAAGGAGCGGGAAGAGATCATCCGGCTCAAGGGCCGCACCGCTCGGCAGACCACGCTGCCTGCCAGGGCTCTCGCCCAGAACAACCTGGAACGGTTTGCCAAAGAGGTTCGGGCCAAGCTGCGGGATGAAGACCCGGCGTTCCGGCGGGCCGATGTCCGGCAATTTGTGAGCAGGGTTGAGGTCTCGGAACACGAAATACGCATCTCGGGGTCCAAGGCGGCCCTTGCGGGGGCCATCGCCGACCAAGCAAAGGGCAACTCCGATGGAGTGCCCAGTTTTGTTCGGGAATGGTGGGCCGGGCAGGGCCGTCAATTTGCCCCTTTGGCGTTCTGTGCTATGAAATTTGCGCCGCCGGGGCGCGGCCGCGGGCTCTCCGCGGGTGTAGCTCAATGGTAGAGCAGAAGCTTCCCAAGCTTACGACGAGGGTTCGATTCCCTTCACCCGCTCCACGCTTAGCTTTTCTTAGCGAGCTCTGGCGAGCTTAGAAAAGCTAGCGCCCCTTCGAGCTTTCGCGCAGCGAAAGCGAGGGGGGCCGGCAGCAACATCCTCCAGCCGGAGTGAACTTACGGCCGCTAGCGCGCCCCGCCGGCCCGCGCTCACATCAACCCAATGTCCGTCAGGGCACGGCGCAGCATCTCGGCATCCAACGGCTTCGGCAGAAACAACGACACGCCGGCTTCCATCGCCTGGTTTTTGCGGTAGGGCCCGGCTTCGGCGCTCACCAGGATAAATGGAACAAGCCGCAGCTGCGCGTCCTTGCGCAGGCCGGCCAGCAACGCGAGGCCGTCCATGGGCGCCATGTTCCAGTCGGAAATCACGAGCGCGATATCACGATTGGCCTCGACGATGCGCCGCGCCGCGCTGCCGTCATTGGCGGACAGCGTATTGCCGAATCCGAGGTCCTTGAGAATGCCGTGCAGTGCCGCGCGCATATCCGGCAGGTCGTCGACGATGAGAATCTTTGACGAAGCCGTCAATACGGCCGGCCCCGGCGTCATCGCGACAGCAACCTGATCAGGTCATGGACGAAGCGCGTTCCGGCGGCGACTTGGTCCGCGGCGATAAACTCGTTTGGCTGATGGGCTTGGGCGATGGAGCCCGGGCCGCAGATGACCGTCGAAAGGCCATGTTCTTGGAACTGACCGGCTTCGGCGGCAAAGCTCACCGCCCGCGTGACGTTATCGCCGGTGAGTCCGCGGCACAGTTGTTCCGCTTCCGAGGCGCGATCGAATCGCAGCGCCGGCGTTGCCGCCCTGGGCGCCGTCTCAATGGCGCAATCGGCGGCAATCTGGCGCATCCGCGGCAGGACGGCTTCGCGACAATGGGCCGTGAAGCGCTCCAAGTATTTTTTTGGGTCGTCGGTGGGAAGGGCGCGAATATCCCACTGAAAGGTGCAGTGCCGCGCCAAGATATTGAGCGCCGTCCCGCCTTCAATATGATTGACGGTGATGGTCGTGTGATTGGGTTCAAATAAATTATCGTGGGGGCCATTCGTTTTGGCCTCAAGGGCCAATGTCTGCAGGAACTGAATGAGTTCCGCCGCCACCATCACCGCGCTGACCCCCAAATGCGTTTGCGACGAATGCGCCTCATGGCCCGTGACAGTCGTGTGCACGCCGGTGATGCCCTTGTGGGCACTGACGACCTTCATCTCGGTAGGTTCGCCGACGATCACCGCCCGTGGCGTCGGCACTTCCGTCGCCAAAAGGCGGATGAGCGAGGGCACGCCAACGCATCCCACTTCCTCGTCGTAGGAAAAAGCCAAGTGCAGGGGGGCTTTGAGCGGTGCTGCGGTGATGTCGTCCAACATGCCTAGGATAATCGCGAGAAAGCTCTTCATATCCGAGGTGCCGCGCCCGAACAACTTGCCGTCACGCGCCACAACCGTGAAGGGATTGGTGTGCCAGTCCTGACCATCAACCGGCACCACGTCGGTATGGCCAGACAGCACGACGCCGCCCTTCACGCGCGGGCCAATGCTCGCCAGCAGATTGGCCTTGGTATGTTCGGCATTGTGAACGAGACGGCTTTCGATCCCGTGTTGCATCAGGAGGCCGCGTACAAAGTCGATGAAGGCGAGATTTGAGTTGCGCGATACGGTATCGAACGCCACCAGCTTCTCGAGCATGGCGATAGATTTGCCGGTGGCGAGATCGCTCATGGGTTACTCCGTCAGCCGCCAACGGGTGCCGTCGGCGCGGTCTTCGATGGTCACGCCCAGAGCATGGATCTGCGCCCTGATGCGGTCCGCTTCGGTGAAGTCGCGTGCCTTGCGCGCGGCATTGCGGGCTGCAATCAGGCGCTCGACCTCAGCCGCGTCCACCGTCTTAGACTTCGGTGCCGCCGCAAGCCAGGACTGCGGCGACTGCTGCAGGACGCCGAGCAGGGCGCCGCCGGCGAGAAGTTCGCCCTTCAGCTGCGCTTGCTCGCTTGGTTCCTTAGTTTGGTTCAGTCTTGCCGCCAGAACTGAAAGTTCGGCCATGGCCTTCGGCGTGTTGAGGTCGTCGTCCAAGGCCTCACAAAGTGCGGACGAGGGTTCGGTTCGCGCCGGTTGAATACTGGCTACTTGCTCGAGGGCGCCATAGAGGCGATTGAGCGTGCGTTTGGCTCGTCCCAGCGTGTCGTCGGACCAATCCAGCGGCTGACGATAGTGCGCGCTCAGGAGTGCCCAGCGAATGGCCTCGCCGGCGTGATCCTTCAACAGGTCGTTCACGGTCACGAAGTTCCCCAGCGATTTCGACATCTTCTCCTTGTCGAGTGTAAGGAATCCGTTGTGCAGCCAATAGCGCGCCAGCGGCTTTTGGCCGTGGGCGCAGGTGCTCTGCGCCAACTCGTTCTCATGGTGGGGAAAAATCAGGTCATTGCCGCCGCCATGAATATCAATGGTCTCGCCGAGATGGGTCTCGATCATGCCTGAGCATTCGATATGCCACCCGGGCCGCCCGCGACCCCACGGGCTATCCCAGCCCGGAAGGTCCGGCGTCGAAGGTTTCCACAAAACAAAATCCGCAGGGTCCTTCTTGTACGGTGCGACCTCGACCCGGGCGCCGGCAACCATGTCATCGCGCGCGCGTTTCGACAGCGCACCGTACCCTTCGTAAGATGGCACGTTGAAGAGCACATGGCCTTCCGCCGCGTAGGCATGGCCTTGCGCGATGAGGCGCTCGATCATCGCAATCATTCCGCCGATGTGTTGGGTGGCGCGCGGTTCGAGGGTGGGCGCCAACGCCCCCAGGGCTGCCATATCCTCGGCGTAAATCGCCGCGAATTTCTGACTGACGATGTCGATCGCCACATTCTGCGCTTTGGCGGCGGCATTGATCTTGTCGTCGACGTCGGTGTAGTTGCGCGCGTAAACCACGTTCGGGTGCCGCTGGCGCAAGAGCCGGAAGAGGACGTCAAATACGACTACCGGTCGGGCGTTGCCGATGTGGGCGTAGTTGTAGACCGTGGGACCGCACACATACATGGTGACGCGGTTAGGGTCGCCAGGGGCGAACGCCTCTTTGCGGCGGGTCAAAGTATTGTAAAGAAACAATGACATAGCGCGCCCAGCCTGCGGCATTTGGTGCGAGGAATAGGGGCGCTATAGCGCATCGGAACGGGGATTGCAAAAGCACGGCGTGCGGGAAACGTGGCGCCTCGCGGCCTAAACGTTGACAAGAACCCCCATTGGCGGCATCAGCACGCATCCACATTGGAAAGGCGGGCAATGGCAGGCGACGACTACGGTTTTCAGAAGCGGATGAGTGTCGAGCAGGTCGAGGAGGGGAAGGTTCTAGCGCCCCGGTTTGACGAGCACGGCCTTATTCCGGTGGTGACGACCGCGGCCGACAGCGGCGAATTGCTCATGCACGGCTATATGAATGCCGAGGCTTTAGCCAAGACCATTGAAACCGGCGAGGCGCACTACTGGAGCCGCAGCCGCAAGGCCCTCTGGCGCAAGGGTGCCACCAGCGGCCTGCTGCAGCGGGTCGTGGAGATGCGAATCGACGACGATCAGGATGCGGTGTGGCTGCGCGTCGTTGTGGGCGGTTCAGGTGCCAGTTGCCACGTGGGCTATCGCTCGTGTTTTTACCGCTCGGTTCCGCTCGGCGGTAGCGTTAAGCAGGCGGCCGCAAATCTCACTTTTGAAGAAACCGAGAAGCTCTTCGATCCGAAGGACGTCTACGGCGACGCGCCGAATCCAACACAACTCTGAAATCGAGACGGCCTAGGGCTCGTTGTACCAGGTGCGCTGCTGGCGGGCGCCAGGGCCGCCGGTTTGGGCATTCTTCGGCTGCACCGGTGGCAGCCACACCTTGCGTTGCCACTGCGCGGCGCGTTTCTCGCCACTCACGCGATCAGCCGCGCTAATGGCGTCACGTATCGTCGACAGGGTTTGCGCCTCCATGGGTGTGAAGCCAAGACGGGATTTGGTGGCGTTGGCGTCATAAAGGGCCATCCAATAACCAGCCTCTTCGCCATTTCGGATCGCCGACGGCCCAAGGGCATGGATCTGCGCCAACCGGCCTTGGGCTTCGGGCCAGCCGGCGTCGGCCGCGCGCCGCAACCAGGTCATGCCTTCGTAGAAGTCGGCGGTGGGGCTGCCTGGTGCCCCAGAATTGGTGAGGCACTCGCCAAGGGCGGTTTGCGCGTTCTCGTAACCCGGGCCCATGTTGGCGACCAGGCGCAGTTTCACGGCCGCGCCGGCGCAGTCGCCTTTGGCTTTCAAATCCATTCCGGCGCCGAAGATGGCGTTGGGATCGCCTCCAGGGCGAATGATCGTGCCCCGTCCGCCAAGGCCCGGTTCATAGAGGGCCGCGTTGGCGTCGTCGCGCAGTTCTCCGTCGCTTGTGCACCCCGCCACAATGAGTGTGGCGACAGCGGCGGCGCAGGCGCGAACCAACATGGTGCTTTCCTAGAACCTAAAGCGGATGGTCACGGCCGCGATGTGTGAAACAAAGCCCCTGCTAATTTCGGCGTCATAATCGAGGCTGACCGACGAGTAGCTATCCTTGTGGGCTATGCCAAATCCGCCGACAACGCGGTTGGCGCCCCGCGCGTTGCTGACATTCGTAAATGCCGGTCCGCCCGACACAAAGGATGCCGAAACGGAGTAAGGGCTGTTCTTGAATTCACGCGTGAAGTTGCCGCGGAGTTCGGCCTCGACATAGGAATCGTAAAAAATCGGAAAGTCGCGATCGACGATCAAACCCACGGAGCCTCGTGCCGATTTCATGTTTTTCGCGGCCAGCAAAAGGTTAACCCCGGCTCCGCCGGATTTCTCGGCATAGGCATCTTCATGCAGCTTCACATACGTGGCGCGCGCGAAGGGCGTGACCTTATAGGCGTCAAGCGCGGCGCCGTAACCCACTTCCACCGATCCGCCCCATTGCAAGCCATTCCACTTGCCCACCGCCACGCGCGTGAGCGTATCGAATTTCACGCGCCGGGTTTGGTCGTATTGGTTATAGCCGGCGCCGGCGAGCGCTTGCGCGTAAAACTCACCCACCTGGGTGCGGCCGTAGACTGTTCCCTGGGTGCTATAGAACTGGACCGGCGAGTTTTGCAGGATATTGAGTCCCGCCGAGTGCCAGGATTCCGTAAGCGCCAGTCCCAGTGTGGTGTGATCGGCCAGTTGGGTATCCGCACCCAATGAGATGCCTAGTCCCCAGAGCGAATAGCCGGGCTGTTCACCTTTCGGGCTCTGATTGCTCGAATCTCCCAGCGCTTGCACCCAGAAGCTGGGAACATCGCCGAGGGCGTGATCACGCGCGCCGTTCTTGGCCACGGCGATCAAGCGGCGGCGAATGGCGCCGGCGGTCATGTCGGTACTGTTGAGGGCCGACTGTAAGGTGGCGCCGCTAGTGTCGGGCACGAGCTTTTGCAGCGCCACCTTGAAGGCGGCTTCGTTGGACTGGTTGGCCACGCCGGCGGCGATGGCGGCGTCTTGGTTGAGCGCGGTCGCGAACTTGGCGTAGATCGCCGTCATGTTCGGGCCGAGGTTCAGTTGCTGAGCCGTCTTCGGCGCGATCGTCAATTGCAAGATGTTTGGATTGGTCGCGTTCAATGCGAACGTCGTCGTGTTGATGAATGACGATGGCGTCACGATGATCTGGCTAAGCGGCGCGCCAAGTGTCAGCGTGCCTGCCTGAATCACATTGATCGTCCGGGGGCCGGTCAGGATTCCATTGAAGGAGGCGGAAACGGTCGAACCGGCTGCGAGCGTGACCTGGCCACTGGCCGCCAAGATGGTTGCCGTCGTCGCCCCGCCGCCGATATCGAAGTTCAGCTTCGAGCCGCTGCCGACCGTGGCGGAGGTCGCATTGAACGTCTGATTGTCGAAAATTGTAAGTTGCGAATTGTTTAGGGCGAGGCTGAAGGTGCCCGTGCCCTGGCTCAATCCACCGCTTACGACCGACCTATTTTTCAACGTAAGTGTGTGTGTCCCATTGCCCAAGCCAATACGCCCGGAAATCGTGGCATTATCGAGAGTTAGAACGTTGTTGCCGGATTTGGCGGCGCCGGCTTGAAAAGTCACGTCGCCGGTGATGGTGCCGCCTCCCGACATAGCGAAGGCGTTGCTGCCGCCGCCGAGCCGAACGCCGCCCGTTACGGTGCCTGTATTCGTAAAGGACACTCCGGTGGTGTTGGCGCTCAGATCAACCGCGGTGATTTTGCCAAGGCCGCCGGTCGGAATTGTGAGGGCAATCGATCCGCTATTCAGGAACGTCGTCAGAGTGCCGGAGCGGTCGACGACACCGTAAGCATTCGAATTCAGTCCTTGCGCATTGGCGAGGATGCGCCCGGAGTTGTTCAGGACGGATACTGAGCCTTGGCTCTCGATCAAAATGCCGTAAGCGTCACCGCCTTTGCTGCCGATCGCGCCCGTGGTCGTATTGGTGGTGGTGTCGCTCGTGTTCGAAAGGATGTCGCCGCTATTGGCGATCCCCGACACCGTACCGAAGTTGCCGACATGAATCGCGGTTGAAACACCATCCGTCGCCACAGCGGTTATATCGCCACCCGCGTTCAAGATGCCGCCGGTAAGGGTCGTGGTGTAGGTCACGCCGTTACTCTGGGTTCCTTGGACATTGATGCCTGTGGCGCTCAGCCCTTTGACTGAACCGGCGGCGTTGATGACGCCCCGATTTACAAAGCTATAGTTACCGTCGGCGGCCCGCACGCCGATGGCGATATTGGCTAGGGTATTGGCTGGGCCACCCTGCATGAACTGGATGGCAGGTCCGGAGCCGACAACGCTGACGATGGCGTCGGTGGGCGTCGCCGAGGCCTTGGCGGCATCGGCCTGCTGTTGGGCCGAGGTGAAGCCATTGCCGATGTTGCTCACACCGCCGCCGACGTTCGAGGCGAACCACAATCCACCGAGGGCGGGAACGGGATCCGACGGCACAAGGCTCGTCCCGGCCTTGTTCGAGACCAATTGCGAGCCCGCGCCGGCAAGGATGGTGCCCCGGTTTACAAACTCGCCGCTAACGCCGCCGCCGACATAGGCACCAAGGCCGTTCGTCGCCGTTGCGCCGATGGTGCCGGTGTTGGTGATGGAGCCGGTCAACAATCCGGTCGTGAATATCCCGTAAGACCCGGCGCCAGAGACGGAGATGGTGCCATTGTTGGTGATGTTGCCGACCATGTTTGATTGCAGTGCGATCCCGTAGGACGACACACCGCCCACGCTGATATTGCCGCTGGACGAGGTGCCGGTGAGAATATCGTTGACGATATTTCCGGTGAACGTGCCTGGTCCCGTCAGTCGGATTCCGGCGTTGAAGGCTTTGGTGTTGAAATTGCTGCTCGACGCCGCGGGCCCGGCAAGAGTGATGTTGCCGCTATTGGTGATGTTGCCGGTAAGGCTCTGCGACAGATTTACCAACACACCTGTGCCATTGAGCTCAGTATTATTCTGAATCACGCCCCCGGAATTGGTGACGGAATTGTTCGAATTGATCGTGACAATGGTCGGCGTGGTTACGATGATCGACCCAGCGCTGCTGATGCTGATGTTGCCAGGGCCCGTCCCGTCGCCCGTGGCGGTGTCCGCCGGCGTCGTGCGTTGATTGGTGATGTTTAGATCCGCGGCCTGCGCGGGGGCTAGCGCGGCGGCGACCGTGGCAGCGGCGAAGAAATACGTCCCTGCTGTCCGAAACTTCATGCCGCGCGTCATCCGCAATCCCCCGCTTTCGGTCAAAAAAATGCCTCGGTAGGCCCTCTGCTCAGGGCAGGATCCGAGGCGCGTCCCGTCTTATAGCAACTAAGTCTTGGAAATGCGGCAGTCTTGTGGCGCCCCAATCCGGGCCTTGCAGGCCCTGGCTGGGGCGCGGCCGGTCCGTTGCGGAAGACCGACTTTCTCAAGGGGCCTTGCCGACGGTCTCTGGCGAAGAGGGGGCGGCGCCATAGACCTCGTTAGATCGCCCGAAAGCGGATCGGCGACGCGACGGGGGCTAGCCTCGTACGGGCATTAACGGTTCCTTTGGGCCGGGATGTATAATCATGAACTAAGAAGGAAGCGCCGTGACTCGCCAACCGGCCATGTTAACGGCAGGTGAGCGCAACCATTGGTGGATGAGCGGCGCTTCCCAGAAAAACAGGCCAAAGCCTTGCTTTGACTGGTTCATATCCTATGTTCCTGGGCTGACAGCAACGCGCCTGCCCGGGATGAACCAGCTGGAGCTTGCGGCCCGAACGGGAGGTGAAACATGGCTCATGCGCCTAACTCGGCGCGCAATATCTTCGTGGCCTTTGATCTATTTCGGCCCGAACATGGATGTTTCTGCGCCGGGCGCTTGATGACGCGCGGTTCTATCAGGCCAACCGTCGCGACTACGACCGCGGGCAAGCGCGCTCCATGGTTCTGCCGCGCGCGGATTTTGAGGCGCTCATTCCGGTCCTCGAGCGAAAGATGCCGCTGGTACTTCGGGTCTTCCGCGAGTCCGATATTCGCCAGGCCATCGCCCTGGCCGCCGACTACAAGGTGCGGGTGGTTCTTCTTAGTGCTAGCGAAGGCTGGAAGGCCGCCGATGCGCTGGCCAAGGCCGGCATACCGGTGATCGCCGATCCGCTCGACAATCTGCCATCGCGCTTCGAATCCCTCAGTGCCTCGCTTGAGAACGTGCCCAAGTTGATGAAGGCTGGCGTGATGGTGGCCTTCGCCACAACCGGCGACGCCTTGGAAAACCGTTACCGCGCCCTCGCCGTGGCGAACGGCATCAGCCGCGACCAGGCCCTGGCGGCGATCACCAAGAATCCCGCCGAGATTTGGGGCATAGCCGACAGCTACGGAACCTTAGAAAAAGGCAAGGACGCAGATGTCGTCATCTGGAGCGGCGATCCATTGGAGTTGTCGAGTATACCGACCGCGCTTTTCATTCGCGGCCAGGCCCAGAACCTGAGCTCGCGTCAGAGCAAACTGCGCGACCGCTATAAGAATCTCAAGTCCGCCGAGCCGCCCTTTGGTTACCGCTAAAAAAATGCACAGGCCCGCTGCAGCCCTGATTCTCACGCTGTTCGCGTTTCAGATCGCGGCGGTTGCGCAGGCGGAGACGCCAACGGAGTCCGATGTGCGTGACATCGCTGCGGCGTTCACCGGGACCTTCGACAGTACCGCCCAATACAACATGGAGGTCGAGGCGGGGCTGTCGGAGGCCGAGCGCCATCCGCGCGCGCGCCTTATCAACAGCGTGATTCCGGCACCGACCCTTGGGCGGCGCGTTTTTTCGGTCGAGGAGTTTGCGCTGGGCGCCACCGCCAAGCCCACGCGCCGGCGGGTCGTCAGCTTTGAATTGGACAAACCGGCGCAGGTTATCCGCATGCGCCAGTACGAGATCATCGATCCAGCCCTGGACGTGCGCAAAGGCGTGACCAAGGAGCAACTTAAGCCCTTGGATGGTTGCGACGTGCTGTTTCAGCCGGACGGCGAAATCTATAACGGCGCCGCCGAGGATAAGGCCTGCCTCGCGCCGACGCCGGCGGGCGAGCCCAAGGAATATGTCGGCCTGCGCATGACCGTGACGCCGGTTCAAATCATGCGCGCCGAACGCATCTATTATCTCGATAGTGGGCGCCCCGTGGATGGCCGGCGCGATGACGGTACGCCGACGGTGCACTTTCGCAGTCAGTAATTCCGGCGCACTACCTTAAGCTCTCGATATAGTCGGCGAGATTGTCGATCTCCTTGCGTGTGAGCAGGACGTTATTCATCTGCCCATGGGGAAAGCGCAGGAACGCATTTAGTTTTTCCACATTCGTTCCGGGATCGCGCGCGATCAATGAAAAATCGGGCGGCGCGCCGGCGACGCGCGCGCGGTGACTTTTCCCCTGATCGACCACCACATGGCATTGGGCGCAATAACTCCGCGCCAGGTGCTTTCCAGCGGCAATGTCGGCTGCGCCCGCCGCCGCGGGCGCGAGGGTGAGGAATGCGGCGATGAGGGTAAAAAACGCACGGGCCAATCCTTCGGGGGTCAAATCCTGGTCCGAAGGATAGCGCCCTAGCGCCCAGCGCCGATTGATCGGTATCAAGCCGGCGCGAAGTTTAAGGCGCCCGTGACGAAGCGTAGGCGGCCACGGCCACCATGTCCGCTTCATCCAGCTTCGCAACGACGCCTTTCATCAGCGCGCTCCATGCCCCGGCGCGCGATCCATGCTTGAGATCGTACATCTGGCGCATGAGATAACTGGGCGAGCGCCCGGCCAGGGGCGGCACGGGCCCGAGCCCATGCAAATCGGCGCCGTGGCAAGCCACGCAGGGTGTGACCTTATTCTTTCCGCCGGTGGTGGCGATGGCCTCGCCCCGCTTGAGGCTTCCCGGTGGGACGTAGGCGATGAAACCGGATTCGGAATCCCGAAGTTCGGTGCGCGGTACGTCCTCGGGCACCTCGACAATCCGCAGGCCGATGGGCTCCATGCCGCCGCCGTCTTCGGGCACATACATGGCGCCCGCGACCTTGGTCTTGGGGACGGTCTTGGCTTCAATGACGCGAATCCACGGTTTGAATTTTAGCGAGGCAAAGTATTCCGCCGCGGCCCGCACCTCGTCGTCGTTCGCCAACTTGGCGACGCCGATCATCATTTTAGGCGGGGTCATGTCGGGCAACGCACTCACGCGCGCGCCGCTCTTGAACTCCGACACTTGTTGCAGGATGTAGGCGGCGGGCAAGCCGGCAAGGCCCGCGTTTTCGGGTCGCCCTTGACCGTTCGGCAGATGACAATAGCCGCAGGCGAGCACGCCTGGCTGCCGTCCGTGCAGCACGACATCGGGCGCCGGCGGGTGATTGTCGGGATGCCAGTCGGGAACGTCATACAGATCGCGGATTTGCGCGATCGCGAACTTGATATTTGAATTGGGGACGCTGCGCGGCGTCGGGTCCGGCGGCGGCGCCGGCGCGCTGGGATTGGCGGCAGGCGCGGGCGGGATCAAGGGGTAGGCCCACTTCGGCGGGCCGGCGTCTGCGGCCAGGGCTCCGGTTGCCATGGATAGAAACACGAGGGTTAGGACGATCGGCTTCATAGACAGCCTCCCCAAAAGCGGAACGCAGCATCCGGCGTGAGCGTGCGTGAAGTCAAGTTGGCGGCGGTAACAGATCGAAGGAATTGCGTCTGACGGCGCGCGGCGTTTCGCCTCTGGACAGTGGCGGCGTGCCTTGCCGCCCTCAGGGCCCGGGCTTCTTGGTTTCTAATAGGCCTTTTAGGTGCCCGACTTGCTCCGCCAGCACGTGGTCCACGGCTGTGGACATGGCGGCGAAGCCGTCCTTTAGATATCCACTGGCGCGGAAACTCACGCCGAGCTCGGTCCCCTCTGCTGTCTTCTTCAAATTCCATTACAGCACTGCGTCCACCGGCGCATCATAAAAAGGTCCGAGTGATCCACGCAGAATGAGCACGGCTCCGGGTGCTGCGAACGTCACCGTCATGTGCTGCACGCCGCCGTTCTCGCCCAGCTTCTCGCACCAGCACCCGCCCGGCCGCGCATCCATGGTCATGTTGGCGGCATCGCCGGAGAAGGTGTGAGCAGACGCCCACCAGGCGGCGGGGTGGGTGAGTGCCGCGTAGACTTGCGGCGGCGTGGCCGCGATCACGACGGTTTGTTGAATGGAAAAACCATTGCCCGCGGTATCGGTCACCGCGGCTTTCGACGCCGCGGGTGTGGCTACTAACACCGGCGCCAACCACATTCGATAGCGGCGGTCACGGATGGCGCTGAAGAATATTCTCAAAGCCGCCCTCGATGGCACGGAGTTGCCGGAGGTTGCCCAACTGGATCAAGCGGCGGGCGATCAGGAGTCGGCCACCACGCAACAGGTGGAAGAACTCATGGAACAGGCAGGTATTGCGATCGCTGCTGAAGAAGCCGCAGCCGAATCGGAGGTGGCGCCGGAAGTGGCCGCCGGAGCTGTTGTCGACAATACCGCGGCGGATCAGGCCGCGGGATCGACGTAAGAAGTATCGTGGGCCGGAAACGCCTCGTGCCCCTTCAACATGTAGTCCCAATACAAGAGCGGCAACCCGCGCTTCTTGATGGCCCAATTTAGATAACGCTCCTTGCGCGGATCGAGCGGCAAGGTCGGCGTCGGCTTGCCGCCGTAAATGAATTCCGCCATCAGCGCCCGGCCGTAGCCGGTGGTCAGCGGGCACGACGCGTAGCCGTCATAACCGTCTTCGATTTTTCCATTCTTGATCAGGTGCAGAAGGTTGCGCGCGACTACAGGGGCTTGCTTGCGCACGGCAGCGGCGGTTTTTGAGTTGGCGGTGGAGCAGGCGTCGCCCAAGCCGAACACATTTTTATATTTCACGTGTTGCAAACTATTGGCGTGGACATCGACAAAGCCGGCCGCATTGGCGATCGGGCTTCCCTTGAGAAAGTCCGGCGCGCCCTGGGGCGGCGTCACATGCAGCATGTCATAGGGAAGCACCACTCGGCTGCCTTGCTTGTCGCCGGCCACGACCTCGAAGATCGCGCGCTTGGAACCGGCATCGATCTCCACTAAATTATGATTGTAGTCGGGCGTGATGCCGTGGGCGGCGGCGATCTTGACCAATTCCTTCGCGTAGAACGGCACGCCGAAAATGCTGGGCGTCTGCGTCAAGAACCGTACTTCGCAGAGATGGCGGATGCCGCTTTTCCGAAGATAGTCGGCGGCGAGGTAAGCGATCTTCTGCGGCGCGCCTGGGCATTTAATTGGCGCAGCGGGCTGGGTGAATAAGGCCTTAGACCCGGCTTTCAGTTTCCGCAGGCACTCCCACGTGTATTCCACGGTGGTCGGCGCATAGTTGCTGCACACGCCGCCGCGGTCGATGGCTTCCTTCAGGCCCTTCACGGCGCCCCAATTCAGTTGTACGCCAGGGCAGACCACGAGGAAATCGTAAGTCACGGTGTTACCCGAAGCGAGGGT
>SHVO01000044.1 GCA_009694245.1 Rhodospirillaceae bacterium | reverse complement strand
AGACGCCTTTTTTGCCGTGGCTCATGATCGCGGCGAGCAGCGGCACCGGCCCGGAAATTTTCACGTCCTCATCCTTATATCGAAGCACAGCATCGTGGGTGTAGGTCGCCTGCAATTCCGGAGCGAGACTGTCCAGATGCCGAGCCTCGGCGGAATGCAGAGTGCGGCTGTCGAGAATGAAAGTCTCAGTCACGCCGCGCACCGTGCGCGAGAATTTGAGGCCGCCGCCGGCGGCAGCTTCTCCGGTCCAGCCTTTCTCGTACTCGGTTTCGAGGTGATCGAGACGCCGCGCCACATAGCTCGCGGCCTCGCGCGCGAGTCCCTCGTTGGACAGCACATCAGGGTTGAAAGCGCCGGCGATCGAGCATTGCTCGACAATCCGCGACGGCAAGGTGCGCGACAGCAATTGCAGGCTGTTCTTGGTGTCCCGCGCTTTATAGACCAGCCGCTTCAGGTCCTCGCCGGCAATCTGGCCTCCGCCATGCGTGACAAGCGTCGCACCGGTGAGGCCGGCGCCGATCAAGTAATCCTCCATGGCGCTGTCATTCTTGAGATAGACCTCGGAGGAACCCTTCTTCGCCTTATAAAGCGGCGGCTGGGCGATCAGCAGATGGCCATTCTCGATGATCTGCGGCATCTGCCGGTAAAAGAATGTCAGCAGAAGCGTGCGGATGTGGCTGCCGTCGACGTCGGCGTCCGTCATGATGATGATCTTGTGGTAGCGCAGTTTGGCGATATTGAATTCTTCGACGCCTATGCTCGTGCCGAGCGCGGTCACGAGCGTGCCGATTTCCGCCGACGATAACATCTTGTCGAAGCGCGCGCGTTCGACGTTCAGGATTTTACCGCGCAGCGGCAGAATCGCCTGGAAACCGCGATCCCGGCCCTGTTTGGCCGAACCGCCGGCGGAATCGCCCTCGACGATAAACAATTCGGCGGCGGCCGGGTCGCGATTTTGGCAATCGGCGAGTTTGCCGGGCAGGGACGCAAGATCAAGCGCGCCTTTGCGGCGAGTCAGATCGCGCGCCTTACGCGCGGCTTCGCGCGCGAGCGCCGCCTCAACCACCTTGCCGACAATTTTACGGGCTTCGGCGGGATGCTCCTCAAACCATTCGCCGAGTTTCTCAGAGACGCTACTTTCGACCGCCGGCCGCACTTCGGACGAAACCAGCTTGTCCTTGGTTTGCGAGGAGAACTTGGGGTCCGGCACTTTCACCGACAGCACGCAAGTCAGGCCCTCGCGCATATCGTCGCCGGTCAGCGCGATCTTGTCTTTTTTGCCCATGCCCTTGTCGTTGGCATAGTGATTGATCGTGCGCGTGAGCGCGGCGCGGAAGCCGGCGAGGTGCGTGCCGCCATCGCGTTGCGGGATGTTGTTGGTAAAGCACAAGGTGTTTTCGTGATAGCTGTCGTTCCATTCCATCGCCAGCTCGACGGTGATGCCCTCGCGCTCGGCCACGATCGCCACGGGCGGCTCGTGCAGCGCCTGCTTGGTGCGGTCGAGATACTTAACGAAGGCCTCGATGCCGCCTAGATAGTGCAGGTCTACCGTCTTGTTCTCGCTATGGCGCGCATCGGTGAGATTGAGGAACACACCGGAGTTTAGAAAGGCCAACTCGCGCAACCGATGTTCGAGCGTGCCGTAGTCGTATTCGGTCTTGGTGAAAGTCCCGGTTGAGGGAAGGAAGCGGACCTCTGTGCCGGTCTTGAACTGGCCCGCGCGTTTGCCCTCGGTGATCTTGGGTGCGTTGCCGACCACGGAGAGCGGCGCTTCGGCGACGCCATGGCGAAACTTGATGAAGTATTCTTTGCCGTTGCGCCAGACGTGCAAATCGAGCGAGCTCGACAATGCATTGACCACCGAGACGCCGACGCCGTGCAGACCGCCCGAGACCTTGTAGGAATTCTGGTCGAACTTGCCGCCGGCATGGAGCTGGGTCATGATGACCTCAGCCGCCGAAACGCCTTCTTCCTTGTGGATATCGACCGGAACTCCACGGCCGTTATCGCTGACGCTGCAGCTGCCGTCGCCGTGCAGAATGACCTCGATTCGATCGCAGTGCCCGGCCAAGGATTCGTCGATGGCGTTATCCACCACCTCGTAGACCATGTGGTGCAGGCCGGAGCCGTCATCGGTATCGCCGATGTACATGCCGGGGCGTTTGCGCACGGCATCGAGACCTTTAAGTACCTTGATGGACTCGGCGTCATAGGCCATCTCCGGCTTCTTGGCGGCCTGGACGGCGGCTTCTGCGGTACTGGCGGCGGGTGCGGTCATAGTGACATCTCGAATGTTGGCAGCAACGCTATTATAGAGGATCGTGGGGGCTAAGTTTGCGAAATTGTCCGCTCAATTTGACCCAAGTCCTGGTGTCGGGCCGGTGGTCAGACTATGCGGGCGGCGGCGGGCGGCGCGACACCGCGCCGGCTTCGACCGCATAAAACTGTGCGGATTCCACCAAATCCCCGAAGAGCGCCGCATCGGTGCCGGTCATCCAGGCTTGAGCGCCGAGGCGCAAGACCTCGCTGAACAACGCCGCACGCCGATTCTGGTCGAGGTGGGCAGCGACTTCGTCGAGCAAAAAAAGCGGTGCATGGCCGCGTTTGGCGCGCTGCAGGCGCGCCTGGGCGAGCAATATTGAGATCAGCAAAGCTTTCTGCTCGCCGGTGGAACACAGGGCCGCCGGCTGGCCGTGGGACGGATGTCCAACGGCGGTCATGGCGACCCCGAGGTCGGAACGATGGGGCCCGGCGCCGGCGCCGATAACGCCGCGCCGTTCATCCCAAAGACTGCGGCGCATGGCGTCCTCGGCATCGACAGCGGGCATTTCGGTCAGCCAGCCGTCAACCGTGCCGACCAGCGCGAGGGCGGCCCCCGGAAAAGGTCCCGAGGCCGCGGCGAGATCGCGATTAAGGCGGGCGACCAGATCATGGCGAGCGGCCGCCAAGGCGATGCCGTGGCGGGCCATGGTGTCTTCAAGCGCCGCGAACCAGGGCGCCTCGCCGCCGCGCGCGGTCAACGCGCGCGATTCTGACGAGGGCGGCCGCACGCCGCCATCCCGCAGCAAGCGTAGCCGCTGGCGATAGGCGTGGTCGTAGGCCGCCGAGCGCCTGGCGTGATCGGCATCGAAGGCGGTCACCAGACGATCGAGAAATTTACGGCGCGATGCCGGACCATCAAGAAAGAGGCGGTCCATGGCGGGCGTCAGCCAGAGCACGCCCACATGCCGGGCAAGCGCCGCGGCACCCCTCGCGGGCTGGCCGTTAACGTGGACGATTCGGCGCTCGGTGGTCGCGGCGGTGAGCCCCGTGCCCATATCCAAGGGCCCGTCGGGCGTGGCCAAGGTCACCGCCACCGCCCAAGGATTGATCGGTGGCGGCGGCGACGCGAGCGTTCCAATTGCAGCCGTCTGCCGACCCGCCTCGGCCAAGCGGACACCGCGCAGGCCCCGTCCCGGTGCCAAGAACGAAAGCGCTTCGAGAAGATTGGTCTTGCCCGCGCCGTTGGCGCCGGTGAGCACAACCGGGCGCGGATCGACGTCCAAACGCAAACCGGCATAGCTGCGAAAGTTGGTGAGCGTCAGCCGCGTGACGGCGACCGGAGCTAAAGCAGAAGCGCGGCTGAGGCCGCCCGACGCCGCCGATGCCGATGCCGGAGATGAATGCGTCGCGGCGGCGGCGGTTTTCTCGCGAAGCGCGCTCACACCCGCATCGGCATTAAGACGTACATGGCGGAGGCGTCGGCCACGTCACGGATCACCGTCGGGGAAGCCGCGTCGGCCATGGTGAAGCGGGCGGCTTCGCCCTCGATCTGACCAAGAATCTCTAGGAGATAGCGGGAGTTAAAGCCGATCTCCAGATGGCCGGCGTCATAGCGCGCCTCGACCTCCTCGACCGCGCTACCAGCCTCGGGACTGGAGGCGGAAAGCGTGATCAGGCCCTTTTCGCAGCTCATTTTGATCGACCGGGATTTCTCGGAACTGATCGCCGAGACGCGGTCGACCGCGTCAAACAGCGGCTTGCGTTCAGCCTCGAGCACTTTGTCGTTTCCCATGGGGATTACGCGCTCGTAGTCCGGGAATGTGCCGTCGATCAGCTTGGACGTCAGCGTAACGTTGTCAAACCCGAAACGGATTTTGGAATCCGATAGCGAGATCGAGATCTCACCTTCGGTTTCCTCGATCAGTTTGCGGACTTCGATGACGGCTTTGCGCGGCACAATCACGCCCGGCATGCCGGCGGCGCCCTCGGGCAGCGGCAACTCGACGCGCGCGAGGCGGTGACCATCGGTGGCGACGGCGCGCAATACCGCGACCTTGTCGCTTTTAGCGGCATGGAGATAGATACCGTTGAGGTAATAGCGGGTTTCTTCGGTCGATATCGCGAAGCGTGTCCGGTCGATCAGGCCCCGCAAATCCGCCGCCGCCAGTTTGAAGCTATGGCCGAGGTCGCCGTCGGACATGGCGGGGAAGTCCCCAACCGGCAGGCAGGCAAGATTGAAGCGCGAACGTCCGGCGGCAAGGATAATCTGGCCGCCATCGCTGTTGGAGCTAACCTCCACCTGGGCGCCATCGGGCAACTTTCGGACGATGTCGTAGAGCGTATGGGCGGGCACGGTGGTGGCGCCGCCCTTGCTGACTTCCGCCGTCGTGGTCTCCGCAATTTCGATGTCCATGTCGGTGGCGTTGAGGGCGAGGCGGCCTTTGGCTGCATCGACGCGCACGTTAGACAGGATTGGGATGGTGTTGCGGCGCTCCACCACGCTCTGCACATGTCCTAAGGACTTGAGGAGGGCAGCCCGCTCGATGATGAGTTTCATGGTTCTTAAATCGGCTTTTTTGACTAATTCAGTTCTTTTGGATCTTGCGAAACACGCCGAAAAACATCCCCCGATCCGACGTAGCGAAATGGATGCGCCGCCCCCCTGGAAAAGGGCTGCAAGTATAACCAGAGAGCGCGGGCGGGACCTAGGGGAAAAACACCCGGCGAACCGAGCGTGCGAGAGCGATGAAGGCTGCGGAATCTCTGGCTTTGAGGGGGTCGAATGGAGGAGCCGGCTAAGCCCGCGCGCCGTCCCCGGAAACCGACTTCCGTCGGTGAGAACCGGTTCGCGCGGTGCGCGGTAAACGCGCGCGATTCAGCCGAAGGCGGCGCTTCGCCGCCGAGGACCAAAACGGCGGCTCAGCTCTCGAGCATACGGGTGAGAAGTTCAACGTCTTCGGCGAATGCGGAATCCAGCTTGACCAACTCCTCGACCTTGCGCACGGCGTGCATGACGGTGGTGTGGTCGCGACCGCCAAAAGCCCGGCCGATTTCCGGCAGGGACCGGGAGGTAAGCTGCTTGGAGAGATACATGGCCACCTGACGGGGGCGCGCCACGACTCGGGAGCGGCGCGCCGAACTCATGTCCGACATGCGAATCTTGAAATGCTCCGCGACCCGCTTCTGGATCTCTTCCATGGTCAAGCGCCGGTCATGGGCGCGCAAAAGGTCCTGGAGCAACTCTTGGGCGGTCTCAAGGGTCAGCGCGCTGCCGACCAGCTGGGCGTGGGCGACAAGACGGGTCAGGGCGCCTTCCAGCTCGCGGACATTGGACGTGATCTTATGGGCCAGGAATTCCTTGACCTTCTGCGGCACCAGTACGCCGAGTTGCTCTGACTTGGTATCGAGAATCCCCAGGCGAAGCTCGAAGGTTGTTGGGTGGAGATCAGCGACCAGGCCCGACGACAGTCGTGAGCGCAGGCGATCGCCGATTTCCTCGAGATTCGAGGGCGATTTATCGGCCGACAGCACGATCTGCCGGCCCTGGTCCACCAAGGCATTGAAGGTATGAAAGAACTCTTCCTGAGTGGAATCTTTTCCCGAGATGAACTGGACGTCGTCGATCATCAGGACGTCGACGGAACGGAATTGTTCCTTGAAGGAAACCATGTCCTGATTACGAAGCGCGCGCACGAAACTGTACATGAACTTCTCGGCGGACAGGTAAATCACCTTTCGCGACGGATCGCGCTGGCGGATCTCCCAGGCGATGGCGTGCATCAAATGGGTCTTGCCGAGCCCAACGCCGCCATAAAGGAAAAGCGGATTGAAGCTGACTTGAACGGATTCGGCGACACGCTTGGCCGCCGCATAGGCAAATTCATTGGGCTTGCCGACGACGAAATTCTCGAAGACATAGCGAGGATCCAGGGGCGCCGAGAGGTCGGCGCCGAGTGTCGCGGTAACGTTCGGCGCCGGGAATCCGGTGGCACGCGCGGAGGCGGCGCGGGGTGAAGGCCCCATGGCCTTGTGCGCGGGCTGTTTTTCGCGGGTCGCGGTCCCGGCCATCGCGGCGTTCCGCGCGGCCTCAACCTTTAGAGTAACCTTACGCACACTGGGGTTTTCACCATTCCAGAGCGCGCGAATCCGTTCGGCGTAGTGGGTGGTAATCCAATCGCGCATAAAGCGCGTCGGCACGGCCAGCTCAACTTCGCCATTGCGAAAGGTCCCGACGGTAATCGGCGTGACCCAGTTCTTGAATGCCGATTCGCCGAATTCCTGTTTGAGCCGCGTTTTGACGCGATCCCATTCAGCCTGGTCGACGGCCGGCTCTGCTGGACTCTTCACGCGACGCTCGCCCCCTCGGCCTCAAACCGACGACTCCGCCCGCCCGGCAGGCATCGGCCCAAAAGATGATTCTCGAAAAACTCTATCAGCAACGATTCAATCTGCCGCCGGTTGCGGCCCTGAACTCGCTTCTCTCACTTAAAAATACAAACCCCAAAAAATCTGCCGCCAGTGGCCGATGCGCATTGATCTTCGTGAACTGTATCGAAATCGCGACAGCCCTGATATGAATTTTCTATCCTGATCGTGTTGAATCCGGGGGCCGTCTCGGCGCGAGTGCGATAGTCAGCATCGCTTTGGATGAGCGTCACTCTAGCGAGCAATGCGTGTGGGACAAGCGCAAAGATGTGTTGACAGAATTTTTCGAGGGCGAACCGCGATCACGTTTTTAGCTGAAACGATATCCGCGATAGATGCCGTTGATTCGCAACGACTTGACTGACGGATGCGCGCCGCGCCCGTGACTCGGGGTCACGCGTCCTGGGGTCATTTAACTGGTGGACGGGGATGCACTACCGTGGGTGCGCTGCGACATCGGCGCGCGCGACATCGCCGGCGGCGAGACTCTGCGGACGACCCCAATGATTCCTTGAAAATTTAGGCGGCTATTTTCTTGATGCGTGCCGATAAGCGCGACAGCTTGCGTGACACTGTCTTCTTATGGACGACACCTTTAGTGGTGCCCCGCATGAGCTCCGGCATCACTTGCTTGAGTGCGGCCCGCGCCGCGGCCTTATCGCCGGAGGCGATGGCGGCATCAACATCCTTGAGTTGGCTGCGGATGCGCGAAAGCCGTGAATGGTTGACGCCTTCTGCCCGGGCGTTGCGGCGTATACGTTTTTTTGCGGATTTATGCTGAGCCATCGAGTCGTTACCTGGAGAGGGGCCAATCCCTTGAGGATTTCACCGAAATGAAGCGCGGCTTATAAGAGATGCGCCCGGAGTAGTCAACGGGCACCGATTTCCGCAGCTCGGCGGCTTAAAGGCCGACCAAAATGTGGGCCATGGGGCGACCCGCCCCGGGGCGCGATCATTCAGGTTTGGCACCGCGCACAATAAAACGTCGATCGGGCGGCCTGAACGATGCGCTTGATCAACGCCCGCTTGCAGGCGCACGACTCGCCCTCGCGGCCGTAGACCCGCCAAGCATTCTGGAAGTACCCCAGCTCGCCCGAGGGCTGCACGTGGTCGCGCAAGGACGACCCGCCCGCGGCGATGGCCTCGTTGAGAATCTGTTTTATGGCGGGAACCAAGGCGGCGGCGCGCCTAGCGGTAACCGAGCCCGCCGGGCGCTTGGGCGAAATCCCCGCCCGGTGGAGGCTCTCGCTGGCATAGATATTGCCGACTCCGACGACGATCCGCTGATCGAGCAGCGCCGTCTTGATGGCCGCCTTGCGACCTTTGAGGGCGGTGGCAAGGACGTCGGGCGTAAATCCGTCGCCGAGCGCATCGGGACCCAAGTGTCGGAATAGCTTGTGGGTGTCGAGGCCGGACGCCGCGGCGAGGGTCATGAGCCCAAAGCGGCGCGGATCGTTAAAACGTAAGACCGTACCGTCATCTGTGGTGAAGATGACGTGGTCGTGAGGCCCCGGCACCGTGCCGTCGTTGATGATCGCCATATGCCCGGACATGCCGAGATGGACGATCAGGACGTTGCCGTCATCAAGCGCCATGAGCACATACTTGGCGCGGCGATAGATCCGCTCGATCCTTCGGCCGGTAAGGGCGCCGGCAATGCCCTTGGGAAACGGAATCCGTAAGTCCCGGCGCCGCAGTTCCACCCGCGCAAAACGCCGGCCCTCGAGCACCACGGCCAAACCGCGGCAGACGGTTTCAACCTCGGGTAGCTCGGGCATAAGAAACCTCGGGGAAAGGTCTAATGTTGTCGCGATCACACGTGCCGGCGAGACTGGACGACCGTTGCCGTTCTGTCGAGTTGCTTGCTAACCGCCGTAGGATTCATGGTTTTTGCGCCTTCCTTCGACTATGGTTTGCCGATGAATACGCCGCGCATGACCCCTGACCCGCCCGCGCCCGACGACGCCGGTAGCGGCGAAGATCAAGGACCCTCCACACACTTTGGCTTTCGCACCGTGGCGAAGGCTGAGAAATCAGGGATGGTACGAGCCGTATTCAACGCCGTAGCCCCCAAATATGACCTGATGAATGACCTTATGAGCGCCGGCATCCACCGGCTATGGAAGTCGGCTATGGTCGACTGGTTAGCCCCAAGGCCGGGCCAGGCGATCATCGACGTCGCCGGCGGCACCGGTGACATCGCTTTTCGCCTGCTGGACCGCATGGGGGCGAATGCCCTACCGGTCACGATCTGCGACATCACCGCCGAGATGCTATCGGCCGGGCGCAGCCGCGCCGTCGACCAGGGACGGCTTGCAGGCGTCAACTGGGTTTGCGGCGATGCCGAGGCGCTGCCGTTCCCCGACATGAGTTTCGACGCCTATACCATTGCCTTTGGCCTGCGCAACGTCACCGTGATTGATAAAGCGCTGGCCGAGGCGCGCCGTGTGTTAAGGCCCGGCGGACGAATGCTGTGCCTGGAATTCAGCAAGGTCCTGGTGCCGGTGCTGGACAGACTCTACGACGCCTATTCGTTCCAGGTTCTGCCATGGCTGGGCGGGCTGATCGCCAATGACCGCGAGGCCTATCGTTATCTGGCCGAAAGTATCCGCCGTTTCCCCGATCAGCCGGCCTTGGCCGCGCGTCTGAAGGCCGCGGGTCTGGAACAAGTGAAAGTGCGCAACTTGAGCGGCGGCATCGCCGCGATGCATTCCGGCTGGCGGATCTGAGTACGCCCATGCTCCGCAGCCTTCGCCACCTTGGACGATTGTGGGTCATCGCCCGCCACTTCGCGCATTACGATGTATTCTTCCTGGTCGACGCCCATCCGGCGGGGCGCGCAACGGCCCGCGCCGCCGGATTTATCTGGCGTCCGCACAAAACCGTGAAGGCCTTGCGGCCCGGCGAGCGCCTGGCGCTGGCGCTGGCGGCCCTTGGACCGACCTTCATCAAGTTCGGCCAGGCGCTTTCGACCCGGGCCGACCTTCTGGGCGAGCAAGTGGCGGCCGACCTATCGGGCCTCCAGGATCGTTTGCCGCCGTTTGCTTTCGCCGAAGCCAAGGCGACCATCGAACGTGATTTTGGCGTACCGCTGGGAGAGTTGTTCAAGAGCTTCGATGAAACCGCCGTCGCCGCCGCCTCCATTGCGCAAGTGCATTTCGCCGTCGATACGGCCGGCAACGAGGTCGCCGTCAAAGTCTTGCGGCCCGGCGTGGAGAAGGCCTTCGCCCGCGATATCGACGCCTTGCTCTGGCTCGCTGAATTGGCCGAGCGTCATGCACCCAAGGTCTCGCGCTTAAAACCGATCGAAGTCGTTGAGACTTTCGCCGAGTCGGTGCGCGTTGAGATGGATTTGCGCCTTGAGGCCGCCGCGGCTCAAGAAATGGCCGGAAACTTTGCCGGCGACGCGACATTCAAAGTTCCGGGGGTGGACTGGCAACGCACGGCTGAGCATGTACTGACCCTTGAGCGCGTCGCCGGCGCCAGGGTTGATGACCGCGTCGCGGTCGCGGCCATGGGCGTCGACTCGGTGGCGGTGGTTAAGGCCGCGGCCGAAGTGTTCTTCAAGATGGTCTTCCGACACGGCTTTTTCCACGCCGACATGCATCCTGGAAATCTGTTCGTGACGCGCCAAGGCGTTATCATCGGCATGGACTTCGGCATCATGGGTCGGGTGGACGCGGCGACACAAAAAATACTTGGTGAAATGCTGCTCGGGTTCCTCACACGCGATTACCGCCGGGTCGCGGAAGTGCATGTGCATGCCGGTTATGTTCCGGCCGACAAGTCCGTCGATGCCTTTGCCCAGGCCTGCCGGGCCATCGCCGAGCCGATCCTCGGCAAGCCCATCGCGGAGATATCAATCGCCCGCCTGCTGGGCCAAATGTTTCAGGTGACCGAGACCTTCGAGATGCCGACCCAACCTCAGTTGCTGCTCTTGCAAAAGAGCATGCTCTTGGCCGAAGGCGTCGGGCGCACGCTGGCCCCTCAAGTCAACATGTGGGAGTTGGCCCGGCCCTTAATCGAGGGCTGGATGCGCGAGCGGTTGGGCCCGGAGGGAAAGATTGCCGACGCCGTCGGCGCGTCCATCGCAACGCTGGAAAAACTGCCGCGCATCATCGACCGGGTAAATGCCGTAACCGCCGACTTGGCGCGGGACGGCCTCAGGCTGCATCCTGATACGGCCCGCGCCATTCGAGGCGAAGGACCCGGCAAGTCCAACACCGCGCGCTGGTTTCTGTGGGCGCCGTGGCTGGCGGCCGCAGCCCTTTTGGCGGCACTCATCTTGCGCTAGAGCGAATAGCGTTAAATCGGAGTCACGGTGGTGGATATATCTATTTTTGGTCGCATCGCTTTTGCCGAAAACCGGTTCCCACTTTTCGACGCGATGCTCTAGGAGGACACGTGACCCAGCTGACAATTTCCGGCGACTCGGGTTCAGGCAATTGCTTGAAGGTAAAGTTTATCGCCGACCGCCTCGGCATTCCCTACCGCTGGATTGAAACCAGCGTGGTCAAGGCCGAGACTCGCACGGCGGAATTTCTCGCCCTGAACCCGGCCGGGCAAGTGCCGCTGGTGGTGCTGGCGGACGGACGGCGCCTCGCGCAGTCCAATGCCATCATGCTGTATCTCGCCGAAGGCAGCGATCTTGTCCCCACGGATGCCTTCGATCGCGCGCTGATGTTTCAGTGGTTGTTTTGGGAGCAGTACAGCCACGAGACCGCCATCGCCGTGCGGCGTTATCACAAGTTTTTCCTGAACAAACCCGACACCGAGATCGATCCGGCGCTGATGCCCAAATGCGAGCGCGCGCTCGCGATCATGAATGACCACCTGGCCGCTCGGACCTATTTTGTTGCCGAACGGTTGAGCTTGGCCGACGTCGCTTTGGTGGCCTATACGCGTTTTTCTCACGAGGCCGGTTTGGACCTCGCCCACTGGCCGAAGGTGCGGGCGTGGGTTCAGCGGATCGAACGGGATTTGGGGCTGAAAACCGCCCTTCCGGCGACTTAACTGCCCTGTCGGCAGCGCTTATTTTCCGTTAAAGTTTTCCAAGCTATAGTGCGGCCTCGCGTTTTCGGCATTTCGCCTTTGGGAAATCGCTCGTGCTTGAGAATCGACGCATCCTTTTGATCGTCTCCGGCGGCATCGCCGCCGTGAAAGTGCCCGACCTGATCCGCCGGCTCAGGGAAAGGGGTGCCTCGGTGCGCTGCATCCTGACCAAAGGCGGCGCGCAGTTCGTGACACCGCTGACGCTCGCGGCGCTTTCGGGCGACAAGGTCTATCAGGACCTGTTTTCGCTGACCGAAGAAGCCGAGATGGGGCACATCCGCCTGTCGCGCGAGGCCGACATCGTCCTGGTGGCGCCCGCCACCGCCGATATCATGGCCAAGATGGTGGCCGGGCAGGCCGACGATCTCGCCACCACCGCGCTCCTGGCCACCGACAAGCCGGTAATGATCGCGCCCAGCATGAACGTGATGATGTGGACTCACCCTGCGACCCAGGCGAACTTGCAAACCTTGAAGACCCGCGAAGTGAAGGTCGTTGGCCCCAGTGCCGGCGATCTTGCCTGCGGTGAAGTCGGCAACGGACGCATGGCGGAAGTGCCCGACATCATCGCCGCGCTTTCGCGCTTCTTCCAGAAAAGCGACGGCCAAGGGCCGCTGACGGGATTCCGGGCGCTGGTGACCAGCGGGCCCACCCATGAGCCCATCGATCCGGT
The DNA here is from genome assembly GCA_009694245.1 of Rhodospirillaceae bacterium. Lineage (GTDB taxonomy): Bacteria > Pseudomonadota > Alphaproteobacteria > Rhodospirillales > Rhodospirillaceae > SHVO01. The sequence continues at coordinate 3,507 of SHVO01000044.1, read as the reverse complement.
GCGCTATATCGCTAACCGGTCCTCCGGCAAGCAAGGACACGCCGTGGCTGCGGCCTTGGCGGAGTTGGGTGCGAGTGTCACGCTCATCAGCGGACCCACCCATGAGCCCGATCCCGGCGGCGTGAAGGTCACCCATGTGGAAACCGCGCGGCAGATGATGAAGGCCTGCGCCGAGGCCCTGCCGGCCGAAATCGTGGTCTGCGCCGCGGCCGTCGCCGACTGGTCGGTGAATGCGAAAGAGCAGAAGCTCAAGAAAGGCGTCAAGACGCCGGCTTTGAATCTCACCGAAAGCCCCGACATCCTCGCGACCTTATCGCAACCGGGACCATCGCGCCCGGGGCTGGTGGTCGGCTTTGCCGCCGAGACCGAAAACCTGATCGAGAACGCGCAACTGAAACGCGCCAAGAAAAACTGCGACTGGGTGGTCGCCAACGATGTGTCGCCCGGCAGCGATACCTTCGGCGGCGACAGCAATACCGTGCATCTGGTGACCGCGGAGTCGGTGGAAAGCTGGCCTAGGTTGCGCAAACGCGCCGTGGCTGAGCGTCTCGCCGAGCGCATCGCGGCTTACGCTGAACGCCATTTCTAAGGGACAACCTCACCCGTGCCCATCATAACCTCGGTAGCGATCAAACGACTTCCCCACAGTCGCGATTTGCCCTTGCCCGCCTACCAAACCGAATTATCCGCCGGTCTCGATTTGAGCGCCGCGGTCGAGGCCGACGTCGTCCTGGCGCCGGGCGCTCATGCGATTATTCCGACCGGCTTCGCCATTGCCCTGCCGGCGGGCTTTGAGGCGCAAGTGCGCCCGCGCTCGGGCCTTGCCGCCAAGAGCGCGGTGACGGTGCTCAATAGCCCCGGCACCATCGACGCCGATTATCGCGGTGAGGTCGGCGTCATCCTGATTAATCACGGCAAGGCGCCGTTCACCATTACACGCGGCCTGCGCATCGCACAGCTGGTGGTGGCGCCCGTGCGCACAATCATTTGGGAAGAAAAGGGCGAACTCGCCGATACCGCGCGCGCCGGCGGCGGATTCGGCTCCACGGGCGTTGCCTAATGGTCCGATTCTAGACCGCTCCATTGATTCAACCTGAACGAAAAGCGGTCTAAGGTGGGTAAGGAGGCGGCGCACGCGCCGTCGCACATGCCGATGGATTTCACCGAGGCGCAGATGCACCGCTATGCTCGCCATATCCTGTTGCGGGAAGTGGGCGGCGTCGGTCAGGAAAAATTACTCAAGGCCAAGGTGCTGGTGATCGGCGCCGGCGGCTTGGGCTCACCCTTAATCCTTTATCTGGCGGCGGCCGGTGTCGGCACCATCGGCGTGGTTGATGACGACATAGTGGATTTGTCCAACCTCCAGCGCCAGATCGCCCACAGCACCGAGCGTATCGGAGTCGAGAAAACCACCAGCGCGAAACGCGCCGTGGCCGCGATCAATCCCGACGTGAGCGTGATCGAGCACCGCATGCGCCTCACGGTCGACAACGCCGCCGCGCTGATTGACGGCTATGACGTTATCGCCGACGGCAGCGATAATTTCCCGACGCGCTTTCTGGTCAATGACGCTTGCTTCTTCGCCAAAAAAACTTTGGTCTCGGCGGCGGTATTGCGCTTCGACGGCCAACTAGCCACCTTCAAGCCTCATGACTTGAACGTAAAAGGGGGCGGCCCCTGCTACCGCTGTATCTACCCCGAGCCGCCGCCGCCGGGGCAAATCCCCTCTTGCGACGAGGCCGGCGTGCTGGGCGCGGTGGCCGGTGTTTTGGGAACGCTGCAGGCGACCGAAGTCTTGAAAGAAGTTCTCGGCATCGGCGAAAGTATGGCGGGCCGCCTTCTGATCTATGACGCGCTTTCGGCGGTCATGCGCCAGGTGAAGGTCAAACCCGACCCCGCCTGCCCCTTGTGCGGCTCGCGTGCGACCATCAAAGACCCTCGGCGCATCGCACTAAATAATTGATATAAAATGATAAAACTGTTTGCCCTTGCCGCATCCGCCAATTCGGCCTACCTGCGGGTTCATGGCTCCTGATTCATCCCGCCCCGAGATCACGACCGAAAGCCGCACCAATCTGGTGGGGTTGAGCCGCGGCGCCTTGAGCGCGGCCTTTGCCGAGCTTGGCGAGAAACCCTTCCGCGCAAAACAGGTCTGGCATTGGATCTATCACCGCGGCGCCGTCGATTTCGCCGCCATGACGGACTTGTCCAAGGATTTGCGTTTAAAACTTGAAGGCCATTTTGTCGTGGCCCGGCCGACCATCGCCCTTGAGCAAACCTCCACCGACCGCACCCGCAAATGGCTGGTGCAATTCGCCGACGGCCAGAAAGCGGAGACGGTTTTCATACCTGAAGACGATCGCGGCGCGGTCTGTGTCTCTTCGCAAGTGGGCTGTACGCTGACCTGCCGCTTTTGCCACACCGGCACGCAAAGGCTGGTCCGCAATCTCACGTCTTCGGAGATCGTCGGACAATTCATGATTGCCCGCGACAGCTACGGCGAGTGGCCGACGCCCACGGACGCACGGCGCATGTTGTCCAATATCGTTCTTATGGGCATGGGCGAGCCGCTCTATAATTTCGAAAACGTCGCGACGGCTATGAAAATCATCATGGCTGATGACGGCATTGCCGTCGGCAAGCGGCGCATCACGTTATCGACCTCGGGCGTCGTTCCCCAGATTCACCGCTGCGGCAGCGAACTGGGCGTGAACTTGGCGATCTCGTTGCATGCCGCCGATGACGATACGCGCTCGGTTATCATGCCCATTAACAAGAAATACCCGCTCAAGGAGTTGATGCGGGCCTGCCGCGAGTATCCGGGCGCGAGCAACGCCCGGCGCATCACCTTCGAATACGTGATGCTAAAGGGGCTCAACGACACCCCCGCCCATGCCCGCGCATTGATCAAGTTAGTGAAGGACATTCCCTGCAAGTTCAACCTGATTCCCTTCAATCCCTGGCCGGGAACGGCCTACGAGTGTTCCGATGCCGCGACCATCGAGGCCTTTGCGCAGATCTTGTGGAACGCTGGATTCACCGCACCGGTGCGCAACCCCCGCGGCCGCGACATCCTCGCCGCCTGCGGCCAGCTCAAGACCGATAGCGAGAAGCTCTCGGCCAAGGCGCGGCGCACGCGGGATGCCGCCGAAGCCGAAACCGCACAACAGGCCTGGGCGGAGAAAGCGGCCTCAGTTTAGTCCGTCACGCCGATGCGCCGCGTCCGCTAATTATCGTGGTTCGGCCAAAACGCGGATGCGAACCTTCGCCGGCAAACGGGTTGCAAAAATGGTATTTTTATGCCATTTATTGTGCCATGAAAGCCACCATTGATGCCGCCGGGCGGATTGTTGTGCCTAAAGCGCTGCGCCAAGCCCTGGACCTGAAGCCCGGCCAGCCCCTGGATATCCGGGCGGGCGACGGGCGCCTTGAAATCGAAATCGCGCCGACCGCGATGCAGCTCAAGAAACGCGGAAAGGGTGTGGTTGCGGTTCCCGACGCGCAACT
>SHVO01000043.1 GCA_009694245.1 Rhodospirillaceae bacterium | reverse complement strand
CGACTACCGGCAGGTCGATAAGCAGGGCACTCTTGCCACCACCAACCGCGCGCTCGACCTGGCCATTAACGGCCGCGGCTTCGTCGTCACCAATATCGCGCAGGATGGTAGCGGAATCTGGCAATACACCCGCGATGGCGCGCTCTTCGCCAAAGCCGTCGATCTGGGCACGGATAGCGACAGCGACGGGCAAAACGATCAAGGCACGCTTCTGATCACGTCCAATGGTTCCTATGTGTACGGCTGGGCGGCCGACCCCGACGGCAATATCTTAGAGACCAATAGCCTCGGTTCGCTGACGCCGGTGTTGTACGGCAACAACGCGGTATTCCCCTCCAAGGCGACCACGACCATCAATCTTCAAGCCAACATCTCGGCCTCCGACATCGGTCGGCAGAACGTCGGGCTGCCCTTCGTTGATCAGGAAGGCAATTCCCGGTCCCTGTCGATCGGTTTCAACGCCGGGCTCAGGGGGCTCTGGACGTTGGATATGTCATGCGTCGATCTCAGCAACCAGCCGGTTGATGTGGTCTTCGACCCCGCCGACATCGAATTCGACGGCAGCGGCAAGCTGATTGTACCCGCCGACGGACTCCTGAACGTGACGGTAAGCGACGCCGTTGGGCCGCAGTCCTTTGTCGTCGATCTCAGCAAGGTCACGCAGTTCAGCGACAACAACCAGCTCACTGTCGTGACCACCGACCAGGACGGCTATATCGCCGGACGTCTGCACAGCGCCTATTTTAACGGCACGGGTACGCTGGTCGGCAGCTATACCAACGGCGAGCTGAAAAACCTATTTAAACTGCCGGTCGCGACCTTCGCCGCCGACAATAATCTGGAAGCCAAATCCGGAAACATTTTCGTCCAAACCGCCGAAGCAGGCGATCTGAAACTGAATAGCCTGGGCTCGCCCACCAGCACGACGCAATTCGTCGTTGGCGCCTTGGAACAGTCGAATGTCGACCTGACCGATCAGTTTTCAAAAATGATCGTCACCCAGCGGGCTTATTCCAGCGCGGCGAAGGTGCTCACCACCGCCGATGAAATGACCCAGGCGGCCCGCGATTTGAAGCGATAAAATCGATGCCCTAGAGCAAGCAGCGCGAATTCGGAATCGCTCCGCTTGCTCTAACTTTTTGTTGTAGCATCGTTCCGCGCGCGAAGGCGCGCATCTAGTTAACGCCGGCCTTCGCCGGCGCGAAAGCCGGTTCCCACTTTTCGGCACGATGCTCTAAACCGCGACCTTTCCGACGGCGCGGCGCATCAGCAACTTCTCGCGGAAGACTTCGTAGATCGTCACGCCGGCGGCGGCGGCGATCTCCTTGGCGGTCATGCCGGTTTCCACCAACAGGACGCGGATAAACTCGGGGCGCGCGCGCCAAGCACCGCGCTTCCCGGTACGGATATGGCGCCGGCTGCGGGCACTGACGGCCCGTTCGGCGGCGGCGCGTTCCTCGGCATCCAAGCCCCGGCCAACGGCGTCCGCCATGGCTTCCGCGAGCCGGCGCTTCTCGGCCGCGACCCGCTCGGACTCGGGTTGGAATCCGGCGCTTGGGCGGGCGGGCTGGTGCGGCTGCCGCCACCAGGTTCCCATGTACTCGGGCGCGGCCGCGCCGAAGCCCGCGCCGAAGGCGCCGGGCCGGCGGGGCTTCTGGCGGAGATCCGGTTCAGGAGCGTCCGGCGCTTCCGCCATGCCGGCGGCTTCGCGCAAGGTCATGCTGTGGCCAGCGGCGAGCCGCGTTGCGGCATTCATGGCGGCATCACGTTCGCCGATGTAGGTCGTCGAATTCGCGACCTCCAAGAGCTTGCGGAACCGCGAACGCTCCTTGGCGGTGAATTCGGTTTCGTTCATTTCAAAATCTGGGGTCGCTAGGCCTATCGCAACCGTCTACTTGCGCGCCTTGGCGATGGCCGCGACCAACTCCTGTTTCGGTACAGCACCCGGCAAGAACACGTCGCCGATAATTAACTGCGGCGTCCCATCGACACCCAGCGCCTCGGCGAGGTCATGGTTCTTGACGAGGATCTCCGTGATCGCCGGATCTTTCATGTCGTCCTGGAGCTTCCTGACGTCGAGGCCGACGTTCTGGGCAATGACCATAACGACGCTGTCGCTAAGTGAGCCCTTGTAGCCCAGAAGCGCCAGATGAAAATCGGCGTATTTGCCTTGTTTGCGCGAGGCCAGCGCCGCGCGGGACGCGGACACCGACGAAGGCCCCAGGATGGGGTATTCCTTCAGCACCAACCGCATCTTGGTGTCTTCCTTGAGAACCTCGCTCATGGCCTGGAACATGGATTTGCAATAGCCGCAATTGTAGTCAAAGAACTCTACGACCGTCACATCGCCCTTCGGGTTGCCGATGATCGTGCCCTCGCTCGGATTCAAGATCTCTTGACGGCGGCTGACCAGCACATTCGTCCGCTTCGCGACCTTGTTTTTCGCCTCGCGGGAGTCGAGTTCCGTGAGCGCCTCGGCTATGACTTCGGGGTTCTCGAGCAGGTACGAGCGTATCAATTTCTTCAACTCTTCCTTTTGTCCGGCCGAGAACGCAGCCGCATCCGCTGCCCTTGCCGGCGCGGCGCCGAATTGCCCGACAAGGGCGAGCATGATGAAAGCGGCGACAATGCGCAACATAGGGTGTTCCTTTATGACCAACAGCTCAGATCGGAAGGGCAGACATATTACCTGCGTTTATCCCGCATTTCGCGCAAATAGTTCTGGGCCAGCACTTTGATGTCCTGGAGGCGATACCAAGTCGGCGTGTCCTTTGCGAGCAGTTTTTCGGCTTGATTGCTATAGCGGGCAACATCACCGAACTGGCCGAGGAGTATGGCCCGCTCGGCCGCGGCATAGGCCGACATACCGGGGTTGTCGATCTGGGCATAGGAACGCGCCAGCATATCCCATGCGCCGGGATTTTCCGGATCGATCGCGAGCGCTCTCTTGAGGGCAGCCTGGGCTTCGGCGGCATATTCAGGCTTGCCGCTTTCGACGCTGGCGTGAGCAAGGGCGGTCAGGATTTCGGGGGCATTCGGCAGGTATTTGATCGCTTCACGGTAAGCCTCGATCGCTTCCTCGACGTGGCTGCGGCTCAATTGCATATCGCCTTTGATCTGCCAGAAGAACGGATCCTGGGGTGCGTCGGTCAGGAGTCCGTCGACCAGCGGCAGGGCCCGGTCGAACTGTCCGCGGCGATAGTAGGCGATGGCGCGCGCGTACCGAGCCTCGATACGCTGATCGGATTCGGGATAGCGCTGCAGCGTCGTGATCTGCGGCTTCAAGAAAGCGAACAGCTTAGCCAGCATGCGCCGGTGTTGACGCTCCAGTTCGGGATCAAGCGGTTGGTCGGTGAATGGCGACGATTGCATGGCGGCCTCGATTGTCGCCATGCGATCGCGGTTGAGCGGGTGGGTCCGGATGTAGGGATCCTGGTTCGACGTGATCAGGCGCTCCTCGCCCGAAAGGCGCTCGAAAAAATCGTGGAGTCCCCTGGCCGACTGCTGCGTCTCGTTCAGTGTTTTCAAGGCGAACTGGTCGGCGCGGCTTTCTTGGCCGCGACTGAAACTGAGATATTCGCCGATGGCGGCGCGCTGTCCGCCCATCAACAACGCCATGCCGACTTCCGGATTTCCGCTGGCCACGCCGGCGGCCAGACCGAGCAACGCGGCAAGCAATGTGATCGCCGTCGGCCCCGCCAGATCGCTCGCGACCATGACCACGTGACCGCCCGCGATGTGTCCGATTTCGTGCGCCATCACGCCGATGACTTCGTTGGCGTTTTTCGCCCGCAGCAGCAGTCCGGTGTGGAAGTAAATATTGTTGCCTTGCGTGGCGAAGGCATTCATCGAATCGTCGACAATCATATTGAGCACGACGCTGCCGGGCTGTAGGCCGCCTGCCTGGAGCAGAGGCCGAGCATAGGCGTTCAGCGTCCCGCCAATCTCGGTATCCGACAACACCGTTCCGATGCCGAAGTCTTGCGCCCTGCCGTCGCCACTTGTACCAATCATCAAGAGGCTCAAAATGGCGGCGCCCGTAAGCCGGACAATGCCCGCGCGCCGGCCCGGGCCACTGCGCGATGCTCCGGCGGGGAGAAATCCTGAAAACTGGGATGAGGCGGATTCGCTTTGGGTCACGGAATTCATCGATGATCGGTGTTGCGGACAATCCGCCAGCGCCGGCGTTTCCCCCGGGTCCGGCGCCGGCGCCGGGCGCCCCGGTTTCCCGCGGTGTCGTGGTCGAGGCTCGGCCGGGATTATGGCATTTTCCGGCGCGGGGCCGGGGGCCTTTTTTGCTCTGTGGCGCCCTTGTAATGGCCGCCATCCTCGCCGGATGTGGCGGTTTGCCCCCGGTCTACGTTCAGCTTGGAGCGGGCGGCGGCCCTGCCCCCAGAAGCTACCCCGGTCTGATCGCGGCCGATGAACCCCAGGCGACGTTGGCCGCGCGCAACATACTTTTTGCCGGCGGCAATGCCGTGGACGCTGCCGTTGCGCTGGGGTTCGCGCTCGCCGTGACGCTGCCATCGTCGGCGGGGCTGGGTGGAGGCGGCGCCTGCATCGTCCACGATGCCGGCACCGGTCGGACCGAAGCTCTGGATTTTACCGCGCGCGCTGCGCCCAGCGAGGGCGCGGCCCGATTTCGCACGGCGATCCCTGCGCTTTCGCGCGGCCTTTTTGCCTTGCACGCCAAATACGGCAGGCTGCCCTGGGCCCAGCTCGTCGCCCCGGCGGAAAGTCTCGCGCGCTTTGGCCAGTCCGTGTCGCGCGCTTTTGCCGCCGCGCTTGCCGCTGATGGCGGCGTTCTCGCCGACGACCCCATGGCGCTCGCGGCATTCATGACGCCGCGCCGGCAACTGCTGCAGACCGGCGATGCCTTGAAGCAAATTAACCTCGCCGCCACGCTCGGACGGCTGCGTGCGCGCGGACCCGTTGACTTCTACGCCGGAACCCCAGGGAACCAGCTGGAAGCCGGCGGCGGCGCCCGGTCGGCGGCGGATTTGCGCGCGACGGCGCCGCAGTGGCTCCCGGCGGTCATCGTGAATCAAGGTGCAACACGCCTCTACGCGTTGCCTCCGGGCATCGGCGCCAACGATTTTGCCGCGGCCTTCGCCGAGGCCAGTCCGCCGCCGACTCCGGATGAGAGAGCGGTCTCGGGTTCCACGGCCTTAGTCGTCGCCGATCTGCGCGGAAGCGCCGTAGCCTGTGGGCTGAGTATGGGCCGGCCCTTCGGTCTCGGCATCTCCCCGCCGGGAACCGGATTTCTATCGGCGCCGGCGCCCGACGTACCTACCGATGATCGAGCGAATGACCGGGCGGCATTCGCGCCGGTGATCGGACTCAAGGCCGCGGACCAGGAAATGCACTTCGCGGTCGCGGCCAGCGGGCTGGGCGCCGAAACAGAGGCGACGGCGACGGCACGGAAATTGGCACGGAAATTGGCACGGGGGGCCGGCGAATCTGCCGCTCCGGATACCGGCACCAAAGTCTCCCCACGACATTCGGCACTCGTGAACTTCCTGACCTGCGGCGCCAACGAAAGTATTGCAGTCCAGGACTGTCGGGCGCAGAACGATCCCCGCGGCGCGGGATACGCCATTATTCTTGGCCCAAAGGAATTACGATGACGATCAAGGTTGCCAAGCGCGCGCTGGTCCCGCCGTTTATCGTCATGGACGTGATGCGGGCGGCCGCGGCTCTGGAAGCGGCGGGGCGCAGCACCGTGCATCTTGAAGTTGGACAGCCATCGACCGGAATTCCGCAAGCGGCGGCGAAACATCTCGGGAAAATTTTAGGCGAAGACCCGTTGGGTTATACTTTGGCGAGCGGTTTGCCGGCCCTGTGTGAGCGCATCTCGCGGCACTATCTCGAGACGACGGGCGTCATCGTGCCCGCCGACCGAATTTTTGCGACGACCGGCTCGTCAGGCGGCTTTGTTCTGGCATTCTTGAGCGCATTTGAAGCGGGCGACCGCGTTGCCCTGGCCGTGCCGGGGTATCCCGCTTACCGTCATATCTTGACGAGTCTAGGGGTGACGCCTGAGCTGATTGCCGCGGATGCCGCCACCCGCTATCAGCCCACGGTTTGGCATTTGAAAAAGCTGCCGCGTTTGCCCGATGGCCTTATCGTCGGCAGTCCAGCCAACCCAACGGGAACCGTAATCCCGCCCGATGAATTCCGCGAGCTCGCTGTGTTCTGCGACCGGAACGGAATCAGGCTGGTTTCCGACGAGATCTATCACGGCATCACTTTTGGCCGGACGGCGACCACGGCGGCGGGCTTGTCGGACACGGCCCTGGTCGTCAACAGCTTCTCAAAATATTTCAGCATGACCGGGTGGCGTCTCGGCTGGTTAGTGGTGCCGCCCGACCTCAAGCGGCCGCTCGAGTGTTTGGCGCAGAATTTATTTATCGCCCCGCCGACGATCTCGCAGCACGGCGGAATCGCGGTCTTCGATTGCCGGGACGAGTTGGAGGCCAATGTCGCGCGCTACGCCCGTAACCGCGAGGTGCTCCTGCGTCGATTACCGGAATGTGGCTTTGAGCGATTGGCGCCCGCGGACGGCGCTTTTTATATCTACGCCGACGTTTCAGATATTACCGAGGACGCGCCAGCCTTGTGCCGGCGCATGCTCAACGAGTCGGGCGTCGCGACGACGCCGGGGACCGACTTCGATCCCCTTAGCGGACATCGCTTTGTCCGCTTTTCATTCGCGGGCACGACGGCGGACATGGAAGAGGCTTGTACGCGCCTTAAGGCCTGGCGCGCGGAAAAATCCCCTACTCGCTAGGATCCTGTTTCCACCATCCACGACGCGAAGGACCCGCCGGTTCCGCCTCCCTCGATTCTGTCGGGATGGCAACGGGTGCTACGGGCGGCGGGCTCGACGGGGCGCCGGTATCGGCTTCGGCGGGGTCATGGCGCCGCCAGGATTTCGTGCCTTCCCTGAGAGCGCGGAAGAACCGCGACGGAGCCTTGTCGCCTTGACCGTCAGCTGAACCACCCGACCCGCCGATAGCTGGATCGGCCGGTGAAATGCCGGCAGGGCCTCGCTCGGGTTCGGGAGCGTGTATTGGCGCGGCCACATGAACTGCCGGATCAGCCTCGCCTCGTGGCGCAGCTTCGGGCGACGACGAAGGTGACGGGTCGTGGCTGTGAGCGCTGCTCTCGCCGGTAGGCGTGCTTAGCGCAGTCCCATTTTGTGATCCGCCTTGCCGGCCGCCGGATTCCGCTCCGAGTTCGCCGCCGCGCCGCCGCCGGCGCCCGCCACGGCGTCCGCGCCGACGCCCGCGCTTGGCGGGGTCATCGCGGCCGGGGGCCTGATTCGCTTCGCCCTGTTCGCCGCGCTCAGCGGCCGCCGATCCTTCCTGCCCCTGCGGCATTTGGGACATCTGGGTCTGGTCGACGCCTTGTGGCGACTCTGAGAATTGTCCGCTGCCCGTGGGCGCGCTTTCGCCATGGCGAAGGGCACCGCCGCGCCGCCGCCGCCGGCGTTTGCGCCCACCTTCGTCAACTCCACCCGGCGCTCGGCCGGGCTCACCCCCGCGTGGTTCGCTCTGCCGAGATTCCTGATGTCGCGCTTCATGGTGTCGCGGTTCGGGCGCGCGGGACGCCGCCGCATCATTTGCCGCCTCTTCGCCTTCATCGGCCTCGGCCTCGGCCGGGTCCGGACGCTCGCGTTCGATCTCGCGCGGTGGCGGCTCACGATGCACCGCTTCAACGCTCTCGTCGCTCCGGACCGCCTTAACCCGGTCCAGGCGGATGTTTGGCGGAACCAGGGTGGGGTCGCCGAGCACCAAGACTTTGAGGCGGTAGCGGCTTTCGATGCTGGCGAAGGAGACCCGCTTATAGTTGAGCAGATACAAAGCGACGTCGGGATGAACCGTCATCGTCACTTCGCTGGAGCGCTGGCGGCCGCCTTCTTCCTCCAACATCCGCAATGAATAAACCGCCGCCGATTCCGTCGAGCGCACCATTCCCGAGCCGGCGCAATGCGCACAGGGGCGGAAATTGGCTTCGATCAGGCTGGGGCGCAGGCGTTGGCGGGACAATTCCAGAAGGCCGAAGTGGCTGATGCGCCCGACCTGAATTCGCGCGCGGTCGGCCTTGAGGGCTTCCTTCAGGCGACGCTCGACCGCGTGATTATTGCGGTTGTCCTCCATGTCGATGAAATCGATGACGATCAGCCCGGCGAGGTCGCGCAGGCGTAATTGACGGGCGATTTCCTCGGCCGCTTCCATGTTGGTCTTGTAGGCGGTTTCCTCGATATGGCGTTCCTTGGTGGCGCGCCCCGAGTTGACGTCGATAGCCACCAGCGCCTCGGTTTGAGCAAACACGATGGATCCGCCCGAGCGCAATTGCACGGCGGGGCTGTTGATGGCCTCCATCTGGCTTTCCACCTGATAGCGGTGGAACAGCGGGATAATGTCGTCCTTGTAGCGCTGCACCTTCTTGGCGTGGCTCGGCGTCAACATTTTCATGAAGTCTTTGCCGATTTTGTAGCCTTCTTCGCCCTCGACCCACACCTCATCGATGTCGCGCGAATAAATGTCGCGGATGGCGCGCTTGATCAGGCTGGCTTCCTCGTGGATGGGGGCGGGCGCCCGTGACGTCATCGTTACTTCGCGGATATTGTTCCATGTCCGCTGCAGATATTCGTAGTCGCGTTTGATTTCGGCCTTGTTGCGGTCGGCTCCGGCGGTGCGTAGGATCACGGCCATGGCCTTGGGCAATTCCAGATCGCTGAGAATCGACTTCAAGCGGCGGCGATCCTGGGCGCTGGTGATCTTGCGTGAGACACCGCCGCCGCGCGGCGAGTTCGGCATCAATACGCAATAGCGGCCGGCAAGCGAAAGGAACGTGGTCAAGGCCGCGCCCTTGCTGCCGCGTTCTTCCTTCACCACCTGAATCAGCATGATCTGGCGGCGCTTGATGACCTCTTGGATCTTGTAGTGGCGGGAGGCGACGAAGCGGCGGCGCTGCTTGTCTTGCGCGGCTTCCTCTTCTTCCTCACCACCGACGGTTTCCACCCCAGCGGCCTTATCCGCCGGCTTGGTTTCAGATTGAGCGTCCGCGCCGTTCTGTTCCCCAGCGATGGGCGGCTCACCGGAATTATCGCCCGGTGCGGGCTCAAGGGTGGCTGCGTCCGGGTCCGTGGCAGGCTCGCCTGGGAAGGCTGCTCCGGCGTCTTGAGTAATCTCCGAACCTTCTGCGGCCAGTTCGCGCTCGGCGGTTTCGCCGCCTCGAGAATTGTCGTCGGCGTCATCGTTCGATGATTCGGTGTCCGAAAATGCCGAGGTGATCGCGGGCGGGATGTAGGCCAAAGGTATGGCGTCGCCGCTATCGTGATCGTCACTACCGGCATCGCTCGATTGATGTGAATCCGAGCCGGGCTGCTCACTGCTCAGGGGCGCGCCGTCGTGAACCGCTCCCTGGTCGTGGGCGTGGTCGTGCCCCTGGTCGTGGGCATGGTCGTGCTGATGATCGTCGTTTTGGCCCTGACCCGATTGCGCCTCGCGCCGTTTGTCGCGGGCTGCATCACGGCGCTCTTCTTCCTCCTCAGCCCGCTGAGCTTCCGCCATCAGGCGTTCGCGGTCGGCGATCGGAATCTGGTAGTAGTCGGGGTGAATTTCGCTGAAGGCCAGGAACCCGTGCCGGTTCCCACCATAATCGACGAAAGCTGCTTGAAGTGAGGGCTCAACCCTGACCACTTTGGCCAGGTAGATGTTGCCCTTGATCTTTTTCTTAGTTGAAGTCTCTACATCAAATTCCTCAAGCCGCGTTCCGTCCAGAACCACGACCCGAGTTTCCTCCGGGTGCGTGGCTTCGATAAGCATTCTTTTGACCATAGTCAGGCGTACTCCGTGACGCAGCGGTGCCCGCGTCGCCCAAGGTCAATGGACCTAAGAGCGCGCGTCCGCAGCGGGTTTGTGAAATGGATAAGTGGGCGCCGGAAAAATTTGGGCGCGTGGACCGAAGAGCCCGACCGCGAGAGTCAGCCGACCGCAATTCCGTAAGAGAACGGAGATTCACGGTCGGCGAGTAGCGGTTTGGCACAGGTCTCGGCACACAAGCCCCCGGGGCTAAGATGCGGTGGGGCGGGTCGGGCGCAATCAAAAGCCCAGCCAATCCCGTTTCAGAAACGGGTCTCTTCCATACAAAACCATTCAGACTCAATGAGTTAGTCTCTATGAGCCGCTGGATTCCGGTCGTCCGCCGAGCAATGGCAAGGAGGCCAGAACTGCAAGCACTGCGGACCTCGGCGTGTCGGAAGAACCCGAGTGCCGTAACCATAAACGGGTCCCGGGCAATGTGACAACGTCTAATTCCCGGGGCTGACCGAACGCCTCGGGCCGCGGGCGACTCCGCAAGATTCTTGCCGCGACTCGAGAAATCGGTGTATGTTGTTCAGAGTCAAGTACTTAACGCCATATTTGGTCCCGCCATGCCGGTTCCTACCGCCGACGACAACTGCCCCGCGCCAACCAGCGAGGCCTCATCCGGGGATGCTGGAAATATATATAGGCCATTGTTTATTAGGGATAATAATCCCGTAAGTCGGAGATTTTTCGTGGCTGCGGGCGCGGCGGCGGTGCTGCTCCCGGGTGCGGCCGACGCTGCCGACCGCGGCCTTAGCATCGCCTCGGCCTTACGGCTCCACGACCACGAAAGTCATACCCGCCTGGTCCTCGAGCTTTCCGAGGAGGTGGACTTCGGCCTGTTCCGGCTGGCCGATCCTGACCGTTTGGTGGTGGATTTGCCGGAGCTCGATTGGGCCGTGGGCAATGACGCTCCCGGCGGGGCCGGCCTGGTTCGATCGGTCCGCTTCGGCCTGTTTCAAACCGGCAACGCGCGCATCGTGGTGGACCTCGTGGGTCCGGCAAATATCAAAAACGCCTTTGTTTTGCCGGCTACGGGCGGAACCCCGTTCCGTCTTGTGGTCGATCTTGAGCCTATGGACCGCGCTCAGTTCATGGCCGTTGTCGGGCCGCAGAATAGGAGCGGTAAGTTCGGCGTGCCCGCGACGATGCGAGCGGCCGCCGCCCAACTACCTAGCGTGAAGAGCCCCCCACCCGATGCCAAGCCCTTGAAGGACCCGAACCGCAAGAAGATTGTCGCCATCGATCCGGGCCACGGCGGCGTCGACCCCGGGGCTATTGGCGGCGGCGGCATCTATGAGAAGATCATCACCCTGGCCGCAGCTCGGCAATTGAAGGCGCGGCTCGAAGGAACCGGCCGGTACAAAGTCATTCTGACGCGTGATCGCGACGTTTCGCTTGGTCTAAGCGAGCGGCGCGATATTGCCAGAGCCGCCGAGGCCGATATTTTTGTCTCGCTGCACGCTGATTCAATGGCCAATAAGGCCGTGCGCGGATTGTCGGTCTATACCCTTTCGGAAAAGGCTTCCGACAAGGAAGCCGAGGATCTGGCCGAACAGGAAAACGGCGCCGACAACATTATCGGCATCGATCTTTCCCGGGAAAGTCAGGAAGTCCGCCATATCCTCGTCGATCTCGCCCAGCGCGAAAGCATGAACCTCGCCACCAAGCTCGCGACCCGGTTGATCAATGAGTTGGAGCGCGAAATCAAGCTTGTGCGCAATAGCCACCGGTTCGCCCGGTTTGCGGTTTTGAAGTCCCCGGACGTGCCCTCGGTCCTGATCGAAATGGGCTACCTCTCGAACCGAGACGACGAAACCGCGCTCAGGAAGGACGCCTACCGCGCCCGGCTGATGAGCGCCGTCGTCCGCGGATTGGACGCGCACTTCAGCCCGAGTCAGAGCGCCAGCCGGCTTTAAGGGGGACCCCGGGGACCGGCGAACGCGGCCAAATCTTGCCGCATTTCGCGGCTAGTGTCGCAACGGTCGCAGGACAGGTCTCGCCAGACGGCTGGTCGTCCCGCTATCGTAGCCAACTCTATTATGTCGACGAACGCCGTAATCGCTATAAGGATGCCGAATTCGATGAAGCTGCGTATTCCCACGATGCGGTGGCTGCCGGTGGTTTTTTGCATTGTTATGCTCGGCATTTTTGTTGCCGGCGGCGCCACGGTTTTCATTTTCTACCACTTCAGTAAGGGGCTGCCCGACTACCGGACCTTGGCCACGTATACGCCACCGGTTATGACTCGTGTTTACGCGGGCGACGGCACGCTCATTCAGGAATACGCCGTCGAGGGTCGGGTGTTTGTGCCCATCAGCGCCATTCCCAAGCGCGTGATCGACGCTTTCATCGCTTCGGAAGACCAGCGGTTTTATTCCCACCCGGGCATCGATCCCATTGGCCTCTTGCGCGCGGTCGTTGTCGCGCTGGGTGGGAAGCTTTCGGGCAGCGATCGGCGCATGAAGGGCGCCTCGACCATCACGCAACAGGTCGCCCAGAATTTCCTTCTCGGCAAGGAGTACACCTTTGATCGCAAGATCCGCGAAGCCATCTTGTCGCTCCGGATCGAGCGCGCCTTTACCAAAGAACACATTCTCGAGCTCTATCTGAATGAGAATTATCTCGGCTTCGGCGCTTATGGCGTCGCCGCCGCGGCCATGAACTATTTCAACAAGTCGCTGGATGAGCTGACGGTCGGCGAAGCCGCGTTTCTCTCGGGGCTCGCCAAGGCGCCCAACAACTACAATCCGCAGCGTCAGCCCGAGGCCGCGCGCGATCGCCGCGATTACGTCATCGGCCGCATGGAAGATGAGGGCTATATCAACGCCGACGAAGGGAAAGCCGCGCGTGCCGAGCCGATTGTCGTGCGCAATCGCACCGAGACCGAAATGGTTTCCGGCGCCGACTATTTCGCCGAAAACATTCGCCGTGACCTCGCGCAGCGTTTTGGCGAGGATGCGCTTTACAAAGGCGGCCTTGCCGTGCGCACGTCGCTCGATCCCAGCCTGCAAAGGCTAGTCAACCGCGTCATGCGCGCTGGACTTCTCGGTTACGATAGAACGCACGGCTGGCGAGGACCCATCACCAAACTTACGCCTGCCGGCGATTGGGCTGAACGCTTGCGGCGGATACAGGATCCGCCGGGCCTGCCGGTCGAATGGCAGGTCGCGGCGATCGAAACCGTGGAAGCGGACAAGGCTACGCTGATCCTGCGAAACGGGCAGTCGGGCGCCATTCCCCTGAGCGAATTGCGCTGGGCGCGGACCGCCTTACCCGAGCAACATGTGGGTGAGGCCATACGGTCGGCCGCGCAGGTCCTTCGGCCCGGCGATGTCGTCGCGGTTGAGAGCGTGACCAAGAATGCCGACAATATCGATTATTACGATCGCACCTTCGCTTTGCGCCAGATCCCCGAGATCGAGGGCGCAATGGTGGTGATGGATCCACATACCGGCCGCGTGCTCGCCATGAACGGCGGCTTCTCCTACGGCCGGTCGCAGTTCAATCGTGCGACGCAGGCGATGCGCCAGCCCGGTTCGTCGTTCAAGCCCTTTGTCTACCTGACCGCCATGGAATCCGGTTTTACGCCTTCGACACTTGTGCTTGATGCGCCGTTTGTCATGGATCAGGGGCCCGGCCTGCCAAAGTGGAAACCCAAGAATTACACCGACGAATTTCTTGGCCGTGCCACGCTGCGTGTAGGCATCGAGAAGTCGCAGAACTTGATGACCGTCCGTGTGGCCCAGGCGGTGGGGATGGACAAGGTCGCGGCAACCGCCGAGGCCTTTGGTATCGTCGACAAGTTTCCGCAAAATCTGTCGGCGGCTTTGGGTTCAGAAGTAACGTCGGTCTTGCGCCTTACCACCGGCTACGCCCAGCTCGTCAACGGCGGCAAAAAACTGAATCCCGTCTTGATCGATCGCATCCAGGACCGTAACGGCAAGACTATTTTCCGCACCGATGCGCGCGCCTGCGCCGGATGCAGCGCCGATACTTGGGACAAGCAGGGACCGCCGGCACTGCCCGACGACCGCGCGCAGGTCGCCGATCCGGCCGGTGTCTATCAGGTCGTGCACTTGCTTGAGGGCGTGGTCCAGAACGGCACCGGCCGGGTTGTCAGCGCGGTGGGAAAGCCGCTCGCCGGCAAGACCGGGACCTCAAACGATGCCTTCGACGTTTGGTTCGTGGGCTTTTCGCCCGACTTGGTCGCGGGTATCTTCGTCGGCTTTGACGAGCCCCGTTCGCTTGGCCCGAAGGAAACCGGCGGCGGCATCGCCGCCCCGATGTTCCGCGACTTCATGAAAGAGGCGCTGAAGGACAAACCCGCCACGCCGTTCCGGGTGCCGCCCGGGGTGAGCCTGGTCCGGGTTGAGCATGATACCGGCCTGCCGGCGGAACCGGGCGACCGGCAAGTCATTCTCGAGGCCTTCAAGCTCGGCACTTCGCCCAGTACCCAGGTAACGATCATGGGGCAGTCCGAACAACTCGATGATGCCGGCGCAACTTTTCCCAACCAGCCGAGCGCGGGCGGACTGTACTAGAACTGGGCGATTCCATCTAAAATCATCCCGGTCAAGAATTCTCGGCCGGGGTCTTTGCCGGCGCCGAGCGCCTCTTGTCTAAATGGCGTGTTTTCCCTAAGAGTCGGCGATCTCCCATTCAGAATGTGTAGGTTCCTCATGCGCCCGGACGTCGAAGCCAAGGTCAACGACATCAAACGCTGCCTCGAATTGCTGCGGAGGCATCTTTGACTGGGACCGCGCGCTACTCCGCCTTGACGAACTGAACACCAAGGCCGAAGACCCCAATCTGTGGAACCGACCCACCGACGCGCAAAAGATGATGCGCGAGCGGACCCAGATTGAATCCGCGATTGCCTCCACGCGCAAGCTCGAGCGCGACCTCGAGGATGCAATAGCGTTGTCGGAACTCGCCGACGAGGAAGGTGACACGGGCGCGTTGGACGAAGCCCGTCGCATGATCTCCGAGGTGCTCGGGCGTGCAAAGCAGGTCGAGCTGGAAAGCCTGCTCTCGGGCGAAGCCGATCCAAACGACTGCTATCTCGAAATTCATGCCGGCCAAGGCGGAACGGAAGCTCAGGATTGGGCGGAGATGATGGCGCGGATGTATACCCGTTGGGCCGAGCGCAAGGGCTATAAGGTCGAGTACCTGGAAGAAAGCGCCGGCGAGGGTGCCGGCATCAAGTCGGTGACCTTCAAAATTTCAGGCCTAAACGCCTACGGCTGGTTGAAGACCGAAAGCGGCGTCCATCGGCTTGTGCGTATTTCACCTTTCGATTCCAACGCCCGGCGGCATACGAGTTTCTCGTCGGTTTGGGTTTATCCGGTGGTGGATGACACCATCGCAATTGAGATCAACGACAAGGACTGCCGCATCGACACCTACCGGGCGTCGGGCGCCGGCGGCCAGCATGTCAATAAGACCGACAGCGCGGTGCGCATCACGCATATGCCCACCAATATTGTCGTGCAATGTCAGAACGAGCGCTCGCAGCACCAGAACCGCGCCAAGGCCTGGGACATGCTCCGCGCCCGACTCTATGAGTTGGAGTTGGAGAAGCAGGAAGCCAAGCTGGCGAAACAGGAAGCCGCCAAGACCGAAATCGGCTGGGGCCATCAGATCCGCTCTTACGTCCTACAGCCCTATCAGATGGTCAAGGATCTGCGGACCGAGGTCGAGACCTCGGATACCCAAGGCGTGCTCGATGGCGATCTTGATAAGTTCATGGCCGCGTCCCTGGCGGCGCGCATCAAGACCGGCGGCGATGTGCTGAACGCTTAGTCCTCGCGGCGATTGCAGCCAACGCTCCAGATTTTCCTTGTCCATCCCGCCGGTAGTCGGTAGCGCCGATTCCGCTCCACCAATCTTTTTCAAGTTCAGATGAGCCGCCCCGCCGCTACGGGAAGGGCATTATCAGCGGCTGTGGACCGACCATCTACGCAGATTCTAAGCCGGCGGCCATGAGAACGCTGACGATAGCAAGGACGACGAAGACAAAGACACCGACGACGACGGTGAAGGCCACGGTCGTATCGAGTTTCTCAGAATCCCCGACCGAAGTATGATCCCAGGGATGCAATTCGAAGAGTTTCATGACGCGCTCCTTCGACTACAAAGGATGAGCAAACAATGCTCTTCAACCAAGGGACGTGCCAGTCCAACTGCAATGCAGAAATGAAACCCTGGGCTGCCGTTCTTGCAATGCTCGAAACGCTGGTGTGGAATTTGTCGGTTCCGAGCAAACGAAAGCGACCCCTCTCGGGGTAAGAGGGGTCGCCGGCTTGTCCAAACGGTTTGGCGTCGGCGAGCAACCGCTCGCCCGCGCTCATCCCAAGTTTACTTCCCCGGAAGCATATGAGTTAGAGGGAGATCCACATGGCGATCGAGAGGTGGCACGAGCGCCTATTGGGTAAACGCCGCCTGGCGATTTGGGACGAGGCCGAAGCAAGTTTAGTCTTTGCCTC
>SHVO01000042.1 GCA_009694245.1 Rhodospirillaceae bacterium | reverse complement strand
GAGCCTCAGTAAGTCCGACCCGCTTCTGCGCTATGTCGTCGGGCACCTCTGCGCACGGCTTGTGGCACTGACGATACGGGCTGCCGCCGACACTAAGCCCTAAGGCGGCAGCGACGCGGCGGGTCGCTTCGCTGCGCCAGGCTCGAACCTTCCTACTTCGGCGCGGGCGGATGCATGTCCGCCGGGAAGAGCGCGATCAGTTCCTTTACTGAAGCGGCAAAGGCCGCATGGGCAGCCTCGGTCTTGGCGGCATCCTTGGTCGCGCTGATATCCTTCAACGCGGTCGAGGCCGCGACGGCCTTCACGATCGCCGGTTCGGCCTTAGTCTTCATATCGCCGGCGAGATTCTCGCGTAGGATTTCGGCGCCTTCGATGATTTCTTCGTGTTCGTGAGCGACATCGCCGTAGGACTTAGACGCGACCAGGCGTCCGGTATGGCCGACCACTTGATTGAAAATGCGCAAGCCCTTTTTCACGGACTCTTGTGATTTGGCGGCTTCGGCCGCCGCGGCCGGCGCGGCACTTGCGATGACATAGGCCGGCGCGGCGAACGCCAGAGCCGCCGGCGTTACAACGGCGAGTACCTGTATAAATTTCTTCATCTGCTGATCCTCCTCTGCGTGATGTGAAAGCCTTCGCCGGTCATGCCGTCACGTGCAGCATGCCGCGCATTTCTCCGCCGTGACCGGCAAAAGAACAAATAAACGGATATTCGCCCGGCGCCGGTGCCATGAATTCCGCCATGGCGCTCATGCCCGGACCACACAAAGGCGTGGCCGCGATAATGCGCGTGTCGCCCGGCGGAATCCAGCCCTTGGACTCGCCAGCGGCCAGAGAGGCGGTGATGAACGCCTCCTCGGTGCCGGGTTTCAGAAGTACCCAGTTGTGCTGGTGTTTGATCCGCTCGCCGGCGTGCCGGAAGATGACGCGGACATAATCGCCTGTCCTGCAAGTTAGTTTGTCCGGCGTAAAGGCCAGAAACTCGCCGTCGCTGCTGATCTGCAACTCAACGGCCGCCTTAGCGTCGGCGCGGTGCGCGAAGACCGCCATCAGGCCGGCGGCGCCCAGGGCCGCGGGCACTATCTGCAACACCTTGCGCCGATTCGTCGCGGCGCTTGCGCTGGCTTTGGGCCTGTCCGGCAGCCTATCAGTCATGCTTCTTGATAGCCTGCCGCCCGGACAGCACGCAATTACGATTGCGTTAATCTAGCCTAAGCCTTCGCTAGGGCTTGATCGATGTCGGCGATGATGTCGTCGGCGTGTTCGATGCCC
Source organism: Rhodospirillaceae bacterium (assembly GCA_009694245.1). Lineage (GTDB taxonomy): Bacteria > Pseudomonadota > Alphaproteobacteria > Rhodospirillales > Rhodospirillaceae > SHVO01. Next base: position 15,228 of record SHVO01000042.1, on the reverse strand, counting down.
AGCGACAGGCGCACGTAGCCGGCGGTCACGCCGGTCTGGACCTGCTCATCCGCCGTCAGCTGCGAATGGGTGGTCGATGCCGGATGGATAGCCAAGGTGCGCGCGTCGCCGATATTGGCGACATGATACAGCATCTTCAGGCCGTCGATGAAGTTCCGGCCCGCATCCCGACCGCCCTTCAGCTCGAACCCCAGCAATGCCCCAAGGCCGCCCTTTAGATAGGCATCGGCGCGGCGCTTTAGTTCGCCGGTCTGGGTGCTGGGGTAAATGACTTTGACGACTTTCGCGTGCTTGGCCAGATACTGCGCGACCACCGCTGCGTTGGCGCACTGCTGGCGTATCCGCAAGGGCAGCGTTTCAAGCCCTTGAATGAACATGAAAGCATTGAAGGGCGACATGGCAGCGCCGACGTCGCGCAGTAAGGTTACCCGTGCCTTCAAGATATAGGCGATCGGTCCGAGAGGCTTCACGGCCTGGGTCCAGACCGCGCCGTGTTAGCTGGGATCGGGTGTGTTCAGCATCGGGAAGCGCGCGGCATGTTTCTCCCAATCAAATTTACCGCTGTCGACGATCACGCCGCCGATGGACGTACCATGCCCGCCGATGTATTTGGTGGTGGAGTGCATGATAATGGCGGCGCCGTGGGCAATGGGTCGGCAGATCACCGGCGCGGCAGTATTGTCCATGATCAACGGAACGCCCAGGTCCGCGCCGATCTTAGCCACTTCGGCGATGGGAAATACCGCGAGTTTCGGGTTAGGTAGGGTCTCGCCATAGTAGCAGCGCGTGCGCGCGTCGGTGGCGCGGCGGAAATTCTCCGGGTCGGCGGGATCGACGAAGCGGCACGCGATCCCCATGGTTTTCAAGGTATTCGCGAACAGATTCCAGGTTCCGCCATAGACGTCCGTCGAGCAGACAAGATTGTCGCCGGCATGGCAGATGTTCTGGACGGCGAAAAGCGACGCCGCCTGGCCAGACGCGAGCGCCAGCCCGGCGACGCCGCCTTCGAGCGCGGCGATACGCTCCTCGAGGACGGCGGTCGTCGGATTCATGATGCGCGTATAGACGTTGCCTAGTTCCTTGAGGGCGAACAGATTGGCGGCGTGCTCAGTCGAGTTGAACTGATAAGACGTGGTTTGGTAAATCGGCACCGCCACCGACCCAGTCGCCGGGTCGGCGCGGTAGCCCGCATGCAGGACAATGGTTTCCGGGTTCTGACTCGTGGTTGTCATCGGTGGCGCTCCTGTTGACGTCTATGCTCATGCTGATGTCGCTGCGGTGTGAACAGCCAGAATATCACGCCATTACCGGGCGCAATGCCCTCTGGCATCTTGGCGGCCTTCGAGCGGTCGGAATCGCATGGCTCAGGCGGAATTGGTCGTCGCGCCGGTAGATTTCGAGCCTCGATCGGGCGTTCCGGCCGAGAGGCGCTGTTGGGGCAACCGCCTGCCGGCATGATTCAACGGACGCGCGGCGCAGCCCGGATGTTCGCCCGTGCCTTTGGAAGGCCGGGCGGCAGGGCCGAAGCCATTCCACGACGCCCAATGCCCGGGCTATCTGGACTTTGAGACTTCAGAATATCTTCGACCTCAGGCCCCGACCTCACACCTAAGGCACTGATATATTAAACATAAAAATAGTTCCTTGTTTGTTCTATTTTCCCATTGCTGATGAGAACAAACGATGTACAGTGTTCTTGCAACCCGACAGCGCCGTTCAGATGAAGGTTGCCCAGTTGCACGTTGATCACTTGCGATTTTGCCAATAGACACTCAAAGGAGCCCGCCATGCCGTCAGAATCTGCCCTTCGCCTCGTAGAAAGAGACTCCATGGACAAAAATAAGGCCCTCGAGGCCGCCGTGACCCAGATCGAGCGCGCCTTCGGCAAGGGCTCGATCATGCGCCTCGGCGCCAATGAAAGCGTCGTGCAGATCGCGGCTATTTCGACCGGCTCGCTCGGCCTTGATCTCGCCTTGGGTATCGGCGGCCTGCCGCGCGGGCGGATTGTCGAAATCTATGGTCCTGAAAGTTCGGGCAAGACCACGCTGGCCTTGCATGTTATCGCCGAAGCCCAGAAGTCCGGCGGCACCTGCGCCTTTGTCGATGCTGAACATGCCCTCGATTCCGGCTATGCCCGCAAGCTCGGTGTTGATCTGGAAAATCTGCTCATCTCTCAGCCCGATGCCGGCGAACAGGCCCTGGAGATCGCCGACACCCTGGTGCGGTCGGGCGCGATCGACGTTCTGGTCGTGGACTCGGTTGCGGCCCTGACACCGCGCGCCGAGCTTGAAGGCGAGATGGGCGACTCGCACATGGGTCTTCACGCCCGCCTCATGAGCCAAGCCTTGCGTAAATTGACCGCGTCCGTGGCGCGCTCCAACACGCTCATCATCTTCATCAATCAAATCCGCATGAAGATCGGTGTGATGTTCGGCAATCCCGAGACCACCACCGGCGGCAATGCGCTCAAGTTCTACGCTTCCGTTCGCCTCGATATCCGCCGCATCGGGCAGATCAAGGACAAGGAAGAGGTTGTCGGCAACCAGACCCGGGTCAAAGTCGTGAAGAACAAGGTCGCCCCGCCCTTCAAGGTGATCGAGTTCGACATCATGTACGGCGAGGGCATTTCCAAGACCGGCGAGCTCTTGGATCTCGGTGTAAAGACCGGAATCGTCGAAAAATCCGGTTCCTGGTACTCCTACAATTCCGAGCGCATCGGCCAAGGTCGGGAGAACGCCAAAGTGTTTCTGCGCGATAATCCTCAAGTGGCGGCGCAGATCGAGAATCAGATTCGTGTCAATGCCGGGCTACTGGCCAACGCCATGACGGCGGCGCCGGAAGCCGGCGATGACGAGGCCGCCGAATAGGTCGAACACCGAAAATTGAGAAATTCGCCGCCGTTTCCCCTGTCCCCCGCGCGGCTTATTGGGCGAGGCTGTGTGTAGACAGCCTCGCCCCATTCTTTTGGGGCGGAGCGCCGGTTTGGGCAGGTTTTGCAATCCCGAAGCCCCGCGGGCGCCCTTCCTGGACACCCCTCAGTCTCCGGGGTAAAAAGCCCGCCCATTCCCGAACTACGGCCTTGCTTGACGGGGCCGCCTTTTAGTCTGGATGCGCGACGCATGGCGACGACAACCAAAGACATCCGCGGCGCCTTCCTCGGCTACTTCGCCAAGGCCGGCCACGAGGTCGCCGCCTCCAGCCCCTTGGTGCCGCGCAACGATCCGACGTTGATGTTCACCAACGCCGGCATGGTTCAATTCAAGAACGTCTTTACCGGTAACGAAACCCGGCCGTACAAGCGGGCGGCCACCTCGCAAAAATGCGTCAGAGCCGGGGGCAAGCATAACGACCTGGATAACGTCGGTTATACCGTTCGCCACCACACCTTCTTCGAGATGCTGGGTAACTTCTCCTTCGGCGACTATTTCAAGGACGAGGCCATTACCTACGCCTGGGATCTGGTGACCCGGGAATACGGGCTCAACAAGGACAAGCTGACGGTCACGGTGCATTCCTCGGATGAAGAAGCCGCCGGGCTGTGGGCCAAGATCGCCGGCCTGCCGCAAAGCCGCATCATCCGCATCCCGACGTCGGATAATTTCTGGGCCATGGGCGACACCGGGCCTTGCGGCCCTTGCACCGAGATCTTTTATGACCACGGCAGCCATATCCCCGGCGGGCCCCCCGGCTCGCCCGAGGCCGATGGCGACCGCTTCATCGAGATCTGGAATCTCGTGTTCATGCAGTACGAGCAGCTCGGCCCCGATCGGCGCACCGATTTGCCGAAGCCGTCCGTCGACACCGGCATGGGGTTGGAGCGCCTGGCTGCGGTCATGCAGGGCGTCCACGACAACTATGACACCGACCTGTTCAGGGCGCTGATCGAGGCCATCGCCGACGCTGGCGGGACCGATCCGGAGGGCCCCTATAAAGCCTCGCATCGCGTCATCGCCGACCATCTTCGTGCCTCGGGATTTCTCATTGCCGACGGCGTGTTGCCGTCCAACGAGGGGCGCGGCTACGTCTTGCGTCGGATCATGCGCCGGGCCATGCGTCATGCCCACATGATGGGCCGCAGCGATCCGTTGATGTATCGGCTGGTTCCCGCGCTTCTGGGCCAGATGGGCAGCCACTATCCCGAGCTGGAACGGGCACAGGCCTTGATCACCGAGACGCTGCTGCTCGAAGAAACCCGATTTAAATCGATGCTCGAACGCGGGTTGAAACTGCTCGACGAGGAGACCGGCAATCTGGCATCGGGCGGCCGCCTCTCGGGTGAAGTCGCCTTCAAGCTTTATGACACCTACGGTTTTCCGCTCGACCTTACGCAGGACGCCTTGCGCGCGCGCAACATCGGCGTCGATCTCGCGAGTTTCAACGCCGCCATGGAACGCCAGCGCGCCGAGGCCCGCAAGGCCTGGTCGGGCTCGGGCGATTCCGCCACCGAAAAGGTCTGGTTCGACCTGCGCGAGAAAGTCGGCGCCAGCGATTTCCTAGGATACGCCACCGAGACCGCCGAAGGACGCGTCGTCGCGCTGATCGTGGACGGCGCGCCGGCGAACGAGGCCGGGCAGGGCTGCCGGGTCGCGGTCATCGCCAATCAAACGCCGTTCTACGGCGAATCCGGCGGCCAGGTCGGCGACACCGGCACCATCTTGATCGCCGGAGGCCGGGGCGAAATCGCGGTCACGGAAACGCAGAAGAAACTCGACTACCTCCACGTCCACATCGGCACGGTCACCAAGGGCACTGTGAAGCGCGACGACGAGGCGCGGTTCACTGTCGATGGCCAGCGCCGGACCGCCGTTCGCGGCCACCACTCGGCGACGCATCTCTTGCATGCCGCCCTGAGGCGGGTGCTCGGCGAGCATGTTTCGCAGAAGGGCTCGCTGGTGGCGCCCGATCACTTGCGGTTTGATATCAGCCACAACAAACCGCTCTCACCCAATGAGGTCCGCGCCGTCGAGGATCAGGTCAACGCCGAAGTCCGCGCCAACGAAGCCGTGACCACGCGCCTGATGGACCCGGACTCGGCCGTCAAAGCCGGCGCCATGGCGCTGTTCGGCGAGAAGTACGGCGACGAGGTGCGGGTGGTTGCCATGGGCACGGCCGCGGCCCAGAGCACGCAGGCTTTCTCGGTGGAATTGTGCGGCGGGACGCATGTGCGCCGCACCGGCGACATCGGGTTATTCAAGATTGTCAGCGAGTCAGCCGTGGCCGCGGGCGTGCGCCGCATCGAGGCCGTCACCGGCGCCGCCGCCGAAGCCTGGGTGGTGGACCAGGAGCGCATGCTCAAGGAAGCGGCCGGCGCGTTGCGCGTGGCGCCGGCCGAATTACCCGGGCGGATCGCCGCCCTGGTGGAGGAACGCCGCAAGCTTGAGCGTGACGTCAGCGACCTTCGCAAGAAGTTGGTCATGGGTGGTCCGAGTGGCGCCGGCGCCGGCGCGGCCGCCCCATCATCCAAGATCGTCGCCGGCATCGCCTATGACGGCCGGGTTTTGGACGGCGTGCCGGCGAAGGACCTCAAGGGCATGGCCGACGAAATCAAGAAGCAACAGGGCTCGGGTGTGGTTGCCCTGATCAGCGTCGCCGAAGGCAAGGCGTCGCTGGTGGTCGCGGTCACCGACGACCTAACGGCGCGCATCAGCGCCGTCGACCTGGTCAAGGCCGGTGCAGGCGCTTTGGGCGGGAAGGGCGGGGGTGGCCGTCCCGACATGGCCCAGGCCGGGGGGCCTGAGGGCGCCAAAGCACCCGAGGCCCTGGCGGCGATTGAGGCTGAAATAGCCAAATCCTCAATTTAAATACATTACATTTCAGTAAGCTATGAGATAATCCCCGCAGCTCAGCTGCACCGCAAAAAAATTAAATGCTGCAACGCAATATTTTCCTTGACGGGAGGGGTGGGGGGAAGCTATCTTGCGTGCACTGCAGCATTGAACAACAAGCTGCTCCACAGACGAAAACCGGGGTCCGGCCTCCTCGATTGTTCACCGGCCGCGCTGCCTAAGAACGACCAACCGGAAACCAGACGGCACAAGGATCAAATTCTCATGAACCCGACATTCCCCGATTTCGCCGCGCTCAACCAAGACAACCTCGACACCATCGTCAAGACCAACACCGCCGCCGCGAAAGGTTTCGAGACCTTCACGAAATATTTCGTCGATCTGGCCGGCAAGGGCTTTGAAGACGCTGTCACCGCCGGCAAGCAGCTCGCCGCCGCCAAGACCGTCGTCGAGTTCGTGCAGATCCAGACCAAGCTGGCGCAAGGGGCCATCGAACTCGCGCTCGAAGAAGGCAAGAACGTAACCGAGCTGACCACGACCATCGTCAAGGACGTCACCTCGCCGGTCACCGAACGTTTCAAGATTGCCGTTCCGGTTGCGAACAAGACCACGAAAAAGGCTGCCTAATATCCCTCCCCCGTTTTAGATTTAGGCAGTCTCTAGAAAAGCCCGGCTGGTCCTCCCCCATCCGGGCTTTTCGCTTTTCCACTTGAACCTCGCTATATTTAGTCGCCCCGTCTCTCTAGAATCGGGGCCTTTCGGCGTTCGCTTAGGGCCCGAGGCTAGGTTCAAGATCGAGGTTACAAATGCGCTTCTCCAGTACCGCCACCTATATCGCCACCGACGACCTGAAGGTGGCGGTAAACGCATCGATAACGCTGGAAAGGCCGCTCCTGGTGAAGGGCGAGCCCGGCACGGGCAAGACCGTGCTGGCCCATGAGATCGCCGCCGCCCTCGGCCTGCCGATGCTGACCTGGCACATCAAATCCACGACCAAAGCCCAGCACGGCCTTTATGAATACGACGCCGTCTCGCGCCTCAGGGATTCCCAATTGGGCGACGCGCGGGTCAAGGACATCACGAATTACATCAAGCCGGGCCGGCTGTGGCAGGCCTTCGAGGGCCAACAGGGTCGCGCGGTGCTGCTGATCGACGAAATCGACAAGGCCGACATCGAGTTTCCCAACGATCTGCTGCTCGAACTCGACCGCATGGAATTCCTGGTCTATGAGACCGGCCAGGTGATCCAAGCCAAGATCCGGCCGGTCGTGATCATCACCTCGAACAATGAAAAGGAACTGCCCGACGCGTTTCTGCGCCGGTGTTTTTTCCATTACATCCGCTTTCCCGACCGTGAAACCATGGAGCGAATCGTCCATGTGCATTTCCCGGATGTGAGGAAGACGCTGGTCCGCGAGGCGTTGAACGTCTTCTTCGATATCCGCGAAGTGCCCGGCCTGAAGAAGCGGCCGTCGACCTCGGAATTGCTCGACTGGATCAAACTCCTGATGTCCGACGACATCCCGCCGGAGGCGCTCCGCGCCAAGGACGTCAAAACCGTGCTGCCGCCGCTTTATGGCGCCCTGCTGAAGAACGAGCAGGACGTCCATATGCTCGAGCGCATTGCTTTCCTGGCGAAACGCGAAGGGCGCTGACCAGCGAAGGGCGCGCCATGTTTCTCAACCTGCTCGAGGGACTGAAGAAGGCGGGATTGCCGGTATCGATCACCGAATACTTGTCGTTGATCGAGGCGGTGGAAGCCGGGATCGCGGGCTGGAGCGTCGAGGATTTCTACTATCTCTCCCGCACAGCCTTGGTCAAAGACGAACGCAATCTCGATCGCTTTGACCGCGTGTTCGCACAGGTGTTTCAAGGGTTGGAAGGCGCCGGCGCGCTCGACGCCATTAAACTCGACGTCCCCGAGGAATGGCTGAAATCGCTGAGCCAACTGCTGCTGACGGACGAGGAAAAAGCCAAGATCGAGGCGCTGGGTGGTTGGGAAAAGCTCATGGACACGCTCCGCGAGCGCCTCGCCGAGCAGACCGGGAAACATGCCGGAGGCTCCAAGTGGATCGGCACCGCCGGCAGGTCGCCCTTCGGAGCTTACGGCTACAATCCCGAAGGCGTGCGCCTCGGTCAGGATGAAAGCCGCCACCGGCGGGCGGTCAAAGTCTGGGATCGGCGCGAATTCGCCAATCTCGACGACACCGTCGAATTGGGCACGCGCAATATCAAACTCGCACTGCGCCGTTTGCGGCGCTTTGCCCGCGAAGGCGCCGAGGTCGAGCTCGATATGGACGCCACGATTCAGTCGACCGCCCACCATGGCGGCCTGCTCGACGTCAAGATGCGCCCCGAGCGTCACAATGCCGTCAAGGTGCTATTGTTGCTCGATGCTGGCGGCTCCATGAACGATCACGTCAATTCCTGCGCCGAATTGTTTTCGGCCTGCCGCGCCGAGTTCAAGCACCTCGAAAGTTACTACTTCCACAATTGCGTCTACGACTATCTCTGGAAAGACAACCGCCGCCGCCATACCGAACGCATCCCGACATGGCAGGTGCTGCACAAATATGCCGCCGACTACAAACTGATCCTGGTCGGCGACGCGGCCATGAGCCCCTACGAAGTTGTCTTTCCCGGCGGCGCCGCCGAGCACTGGAACGAAGAATCCGGCGAGGTGTGGATGAAGCGCCTGCTCACGACCTGGGGCCGGGCGGCCTGGCTGAATCCGGTGCCGCAGCGCCAATGGGCTTATACCGAGTCCATCGGCATCCTCCGCAAGCTCATGGACGGCCGGATGTACTCGCTGACCCTGGGTGGCCTGGATGCCGCCATTTCCGAACTCAGCCACTAAGTCGGTTGAGTATGGCCGGAAATCACGATTTGCCGGTTCCCCGAGCGTAACTTCACGTAGCGAATATTCCGGATGTAGTATAACGCCGACGGTTTTATGCAGGGATTTGGGTGTAGGCTCGTTTCCAGAGAAGATTAGCGGCGACTTCCAGGGCGCGAGAATAAAAAGGGTCCAATGGGCAAGGACGACGTGAGACCGGAACAAACGGCAGGCGACCTGGCTTCGGTGCTGGGCCTGGCCAAGCCCGGGACTGCCTGGCCGCGGTTGAATCGGGGGTGGATCGCGGGCGGGGTCGCCGCCATCGTGGTGGCGGCGGTCATCGCCGCCCGCGTCTTCGGCGGCCCGGCGTCTTCGTCCTTCCGGCAGGGCGCCGTCGTCAAGGGCGCCGTGGTCGCGACGGTCACTGCCACGGGCACGCTCCAGCCGGTCAATACTGTCGATATCGGGCCGGAAATATCCGGGCAAATCGATAGCGTGCGTGTGGATTTCAATGACCGTGTCACGGCCGGGCAGGTTCTCGCGGTGATGGATACCGACATGTTGAATGCACGCGTGCTCCAGTCGCGCGCGTCGCTCGCGGCCGCGCGCGCGCGGGTCGAGGACGCCAAGGCGACCGCCTTCGAAACGCATACCAAGCTCGAACGCATCCGCGAGCTTTACAAGCGCGAGAATGCGTCGAAACAGGCGCTTGATTCGGCGGAGGCCGCCGAAGCCCGCGCGATCGCCGCCGTCGGCAGTGCCCAGGCGCAAGTGGCGGTGGCTGGCGCGACATTGAGTTCCGATGAAACCTCGCTCGCCAAGGCCGAGATCAAGTCGCCCATCAACGGCATAGTCTTGTCGCGCTCCGTCGAGCCCGGGCAGGTGGTGGCTGCGACCTTCCAAACACCCGTCCTCTTCAAGCTCGCGGAAGACCTCACCAAGATGCAGTTGGAAGTCGATGTCGACGAGGCCGACATCGGGCATGTTCAAGAAAGACAGCACAGCACGTTCGCGGTGGACGCCTTCCAGGACCGCCAATTTCCGGCATTGATCACCCAGGTGCGCTTCGCACCCAAGACCAAGGACAGTGTCGTCACCTACCAGGCGGTCCTAGAAGTCGACAACGCTGAACTGCTGTTGCGCCCGGGGATGACCGCGACCGCCACCATCACGACGGCGACCCGCGCCGACGCCACGCTTGTGCCGAACGCCGCGCTGCGGTTTCTGCCGCCGGCGCCGGCGCCGCCGCGCGTGCGTTTCACCTTCGGCCCACCGTCCTTCGGCAACCCGCCCCTGACCCCGCCGGTCGCACGGGCCGGATCGACCCAGCGCATATGGATTCTGAAAGGCAGGATTCCTCAGCCGGTCGAAATCAAAGTCGGGATCAGCGACGGCCTGTTCACCGAAGTCGTCGCCGGCGAGCTCAAGCCGGGTGATCGCGTGCTCACGGGCGTGGACGCGCCGAAGCCATGACCATGACCGAGCGCGCCCTGGCGCCGCCTTTGGTCGCAATTGGCTCGTCGGCCGCTCCGTTGGCCGCATTCGAGAATGTTTTCAAGATCTACGGCAAGGGCGACGCCGAGGTGCGCGCCCTCGACGGCGTCAATCTACAGATTGCCGAGGGCGAGTTCGTCGCGGTCATGGGGCCTTCCGGTTCGGGCAAGTCGACCGCTATGAATATCCTGGGCTGCCTGGATAAGCCTACGGCGGGCCGTTATTTCTTCAAGGGCGTCGATGTCATGACCTTGAGCGCGGACCAGTTGGCGATGTTGCGCCGGCATTTCCTAGGTTTTGTCTTTCAGGGGTTCAACCTTCTTGCGCGTACCACGGCGCTTGAGAATCTGGAGCTGCCGCTGATTTATCAGCGCATCGACAAAGCCAAACGGCGGGTCATGGCGATGGAGGCCCTTGATGTCGTCGGCCTTCTAGGTCGCGAACACCACACGCCGGCCGAACTCTCGGGGGGCCAGCAGCAACGTGTCGCCATCGCCCGCGCCATCGTGACCAAGCCCTCGCTTCTTCTGGCCGACGAACCCACCGGCAATTTGGACTCGGCCCGCGGCCATGAAATCATGCAACTCCTCGCCAAACTCAATCGGCAAAAGTCGCTGACCGTGGTCTTGGTCACGCACGAGGAAGAAATCGCCGCCTATGCCGGGCGCCGCATCGAATTCCGCGACGGCAGGATCGTGCGTGAGACCCGAGGATCGCGTGCGGTCAACACGCGTGGCACAAGCGAAAGCGTGCAGGGCGCATGATCGGCAACACACTCGTGATGGCGCTGCGCGAAATCCGCCGCAATGTTTTGCGGTCGGGACTGACCGTTCTCGGCATCATCATCGGCGTGGCGGCGGTGATCGTGATCGTCACGCTCGGCGCCGGGACGACGCGCCAGATTGGCAGCGAAATCTCGAAAATGGGCAGCAACATGCTGACGCTCGTTCCCGGCGGCGAGATGCGCATGGGCGGTGCGGCGGTCTCGTCACCGCCCTTCGAGACCACCGATGTCGAAGCCATCCGCCGCGAAGTCGTCGGCCTCGCGGCGATCGCGCCCTATTCTCAGCGCATGGATCAGATCGTCATCGGCAACGAGAACCGGCGCGTCAATATTGTCGGCACCACCAGCGACATCAGTATTGTGCGGAATTGGAAGGTGGTTGAAGGACGGTTATTTACGCCATCGGAGGAACGTTCCGGGAAATCGGTGTGTATCATCGGCGCCACCATCCGCGAGGAAATGCTCATAGGCCAGGAACCGCTCGGCGCGACCGTGCGGGTCGGTAAGATGTCGTGTGAAGTCATTGGTGTGCTGGAGAAGAAGGGGCAGGCGATGTTCGGCGGCAACCAGGACGCGACCGTGGTCCTGCCGATACGTACGTTTCAGCGCCGAATCGCGGGCAGCGGCGAAAAGGTTGCTCAGATATTCCTTTCGGGCGACGACCCGGCGAGCCTGGCCGACGTCAAGACCCAGCTGACTCAGGTCATGCGCGAGCGACGCAATATCGCCACGGGGGCGCGCGCGGATTTCAATATCATGGACATGACCGAGGTCTCCAACGTCATGCAAAGCACCATCGGCATCATGACGACGTTTCTCAGCGCGATCGCCGCCGTCAGCCTCTTGGTGGGCGGCATCGGGATCATGAATATCATGCTGGTTTCGGTGACCGAGCGAACCCGCGAGATCGGCATCCGTCTGGCCATTGGCGCCACCCAGCGCGAGGTAATGCTGCAATTCCTGGTCGAGGCCTCGATGCTCTCGGCCTTTGGCGGACTTTTGGGCATCACGTTGGGTTTGATCGGCGCCGCCAGCATTGCGCCGGCCATCAATGTGCCCTTCGTATTCCAGCCACTGACCGTCTTCCAGGCCTTTGCCTTCTCGGCGATCGTCGGCGTGGTCTTTGGCTTCATGCCGGCGCGGCGCGCGGCGCGCCTCAATCCGATCGAAGCTCTCCGCCACGAGTAGTGCTATTTCGGAGCCAGCGCGACACCCCCGGCATAGCCCAGCCACACCGCGATCAAACACAGGCCCACCGATAGCCCGGTATTGCCGGCCGCCGGCAGCCACTGTCCCTTCTGGATCAGATCCAGGGTCTGGAGGCTGAAGGCGGAGAAGGTGGTGTAGCCGCCGCAAAGGCCGACCATGATGAATTGGCGGGGGAGATCGCCGCTGGGCCAACGACCCTCGGCGTTCATCGCCGCGGCGACAAAGCCGATGACCAGGGATCCCAGCACGTTGATCACCAGCGTGGCCCAGGGGAAACCAACCCCGACCAGTGCGCCGATGGCGCCATTGGACCAGTGCCGCGCCATGCTGCCAAGCGCGCCGCCCACTCCGATCCATAGGTAAGTTTGCATCGTGTTCGCCGACGTTGTCTGACTCGAATGTGACACGCTGTTCGGGCCGCCGCATCTGAATTCTGGCTTTTCGCCGATGGGGCTATGCATTGTGCCGCGTGCAAGTTATATCCCGCACCCGCGATCAACGCTTGGAATGTGATGTAATGTCTCCTACCCCCAAAGACTTCGCCGAGATCTATAAGCGCCTGCAGGCGCCGATTTCCAAAGTCTACGATTGCGGCAAGAAGTGTTCGCCTTTCAACGGCGGCCAACCGGTTTGCTGCACAACCAGCAACGCGGTCCCGATTGTCGAGCACAGCGAATACCGGCTGCTGAAATCGCGCACCGACATGTGGACGCCCTTCAAACCAAAGACCGCCAGCGAACGGGCGGCGGTCGCCGATTTGAAAGGCTCCGCCTGCCGCGCGATCGCCTGCAAGGGCGCCGGCCATTGCGAACGCGACAACCGTTCCTTGGCCTGCCGCTCATTTCCGTTTTTCCCCTACTTCAACCCCGACGGCGCGTTTGTCGGCCTTGCCACCTATTGGGCCTTCGAAGGTCAATGTTGGGTGATTTCCAATCCGACGATCGTCGAGCGGCCGTTCGTCGAGGAAATGATCGAAGGCCATGAACTGCTGTTCGCGAAGGACGAAGATTGGCGCGCCACCTATATCGAGCAGTCCGCCACGATGCGGCAGGTCCACTCGCGCAAGGGCAAGCGGTTCGCCGTCATCGGCCGCGACGGCGGCTACTTCTGGGTCTTGCCCAAGTCGGCCGGGAAATCGATTCCCGCCAGGAAATCGGACCTTTATGAACTGCGTAAGGGTTTCCCAAATTTCTAGAGCGCGCAGCGCGAACTCGGAATCGCTCCGCTTGCTCTAAACCGCTTCGAAGACCGCGGTTGTCTTGTTGAGGATAAATAGCGTCCCGGTTTCGAGATCGAAGTACCATCCGTGGGTCCGCAATTTTCCGGCATCGACGGCTTCCTTCACCCAAGGAAACGTCAACAGATTCCGCAGTGATATTTTTACCGCTTCTTGCTCGCAGCAGCGCTGCGCGACTTCCGGTATGGCGGAGGCTTCGAGCGCTTTGGCACGGGCTGATTCCGCGATCTTCATCCACGCGGCGACAAAATCGCTGTCCTGGGGCTGGTTCATCAGCGCCCTGATACCGCCGCAGCGCGCATGACCCATGACGATCACGTCTTCGACCTGCAGCGCGCGGACGGCGAACTCCAGCGCGGCGCTGGTGCCGTGGGTGTGACCGTCGGGCTCGAACGGCGGCACAAGATTGGCGACATTACGGACGATGAAAAGCTCACCGGGCTCGACGCCAAACTTCAACGACGGGTCGATCCGTGAGTCCGAACAGGCGATCATCAGGGTCCTTGGCGCCTGGCCGCGGGCCATCAAATCTTCGATAAACGCCCGGTTCTCGCGGTAATAGGTCGCTTGGAACTGCCGGTAACCGGCAATCAACTTTTTCAAAGTCGTGAATCCCTGGCCGGGGCTTAGCCTATTTCATGGCCGCTTGTAGCATTTCGTCCAGCTTGGCCAGGAACTGGTTGGTCGTCATCCAAGGTTGCTCCGGTCCGACCAGGATCGCGAGGTCCTTGGTCATATGGCCGGCCTCGACCGCCTTCACGCAGACCTTTTCCAAAGTGTCGGCAAAGTGCTCGACATCGGGGGTGTTGTCGAACTTGCCGCGATACTTCAGTCCTTGGGTCCAGGCGAAAATCGAGGCAATCGGATTGGACGAGGTCTCCTTGCCCTGCTGATGCAGGCGGTAGTGGCGCGTGATCGTGCCATGGGCGGCTTCGGCTTCAACCGTCTTGCCGTCGGCCGTCAGCAGGACGGATGTCATCATGCCGAGGGAACCGAAGCCCTGGGCAACGGTATCCGATTGAACGTCGCCGTCGTAGTTCTTGCAGGCCCACAAAAATCCGCCCGGCCACTTCAGGGCCGAGGCGACCATGTCATCGATCAGCCGGTGTTCGTAGGTCAGGCGCTTGGCTTCATAACGGCTCTTGAAATCACGGTCGTAGATCTCCTGGAAGATATCCTTAAAGCGGCCGTCATAGGCCTTGAGGATGGTATTCTTGGTGGAAAGATAAACCGGATAGCCGCGCGCCAGACCGTAGTTCAGGCAAGACCGGGCGAATTCGGCGATCGAGGCATCCAGGTTGTACATGCCCATGGCCACGCCGCTTCCGGGATAGCTGTAGATCTCGTGGCTGATGGGCGCTCCGCCGTCGTCTGGCGTGAAGGTCATGGTCAGCTTGCCCTTCCCGGGCACGCGGAAGTCCGTGGCCTTGTACTGGTCGCCGAAGCCATGGCGGCCGATGACGATGGGCTGAGTCCAGCCGGGCACCAGGCGCGGCACATTCTTGCAGATGATCGGCTCACGGAAAATCGTGCCGCCAAGAATGTTGCGGATGGTGCCGTTAGGCGACTTCCACATCTTCTTGAGTTTGAATTCTTTCACCCGCGCTTCATCGGGCGTGATAGTGGCGCACTTCACGCCAACACCGTACTGCTTGATGGCATTGGCGGAGTCGACCGTGACTTTATCCTCGGTCTTGTCGCGGTTCTCGACGCCAAGGTCGAAATATTTCAACTCGAGATCAACGTACGGCAGGATCAGCTTGTCCTTGATGAACTGCCAGATGATGCGTGTCATCTCGTCGCCGTCGAGATCGACAACCGGGGTCTTTACCTTGATTTTGGCCATGAGCATTCCCTTTAAGCGGGCCTTTTGAGCGGGCCT
>SHVO01000041.1 GCA_009694245.1 Rhodospirillaceae bacterium | reverse complement strand
TCGCCCGCGCTCATCCCAAGTTTACTTCCCCGGAAGCATATGAGTTAGAGGGAGATCCACATGGCGATCGAGAGGTGGCACGAGCGCCTATTGGGTAAACGCCGCCTGGCGATTTGGGACGAGGCCGAAGCAAGTTTAGTCTTTGCCTCCGGCATGGCGGCGATTTCAACCACGCTGTGGGCCTATGCCCGACCGGGTACCGTCATCCTCCACTCGGACCCCGTTTACGGCGGGACCGATTTTCAATTGAAGAAGATACTGCCGCAGTTCGGTATCCGCTCCATCGGCTTTGCCGCTGAGGGTGGCGGAAAGGCGATGCAGACTGCCGCCGCGCAAGCGCGGGGATCGGAGGCGGTCATCGCCGCCATCTTTCTGGAAACGCCCGCCAATCCGACCAACGGCCTGGTCGATATCGCCGCCGCCCGCCGCGTCGCCGAAGACTTGGCGGCGGTCGGCCGCCGGCCACCGGTCATCGTCGACAACACATTTCTCGGGCCGTTGTATCAAACACCTTTGGCTCATGGCGCCGACGTTGCGGTCACTTCGCTTACAAATTACGGCGGCGGGCATCCCGACCTGATCGCGGGTGGCTGTTCGGGTGCCCGTGCGATGTTGGAGCCGATCCGCTGCATGCGGACGATTCTCGGAACGATGTGCGACCCTCACACCGGTTGGTTGCTGATGCGCTCTCTGGAAACCTTGAAACTCAGGATGACGGCGTCCGCCGAGGGCGCGCGGCAGGTCGCCGAATTCCTCAAGAGCCATCCAAGGGTCGCGTCGGTTTGGTATCTCGGATTTCTGCCGCTTGACCACGCCGACCGCGAGGACTTCGAGCGTCAATGCAAGAATCCGGGCTCGACATTCGCCTTTGAGGTCCGAGGCGGGGAGGCCGAGGCCTTCGCCGTCTTGAATCGGCTCAAGGTCATCAAGCTGGCCGTCAGCCTCGGCGGCACCGAAACCTTAGCCTCCCACCCCGCGGCGGTGACCCATTCCGATATTGCACCGGATGAGCAGATTCGGCTCGGCATCACGCCGTCCTTGATCCGCCTTTCAATTGGCATCGAGAATCCCGGAGATCTGATCGCCGATCTCGATCAGGCGCTGACGGCGTGAGGCCCAGGCCCGCTGCCTATTCCTCTGCAATCGTCGTTCCCGCGCGCACTGAGATTGGCCGTTCCAGCCAAGGTCGCAAATATCCTTCGCCCATACCGGCTTCGCCGCGCGCTTCGAGATTAAATGGCGGCCTCAATCCGCCCGGGAACCGTGCTTCGATAACTTCGCGGTAGGCGGCCTCGGGGTCGTTGCCGTCGTTCCGGCACAGGAACTCGAACCAGCGGACGCCGACGGCGAGATGTTTGATCTCGTCGGTATAGATGACTTTGAGGATATCAGCTGTTTCATCATCACCGGATGCGCGAAGCCGCTCGATCATCGGCGGCGTCGTGTCGAGCCCGCGCGCTTCAAGGGTCATGGGAATCAGGGCGAGGCGTGCGGCGAGATCGTCGGCGGTACGCATTGCCGCGCCCCACAAACCGTCGTGGGCCGGGAGATTGCCGTAAGCCACATCCAGGCCGCCAAGTCGCGCGGCCAACAACGCGTAATGCTCGGCCTCCTCGGCCGCGACCCCGACCCAATCGTCGCAGAAGGCGCGCGGCAGATCCGCCGTGGCAAAGCGGGCGATGATATCCCAGGCCAGATCGATGGCGTTAAGTTCAATGTGGGCGAGGGCATGAATGAGAGCGATGCGCCCTTTCGGCCCGGTGGAGCGCCGCGGCATCGCGCGGGGCTCCAATAGGACTGGCCGAGCGGGGCGGGCGGGGCGGTTTGGTGGAAGGGCGTGCCCCAGCACGAGATCGCCGCGCCGCCAGGCGGAGGCCGCTGCGGCCGTCATAGCGACCTTGGCATCCGGCTCGGCGGTGGCGAGGACTTCGACCGCGCGCCCGCTTAATGTCTCGGCGGCGAGAGGCGGCGTCACAAGACCGCGAGCGCCTTGGAAACTTCATCGGCGTGTCCGGCTACGCTGACCTTGCGCCACTCGGCACGAACGCTGCCTTGCTCGTCGATGATGAAGGTCGAGCGCTCGATCCCCATGTACGTCCGGCCGTACATGCTCTTTTGTTTCCAGACGCCGTAGGCCTCGCAGACTTTCCCATCATCGGAGGCCAGCGGGAAATTCAGCTTGAACTTGGTCCTGAATTTGTTGTGGCTGGCGACATTGTCCTTGGAGACCCCGATGACCACGGCATTGGCGCTCGAAAACCGGGGCAGGCCGTCGCGGAAGGCGCAGGCTTCCGCCGTGCAGCCGGGTGTGTCGTCCTTGGGGTAGAAGTACAAGACGACGCGCTTGCCGCGCAGGCTTTTCAACGAAAGCCTACCGCCGTCGTCCAGCGGCAGCGCGAAGTCCGGCGCGGACTTTCCCAGCAGCGATTTGGCGGCGGCCGGCATCGTTGCCGCCTTCGCCGGCTTCGCGACCTTCTTAGTGGCTTTCTTCGCCGCATCTTTTACCGGCCGCGCGGGCTTACGGACGCCTGCTTTGCCCGCTTTCTTCTTCAGCTTTTTTGGCGCCATGCGGTTTACCCCGTTTCCTAGCTCTCGCTATTAGTGCGGTGCGTCCGGGCCGAGTATCCCTCGAGCTGCTTGGGCGGGCTCGGCGATCGTTCGGCGGAGCACATTCGAGACTGCGTCTGCCGTATCACGCATCAAGCTCTCAAGCGTCACAAAATCAGGCATTCCCGCCGCAGCCGCCAGCTTTTGTTTCAAGCCCAAGGGCATGTCGGCGGTCGGCAGCTCGTTTTCCGTCATCAGGCGCAGCAAGACCTGGAGCCGGGACCAAAGGAAAATGCCGGCTTTGAGGGTCTCCGCATCCTCTTTAGCAAGGGCGCTGGCGGAGGCCAAGCTTGCCACGATGTCGGCCGGTCGTGCGCTGACCGGACGAACCGACCCGTGCCTCAAGAGCAGATACTGGAGAATAAACTCGGCGTCGATGAGCCCGCCGCGCGAGCGTTTCAGATCCCAAAGCCCTCCATCCGGCTGCTCCCGGCGCATGCGTGCACGCATGTCGTCGACGGCGTAGACCAAGGCCGCCGGATCGCGCGCCCGTGCCAGGATTGATCGGATTGAGGCCTCAATTTTTTCCCGCAGCGCCGGCGGACCGTAGATCGTGCGGGCTCGGGTCAAGGCCATGTGTTCCCATGTCCAGGCATCCTCGGCGTGGTACTTTTCGAACGCATCCAAGCTACATGCCAAAGGCCCGGTCTCGCCGGTGGGGCGTAGCCGTAGATCGAGGGCATAGAGTGTGCCTTCGCGGGTGAGCAGCGTGAAAGCCGCAATCAGGCGCTGCGTCAGGCGGACGAAATAAGCGGGCGCGGGCAGCGTTTTCGCCCCGCCGGCGGAATGTCCGTCGATCGATGCATCGTAGATCACTACGAGATCCAGATCGGAGGTCGGCGTAAGTTCAAAGCTACCCAGCTTGCCGTAGCCTAGGATGGCGAAGCCGGCACTCGGAACCTCTCCGAACTGGGTGACGAATTCGTCACGGACACGCGGTGTCAGTCCCAAGACGGTTGCTTCGGCAATGGCGGTGAAATGCTCCGCCGCCTGTAAGAGGTCGATCATCCGCCTGAGCACCTGAACGCCAACCCGGAAGCGCTGTTCGTTGGTCCAGCGCCGGCAGGAATCGAGTATGGCTTCGAAGGATTCGCTCGCAGCGAGTGTTCGTTCGAGGTCCGATTGAAGGACCTGAAGACTCCCAACGGGAAAATAGAATTCCGGCGCGAGAACATACTCCAGCAGCGCGGGCGAACGACCGAGGTGTTCGGCAAGTCGAGGTGCATCGCCCATGATTTCCGCCACCAAATCCAGGAGGCTCGGATTGGCCTGGAACATCGACAAGAGCGGCACGCCGGCCGGTAGAACCGACAAGCTTTGGTCAAAGCGGGCAAACGCCGCATCGGGCTGGGCCGTCTTTCCGAGGGCGCTCAAGAGACCCGGCATGACCTCCGTCAGCAGCTGGCGCGCGCGATCACTGCGGGTGGCGCGGGTGCGCCCGTGGTGCCAGCCGCGCACGGTCTGCGCGACCGTTGCCGGGTTTTGGTACCCCAGCCGCTTCAAGGTGGCGATTGTATCGGGGTCGTCCTCGGTACCTGTGAACACCAGATTGCCGTCCACCGCCAAGGACGGGGAGTCTTCGAACAAGCCGGCGTAGTGGATTTCAACGGTGCGCAGTGTCTTTTCAACTTCCGCCATAAAGGGCTGAAGTTCGGCATGGCCCATGAACGCGGCGACATGCGCGAGCTTTCCAAGATCCGCGGGCAGGGTTTGAGTTTGCTCGTCGGCAATCATTTGCAGCCGATGCTCAAGCTTTCTCAAATATCGGTAAGCGGCGTTGAGGTCGTCGCGCACGGTCGGCGCGACGAAGCCGAGGGACGTCAGCGCGGCGAGCGCCTCGAGAGTTTGCGACGGCCGTGCCTGCGTGAAACGCCCGCCCCAGATGAGTTGTTGAATCTGGGCGAAGAATTCAATCCCCCGAATGCCGCCGCGGCCAAGTTTAATGTTATGCCCGGCGACCTCCACCTTACCTCCACCCTTGTGGGCGTAGATTTGCCGTTTGATTGAATGAATGTCCTGAATGGCGTAAAAATCGAGCGACTTGCGCCAGATGAAGGGCTGCAGGTCATGAATGAAAGCGGCCGCGGCGCTCATATCGCCGGCAATCGCTCGGGCCTTGATCATGGCCGCGCGCTCCCAGTTCTGACCATAGCTTTCGTAGTAGACCTGCGCGGCTTCGCGCGAGACTGCAATGGCCGTCGATCCCGGATCAGGCCGCAGGCGCAAGTCGGTGCGAAAGACGTAACCTTGCGCCGTGCGCTCCTGCAAATGATGCGTCAGGTCCTTGGTCAGCTGAATCGCGAATTCCTGCGGGCTTTTCTTACCGACGTAGGGCAGGCGTCGCTCATCGTAAAAGACAAACAGATCGATATCAGAAGAGTAGTTCAGCTCGCGCCCGCCGAGCTTGCCGAGACCGAGCACGGCATAGCCGACATCGACTTCGGGACTGCTAAGATCTCCGATCTTCAGTTGACCGCGCGAATGGGCCTGGAGGAGTAAGATCCGGAGTGCCCGTCGCACGCAGGCGTCGGCGAAATCCGAAAGCGCGGCCGTGACCTGATCCACGCTCCAGATACCCGAGATGTCGGCGAGCGCGATCAGCAGGGCCGCTTCAGCCTTCGCGCGCCGCAGCTCGGCCATGGCGGCGGCAATTTCGGCTCCGGTGATCGCTGCGGCCAGATCCCGCGTGACGCCGGCAATGAGTTTCTCGACGCACACGCCGGGCCCGCTTTTCGCGAACGCCATAAAGATTGCCGGCTGGTCGAAGAGCAGGTCGCTTACGTATGCGCTGTTCCCAAACACCCCGTCCATGAGCGAGCGCCATTGCCGGTCGCCCTGAATCGCGCGCATGAAACCGGCAAGATCCGATGACTGCGATTCCGCGGCCGCCAACCAGTCGGAGTGAAGGCGCGCGGCGCGCTCACGATCGGCGGGGGGCGGCAGTGCGGATGCGGAGAACGGGATCATGTGCGACTCGCAGGATTCTCTATCGTTACCACCGACAGTGAGATATAGAAGGGAAGCGGTCAAGCTGCGGTGACAAAGGGCACGCTCCGGCGCAGTGGCGACGCTCCGCTAATCTAATTTTCCCGGGTGCTCGGGCCTTATCACTGTGGAGTCCGCGGCGTTGGCACACGGCGCAGTTAGATTCTTGATTTATGTCTTGGAAGTAGTCCTGCTTGTGCTGCTGCTGAGTACGGCTGTGCTGGTCTGGCGCTTGAGTCAGGGCTCGGTAAGGCTGGACGCCGTTGCTTCCTATATCGCCAGCGCCTTTAGCGAAGTCGCGCCAGGATATCGCTTCGGCATTGCCGGAGCGGAGTTCAAATGGGCGGGCTTTAAGGGCGCGCCGGAACTTACCGTGCGCGATGTCCGCGTGCTCAATGACTCCGGCGCGGTCATCGCCGGACTACCGAGCATGGTTATCCGTCTGAGCGGTCCGGCCTTGCGCCGTGGTCTCGCCGCGCCCGAACAGGTCCTGCTGTCCAATCCGATCATTCGCTTCGTGCATCGCGCCGATGGCTCGCTGGGGCTCGGTGTAGAGGGCGCGCCGGCCACCAACGCTCCGTTACCTTCCAGCCCACCGGCGCGGGCTTCGGGCGACATCGCGTCAAGCAACGCTCTTGCCGTCTTACTCATTGGTGCGCTGACCCGCGCGCCGGGCGGCGATAACCCGGCGGGTTACCTCGACCGCGTCGGCATCGAAAACACAACGCTGGTCCTAGTAGACGAGGTCTCTGGCCAACGCTGGTTGGTGCCTGACGCGACCTTGAACTTCAGGCGCGCCGGCGCGGATGTCGACATCGAGGCGACGCTCCCTGTCGTCGAGGAAGGAAAGCGGTGGAATCTCACCGCCAAAGGCCGCTATTCGGCCGCCAGCGGGGATCTGAAGGTTGATCTGAACATCGACGGCTTCAGGCCGGCACGTGTAGCGGGTCTTGCACCCCAGCTTGCGCCTTTCGGGATGATTGATCTGCGCTTGAGCGGGACGGCGGCGGCAACGCTTCGGCTCGTGAATTCCGGCGCCCGCTTCAGTGATCTCCGGTTTGACGTCAAGGGTCAAGCTGGCCGCCTCCTTCTGCCGGACCCGGTCGCGGAAGCGTTTCCGGTGAAAACCATTTCCCTCAAAGGGGCGGCCGGACCTGACCTCAATGACATCAGGATTGAGCAGTTCCGCTTGGAATTGAACGGCGGCGGGAAGGCCTCGCCGGTGATTAACCTTACCGGCGAAGGCAGTGCGCTGAACAGTGCGCCGGTTGTCGATCTTAGTCTCAGCATGGCCGAACTCACGGTGCCTGCGCTGAAACAGTATTGGCCGGTCGGCATCAAGCCCAACACGCGAAGTTGGATTGATCAGAACTTGAGTGAAGGCGGGCTCTACGACTTGCGTCTAAAACTGCGGTTGGCGGGGTCAACCATCGACGCGCTTGCTGCGACCGAAGCTCGGTTCACCACTGAACTTCGTGGCGCCAAGGTGAAGTACATGCGAAGCATGCCCGAGGTCGAGGGAACCACGGGCCGCATAGCCATTTCCGGCAGCGAGGCGGTTTTCGATATTGCCGCCGGTCATGTTCCAGATGCGGTCTCCGGGAGGCGCCTCAGCATTCCTTCAGGGATGGTCCGCATGTATGGATTGGGCAGCAGCAGCGAGCGCGCTAACATCCGACTCAAGATCGCAGGCGAGTTCAGCGATGTCATGCGCTTGATTGACCACGAACCCCTGGGCTATGCCCGTGCGCTGGGCTTAGACGCCAATCGTGCGGAAGGGCGGGCCGATGTCGACCTGACGCTGGACTTCCCGCTGATCAAGGAACTCAAGTTTGATCAAATGCAGCTTGGTGTCGAGGCCCGGACCGAGGGCATCGCAATTCCTGAAGTCGCTTTCGGGCTTCCTTTGACCGCTGGGCGCCTTGCGCTTCATCTCGACCGCGCGGGGATGGATGTTTCAGGTCGTGCCGCGCTCGGTGGCATTCCGACGACGATTGCTTGGCGCGAAAATTTCAGCGGCGGCGATTTCCGCAGTCAGTACATCCTGGATCCGATCCTTGGTAACGACCAGCGCCCCCTCATCGGTCTAAGCGTCGCGCCCTTCATACCGCCCTATATCGATGGCGCGGTTCCCGCCAACGTGATTTATACCGTCATGCGTGATGATACGCGCATATTGGAAGCGCGGGTGGATCTCACGGCGCCGACGGTGGCCATCCCGGAACTGGGATGGCACAAGGAGCCCGGCCGCACGGCGGTGGCGAGGGTGGAGGCGACGTTCACCAAAACCGGCCTGAGCACGATCCCGGCGTTTCAAGTGACCTCGGGCGACGATCTTGATGTTTCAGGCAGCGCGACCTTCGGCAACAATGGAAGAATGCGGTCCTTGACGATCAAGCCGAGCGTGATCGGCGAAACGCGGCTGGGCGGCGAAGTCCTGGTGGACGAGGTCGGCGGCTATACCGTCGACATCTCAGGGCCGTCATTCAATTCCACTTATTTTTGGAAAGAATTGGGCCGGGACGACAAGCGCCGAAGGACATCAGCCGGCTCCAGCGATACGCCGTTCTTGACACCGATCAAATTGCGCGCTTCGTTCGATCGCATGTGGCTGACGAAGAATACCGATTTCACGGGCGTAAGCCTGGACTACGAAAGAGACTATACCGGAATTCAAGTCATCGAATTCATGAGCAAAGTCGACGGCTCCACGCCATTTATCTTCAAGCTGGCCTCGGAGAGCGAGGGGCGCAGGTTCAGGGGCAGCAGTGTCAGTGGCGGAAGTGTTGTTCGCGCGATTGGCCTGTTCGACGATATTGTTGGCGGCAATCTTGAGATTAACGGTGAATTCGCCGCCGACGGCAGCATCAACGGTCTGGCTGTGATTAATGATTTCAAGCTGGTCAGGGCCCCCGTGCTTGCGCGCCTGCTGTCGGTCGCTTCGTTGACCGGGATCGTCGATGAATTGAGCGGCAAAGGCATTTCATTTGGCGCCTTGCGCGTTCCGTTCTCGTATAGCGATGCGACGCTGACCGTGAAGGACGGCGAGATGTCGGGAAGCTCCCTGGGACTTACCGGCGCGGGCACCTACAGTTTCGACTCTTCCCTGATGAACTTCGACGGCACGCTAATTCCCGCCTATTCGATCAATTCGATTCTGAGTTCCATACCGCTCATCGGCGCAATATTGAGCGGCGGCGAGAAGGGCGGCGGAATCTTCGCCGCGACCTACAGTTACCGCGGTGATGTCGCGACGGCTCAGCCGGTCGTCAATCCCCTCGCGGTCTTCGCGCCCGGATTCCTCCGGCACATCTTCGATATTTTCAAGCCGGGAGCGCCGAAGGACCCCAACTCATCGCCTCTGGACGTGAAGCCGGTCGAACAATAGCCGCGGTTTAATTCCTTGACGTGGCCCCAGAGCATCGTGCCGAAAACCGGTTCCCGCTCTTCGCCACGATGCACTAGGAAACCAACCTAACGATCGCATGCCGTTTCTTACCGGCGCTCAGTTTAATGACGCCATCGACTGCGGTGTCCGCCGTCACGACGGCATTTTCCTCGTCGCATTTTTGATCGTTGAGCTTGGCGCCGCCGCCGCGGATCAGGCGGCGGGCTTCGCCGTTGCTGGCGGCTAGGCCGGCGCGTTGGAACAGCTCCCACGTAGGGATTCCGGCCCTCAACGCCGCCGCGTTGATCTCGATGGTCGGCAAATCATCGCCGATTCCGCCCTGCTCGAAGGTCCGGCGCGCGGTTTCGGCAGCGTCAGCGGCCGCATCTTTACCGTGCAGCAGCGTCGTGGTTTCGAGAGCCAGGATTTTCTTGGCGTCGTTGATCTCGGCGCCTTCCAACTGCTCCAGCCGCGCGACTTCGGCGAGCGGCAAATCCGTGAACAATTTGAGGAACCGGCCAACGTCGCCGTCTTCCGTATTGCGCCAGAACTGGTAGTAGTCGTAAGCGCTGAGCCGGTGCGCCCCCAGCCACACGGCGCCCGACACGGACTTGCCCATCTTGGCGCCCGACGACGTGGTGATGAGCGGGCAGGTGAACCCGAACAATTCCGCATCAACGATGCGCCGGCCCAGATCGACACCCTGAACGATGTTGCCCCATTGGTCCGAGCCGCCGAGTTGGAGCACGCAACCATAACGCTTGTACAGCTCGACGAAGTCGTAACCCTGGAGGATCATGTAATTGAATTCGAGGAAGGTCAGCGGCTGCTCGCGCTCGAGCCTCAGTTTCACGCTATCCATCGTCAGCATGCGGTTGACGGTGAAATGCCGGCCGACATCGCGCAAGAACGGGATATAGCGCAGCTCATCCAGCCAGCTCGCGTTATTGGCCAGGATGGCGTCGGTCGGCGCGCCGCCGAAAGTTAGAAAGCGGTCGAAGGTCGCCTGAATGGCGGTGATATTTACGGCGATGGCGGCGTCATCGAGGAGCGAGCGGACCTCGTCCTTGCCTGATGGATCGCCGATCTTGGTCGTGCCGCCGCCCATCAGAACGATCGGGCGATGCCCGGCCTGCTGCATGCGCCGCAGCATCATGATCGACACGAGATTGCCGATGTGCAAGCTGTCGGCCGTCGCGTCGTAGCCGACATAGCCCGTAACGACGCCTGCCGCGGCCTTGGCGTCCAACGCCTCCAGATTGGTGCACTGGTGAAGGAACCCGCGCGCCGTTAGGGTCCGGATCAGCTCGGAGCGGTATTGAGCCATGGGTGCGCTCGTTCAGGAAAGTCGCGATCATACGATAGCGTCATTACGAGGCATGATATAATCGAAATCACGCCTTGGCAGGCGCGGGTGATTACCATACCCGGCGGATTCGGACAATGTTAGGGCCATGAACGTCGCCGTTATACCTTTCAAGCCGTTGCGCGTCGTGGGACTTATGAGTGGCACCTCCATGGACGGCATCGACGCCGCCTACATGGAGACCGATGGCGACCGGATTATTTGGCGCGGGTCTGCGGTTACGCTGCCCTATCCCCCCGAGTTCCGGGCACGGCTGGGTGCTTTTATTGCCGCGGCCCCCGACAGGGGTGTGTCGAAACTGGAAGCGGGTCTCGAAGGCGAATTGACCGATAGGCATGGCGCCGCCGTAGCGCATCTATTGGCGGTCCTGGGCCTCGCGAACACGGCTTTAGATCTCGTGGGCTTTCACGGACAAACCATCTGGCATCGCCCGACGTCACCAGGGAGAGGACTCGGCGCCACGTGGCAGATGGGCGACGGTCCGCGCCTGGCAGGTCTCCTGGGCGTTCCGGTCGCTTTCGACTTTCGCAGCGCCGATGTCGCCGCCGGCGGACAGGGCGCGCCACTCGTCCCGGTTTATCATGCGGCACTGGCGCAAGGTGACCGGCCGATGGCCATTCTTAACGTCGGCGGCGTCGCCAACCTCACGTGGATTGGACGTGGTTCCGAAGAGGTTCTGGGGTTCGACACCGGACCCGGAAATGGATTGATCGATGACTGGCTGAAAGAAAAGCTCGGCCTCGCCATGGACCGAGACGGTGCTCTGGCGGCCAAAGGTCGGGTGCACCGCGATCTTATTGCCCGTATGATCGAGCATCCGTTTTTCGCTCGCCACCCGCCGAAGTCACTCGATCGCTTCGACTTCACGCTCCGGGAATTCGCGCATCTCGGGGTTGCGGACGGCGCGGCGACACTGACCGCTTTTACAGCCGCCTGTGCGGCGGAATCCCTTAAACACTGCCCCGAGCGCCCAAAGAAAATATTTGTCACCGGCGGCGGGCGGCACAACCCAACTTTGATGGCCGAACTCGCCCGGCAATCCGGCATCCTGGCCGCGCCGGTTGATGAACTAGGCTGGGATGGAGATGCCTTGGAGGCGGAGGCCTTCGCCTATCTCGCCGTGCGATGCCTGCGCAGAATGCCTTTGACATATCCGGGCACAACCGGCGTTACAACGCCTGTAACGGGTGGGCGCATTGCCGCGCCAGTGGAAGGCCGGCATTAGTTAGGTGCGCGCCTTCTCGCGCCGGACCCTCTGACCAGGGTCAAAGCGGCTTAGGTCGCCACGACTGATTCAAGCCTGCGCCGCTGTCTTGCGGCGGCCGGTTGAGCCCGTGCCCATGCGCGCATCGACGTAGGCGCTGACCGAATTCGCCAAGTAAACCATGTGATCCTTGAAGAAGTGGTTGGCGCCCTTGACCAGCTGATAGTCGATGGTGATGTTCTTCTGCATCTTTAGCTTGTTCGCGAGCTTTTCGACCGAAGGTTCCGGGACGACGTCGTCGTCGGTCCCCTGGAGGATCAAGCCCGAAGACGGGCAGGGCGCGAGGAAAGAAAAATCATACATGTTGGCCGGCGGAGCGACCGACACGAAGCCTTCGATCTCCGGGCGGCGCATCAGGAGCTGCATACCGATCCAGGCGCCGAACGAAAATCCGGCAACCCAGCATGATGAGGCGTTGGCATTGACCGACTGTAGCCAATCCAGCGCCGAGGCCGCATCCGACAGCTCGCCTTGACCATTGTCGAAGTTGCCCTGCGAGCGGCCGACCCCGCGAAAATTGAAGCGGACGACCGAAAAGCCTTTGCGCACAAAGACGTAATAGAGGTTGTAAACAACCTTGTTGTTCATGGTCCCGCCGTGTTGAGGATGTGGGTGGAGGATGACGGCGATCGGGGCGCGCGGGGCCTCGCTGTGGTGGTACCGGCCCTCGAGGCGCCCTTCCGGACCGGCAAAAATGACTTCGGGCATATTCAGTCCTTTGTCGCGAAACCCCACAGTAGCACGGTCGTTACGATTGGGGTGGAGATGGCGCCTTGGCGGGGGCCGATTATTTAGGGTAAGCGGCACCGGGGTGCAAACCCGAAATCGGGTCAAATCGCCGAGGGTATGGCCGCTGGCCGTGGAGCTGGAAGAGGCCAGGACCCAATAACCCTTCAAAAAGTAGCCATTTAGGCCTCGGGGCGGGCAACCCGTCAGGATTTCAGGCGTATATACTGAGGCCAGAAAATACTTTGCGGCCAATACTTCAGGCGAAGGGGACCGCCTTACGTGAAAGACTCATCCAAGGCCCGTCATGCGGTGGGCGCTCTCGTCGACCTTGCCAACCAGCCCAGCCAAGAGCCAAGCACCCTCGCGGCTATCGCCGAACGCCAGGGCATTTCGGCCTCCTATCTCGAGCAGTTGTTCGCGCGCTTGCGCTCGGGAGGCCTGGTCTCTAGCGTTCGCGGACCGGGCGGCGGCTATGTTCTGGCCCGGCCACCCCAAGAAATCACCATCGCTGACATATATTGTGCGTTCAGTGTCACCAACGATGCCGCCAGCGTTCGTCCGTCCGCCAAAAGCCTGAGTTTGCGCCCGCAGATCGAGGCGCTCTGGCGGGCAATCGAGCGGGAGGCCCGACAGATATCTTCAAAGCGTTACCATCCATGACGTGCTTTCGGGAAAGCTGGTGGGCCCGGCGAAAAAGCGGCTACCCGCTGCCTAGTGGTGCGGATCAAGCGCTTGAGTCTCACTCATCGTGTCTGATCCGCACCACAACCCTATAGATTTGTTAGTGGTCCGGGCTGACAGGCCACGGCCGGTCTGTCAGAGTCGGACCACTAGCCACGGACACAGCAACCGATTCAATCTAAGCGCCGAATGCTGGAGTGATGGTAAAAGGGGCCATGACCGCAAAAGCGCATGCCTATCTCGACTACAACGCCACCACGCCGGTTCTTGAAGAGGTTGTTTTGGCCGTGACCGCGGCACTGGGCAACTTTGGCAATCCATCCTCGGTGCACGGGCCGGGACGACATGCCCGCGCCGCGGTGGAAGAGGCGCGTGAAGCCATCGCGGCCTTAGTCGACGCGCCTGCGCAGCGGGTCATTTTCACGTCTGGCGGAACCGAAGCCAACGCGCTGGCCATGCGGGGACTGGCCGCCGCCGCCGGGTGTTCCGGAGTGCTCGCTTCAGCGACGGAGCATCCTTCGATCATGGCCCATGTGGCCGAACAGGACCGCATCGCCGTGGACAGAAACGGAATCGTCGATCTCGATGCCTTGGAGCGGGCGCTCAAACAACGCGCGGCGCCGGTCCTGGTCGCGGTCATGTTTGCCAACAACGAAACCGGCGTCTTGCAGCCGGTGGCCGAGGCCGTGGCGCTCGCCAGAAAGTACGGCGCCCTGATTCACTGCGATGCCGTCCAAGCCCTCGGCAAGACCGTGCTCAGTATGCGCACGCTCGGGTTAGATAGCGTCAGTCTGTCGGCACACAAGTTTGGCGGCGTTAAAGGTGCTGGCGTGCTGGCCTTGCGGGGCGGGGTCGAGATTGCGGCCGATATGCTCGGCGGCGGTCAGGAGCACCGCCGCCGGGCCGGCACCGAGAACGTGTCCGGCATCGTCGGGATGGGCGCCGCCGCCCGTTGTGCCGAGCGATTATTGGTTGACGCGCCCCGCGTCTTAGATCTGCGCGACGAATTGGAGGCTGCTGTCGAGTCCGAAGCCCCCCAGGCAAGAATCTTTGGCAGAGATAAGCCGCGGCTCGGCAACACGTCGTGCATTTTGCTGCCCGGCGTGTCGAGTGAGACTCAAGTCATGCGCCTTGATCTCGCGGGTGTTGCGGTCAGCGCGGGCTCGGCCTGTTCGTCGGGAAGAATCGCGCCCTCGCACGTGCTGCTGGCCATGGGCGTTGCTCCCAACGAGGCCAAGTCGGCGATTCGCGTTAGTCTGGGCTGGGAAACCACGCGCGCCGACATTTCGCGGTTTCTGGAGGTGTGGCTTCCCCTCGCGGCGAAATTTCGAGATTCGTAGGTTCACCGGATGGAGTTTTACGCCGCTTGTGCGGCAGAAATCCGCGCGGCGGGTAGGGATACTGTCACGTTGGTTCCGGCTCCGGCCTCGCTGGTAATGTCGAGACGGCCGCCATGCAATTCGACAAGCGATCGACTAATGAACAGGCCAAGCCCGGTTCCGAGCTTCCGCTCGTCGCTCTGGCCCGTAACCCGAACAAACGGCTTACCGAGGTTGGGAAGCTGGTCTGCGGGGATGCCGATGCCGTTGTCCCGGACGAGAATCCCAAGGCCTCGGTCATCGACAGTGGCGGTCACGGTGATCTTTCCGTGCTCGGGCGTGAACTTCAGCGCATTGCTGAGAAGATTGAGCATGATCCGGGTAAGGGCTTGGCGATCGCCGCGCAGACGGACGTTCGGCGGCGGGCAATGCGGCGCGTGGTGGTAAATCGCGAAGTTTCCCAGCGGCTCCCGCGATCCGTCGAGCAGCGGAATCGACCAGCATGAGGCAAGATTGTGTTCCGCCGCCAGGTGAGCGAACTTGGCCCACCGCGGACTGGTCGAGATGTCATCGGTGATCGAGATTTGTCGCGTATAGGCGGCGGTTCCACAGCAACCGACGTTTGGGCCGATGGCGAGCCCCTCGAGCGCGTCCAAATAAGCCTGGGGTAAGTTGGGTCCGACGCCTTGGTGGAGGCAGCCGCGCGTGGGGTCGATCAGGAGTATCGCGCAAAGACTGTCTGGCGCCGTGCTTTCGAAATGCAGGCAGGCCAGCGTCAGAATGTCCTTCAAATTGGCGCCGCGGACCATGGCGGACAAAATATTTTGCTCCGCCTCCCAGATGTCATCCCGGACGTTGATCCTTCTCGGTGTCCAGTTTACGGCGCGCCTGCTCGCGCGGGGTCTTCGAGCCAGCCGCCACACTTAGGCCGCATTTTACGCCCCCAAAATCAGACCGGCAACCCCCGGTCCCGGCCCGGCCCGCAAGAGGAAATCATCCTGCGCGTAGCCGCAAGGCGCTGTAGGCTTCAAGAATGCTCTGGCAGCGTGGGGGCTGACGTAATACATAGCTCTTCGCAACCTCCCGGTGCCCGGAATGCCCACAGTCCTATTCATCGAGCGAAACGGCAATCGCAAGGAAGTCAGGACCTCGGCCGACGTCACCTTGCTCCAGGTGGCGCAAGCCAACGGCATCGATATGGAAGGTGCCTGTGAAGGCGCCATGGCCTGCTCGACGTGCCATGTGATCGTCGCCGATGACTGGTTTGCCAAATTGCCGATCGCCTTGGCGACCGAGGAGGATATGTTGGATCTGACCTACGGCGTAACGAAGGCGTCGCGTTTGGCCTGTCAGATTGTTGTCACCGACATCCTCGACGGCCTGACGGTTAGCCTACCGTCGGCGACACGCAATATGATGGATTGAATACTTTTCATGAACGACCATAAACCCAACTCCATGGGATTTGCCAAACCGCCCGCCGCGACACGGGTGGTCGTCGCCATGTCGGGTGGTGTGGATAGCTCGGTGGTCGCGGCGTTGCTGAAATCCCAGGGTTACGACACGGTCGGGTTGACGATGCAGCTTTACGATCACGGCGCCGCCACGGCCCGGAGCAAGACGTGTTGCGCGGGCCAGGACATTTACGACGCGCGGCGCGTCTCTGACATGATTGGCATTCCGCACTATGTCGTCGACTACGAGGCCGCATTCAAGACCGCCGTCATGGATCCGTTCGCCGACGGCTATATCCACGGCGAGACCCCGGTGCCGTGCGTGTTGTGCAATCAGACCGTCAAGTTCCGCGATCTTTTGAAGGCCGCCAAGGACCTTGGCGCCGATGCGCTGGCCACCGGCCATTATGTGCAACGCCTTGAGACCGCCGACGGGGTGACATTGCATCAGGCCGCGGACCTGGACCGCGATCAAAGCTATTTCTTGTTTTCAACGACGCGCGTCCAACTCGACTTCTTGCGATTTCCCTTGGGCGGCATGAACAAGCGCGAGACACGTGACCTCGGCACAAAATTCGGGCTTCACGTGGCAGCGAAACCCGACAGTCAGGATATCTGTTTTGTGCCCGATGGCGATTATGCCCGGGTGATTCGCGCCTTACGGCCGGAAGCCGCGCGGCCCGGCGAGATCGTGCATGTGGACGGACGGATCATCGGTCGCCACCAGGGCGTGATTCACTTCACCGTCGGCCAGCGCAAGGGCTTGGGCGTCGGCGGCGAAGCCGAACCGCTCTATGTCGTGCGTATCGACCCCGAGGCGGCGCGCATCGTCGCCGGTCCGAAGGAAGCGCTGCTGCGCCGGGCGTTTACTTTGCGCGGCGTCAATTGGCTTGGTGCCGGACAGGGACCGGCGGGCGACGGCGCCGGTGCGCGCGTCAAACTCCGCAATACCCACCAGCCCGTCACCGCGACGGTTTTTGGCGAAGCCGGCGGTGAACGTGCCCGCGTTGTGTTGGCCGAACCGGAAGCCGCGGTGACGCCCGGGCAAGTTTGCGTCGTCTACGACGGCGCGCGCGTGCTGGGCGGCGGCTGGATTACGCGGGACGAGGCTTCGGCGGCGCTGCCACACAATCTGCGCCGCCGGTCAGCGGCGGCAGCCCCAGCGGCGGCGGCGCCTGTCAGGTGATTTCGCCTTTGCCGTAAGGGCTTAGGCCTTCGTCCCAGTGGTTTGACAATTACGTCTTCGGGACTTAAAACCCACACCTCATGCGGCTGGGCCTCGACTTCATGGCTCCGGCGTTGCATGGGGCGGAGTAGCTCAGCTGGTTAGAGCACGGGAATCATAATCCTGGGGTCGGGGGTTCGAGTCCCTCCTCCGCTACCA